>JBKPDT010000284.1:0-13840 GCA_046728035.1 Candidatus Methylomirabilota bacterium | reverse complement strand
GACCTGTCGTGGGGGAACATGATCAAGGAGGTGTTCCTCGACAGCGAGACCGCCATCGGCCTCATCTCCACGCCCCCCGGCCCCTATCCGCAGGAAGCGGTGGTGCCGCCGAAGGAGATGACGCATATCCGGGACGAGATCAACCGCGTGACCCAGTCGCGCCGGATGTTCGCGCACGGGCTCATCACCCCCCAGCTCGGCCAGGCCGATCTCGACTTCATGGACCAGCAGGCCGCCACCCTCAAGGTGGACGCGTGGAAGGGGTATACGGGCGCCGCGCCGCAGGGCTTTAACCGCGGCTGGTTCGTGGACGACGAGAAGATCGCCTATCCCATGCTCGAGCGGGCGCGCCGGCTCGGCGTCAAGCGGATATGCCTGCACAAGGGCCTTCCTCTCGGCCCCGTCGCCGACTACAACCATCCGCGGGACATGATCAAGGCGGCGCGGGACTTCCCCGATCTCGACTTCATCGCCTACCACGCGGGGCTCCAGTCCGTCGCGGGGACCGGGCAGGGGGCCGACGTCCCGTGGACCACCGAGTTCTGCCAGATGAAGAAGAAGGAGCCGGCCCTCCGCAACATCCACATGGAGCTGGGCTCCACCTTCGGCCAGCTCGTCACCACCAACCCGACGGCCTGCGCGCATCTCCTCGGCCAGGTGATCGAGGCATTCGGCGTCGACCACGTGCTCTGGGGCACGGACTCCATCTGGTACGGCACGCCGCAGTGGCAGATCGAGGCCTTCCGCCGCTTCGAGCTTCCCCAGGCGCTGGTCGACAAGCACGGCTACGCCCCGCTCACGCGCGCGGGGAAGGAGCAGATCTTCGGGCTCAATGCCGCCCGCCTCTTCGGCGTCGACGTCAACGAAAAGCGGAACGAGATCCCCAAGGACTACCTGAGCCGCATCAAGATGGCGTATCTGGACGAGGGGCCGCGGCCCAGTCATCGCTGGTACGGGTGGGTGGCCTCCTGATCATCCGCAGCCGCTTCAAGCTCATGACCACGCTCTTCGTGGCCCAGGTGTGCGGGAGCACCGGCCACTCGATGAGCCTCGCGGTCGGCGCCATCCTCGCCGCCAGCATCACCGGGACGAACACGTGGTCCGGGCTGCCGGTGGGGGTGGGCGCGCTGGGCACCGCGCTCGCGAGCTGGCCGCTGGCGCGCTTCATGGGCCGCGCGGGCCGACGGCCGGGGCTCGCGTTGGGCTACGGCCTCGCGGTAGCGGGCGCGGTCATCGGCATGCTGGGCGTCATGGTGAGCAGCTTCACGGTGATGCTGATCGGCATGGCGCTGTTCGGCGTCGCGAGCACGTCGAACCTGCTCGCGCGATACGCCGCCGCGGACATCACGCCCGCGGCCCAGCGCGGGCGGGCCATGGGGTTGATCGTCTGGGGCTCCGCCGCCGGCTCCATCATCGGGCCGAACCTGATGGACCCCGCCCTCCGCGCGGGCGCGTGGCTCGGGATCACCTCCGCGGCGAGCGCCTTCCTCGTGAGCGTGGCCGGATACGGCGTGGCCGCGCTGCTGGTGGTGGCCTTCCTGCGGCCGGACCCTCTCGCCATCGCACGGGAGCAGGACGCGGCGGTGGGGTCGCGGGCGAGCGGGCCCGCACCCCGGGCGCCGGCACGGCGCTTCGGCGAGCTCCTGGGCGACCTCCGCGTGCAGATCGCGCTCACCGCCCTGATGGCGAGCCAGTTCGTGATGATCGCGACCACGTCCACCTCGCCCCTCTACCTCCACGATCAAGGGCACCCGGTGGGCACGATCGGCATCGCGGTCGCGCTTCACCTGGCGGGGATGTACGTGACGTCGCCCCTGTCCGGCTGGCTCAGCGATCGCTTCGGCCGGCTCCCGATGATCGGGCTCGGCGCCCTCATCCTGATCGGCGCGGTGGCGCTGGCCGGCCTCGCGCCGGGGACGAACGGCGTGCTCGTCATCCTGGGCCTCTTCGTGAACGGCATCGGCTGGAACCTCGCGTTCGTGGCGGGGAGCGCGCTCCTCACCGACGCGCTGGCGCCGGTCGAGCGGGCCTCCATCCAGGGGCTCGCCGACCTCTTGATGGGGCTCATGGGCGCGCTGGGCTCGGCGGTGGGCGGCATGATCCTCGGGATCTGGGGGTTCGCAATCCTGAACGCGGTGGGCGCGGTGCTCACCTTCGGCCCGCTCGCGATCACGCTGGTGCGCCGGCCGGCGCTGGCGGCCGCGTCCCTGCGTACGCCTCTGCTATAGTCGGAGGCACCCCATGTCCTCCTCCCCCCGGATCTTCTACGGCTGGTGGATCACCATCTCGTTCGCGGTCATGGTGTTCATCTCCGCCGGGGTCCGGCACGCGGTGGGCCCGTTCCTGAAGCCGATGGTCGCGGATCTCGGCGTGGACCGGGCGACGTTCTCGCTCGTGATCGCGCTCGGCCTCTTCCTCTACGGGGCGTTCATGCCGTGGGTGGGGAGCCTCGCCGACCGCGTGGGGCCGCGGCTGGTCACCGCCGCCGGCTCGATCCTTCTCGCGCTGTCCCTGGCGCTGGTGGGCGTGTGCCAGAACCTCTGGCAGCTGGCCCTGGTCTATGGCGTGCTCGCCTCCGTCGGCCTCGCCGCCACCGGACCGGTGGTCGCCAATGCGGTGGTGTCGCGCTGGTTCAGCCGGCGCCGCGGGACCGCGGTGGCGCTGCTCGGCAGCGCCTCGATGACCGGCATGAGCCTGCTCGTGCCGGTCCTCGCCTGGATGATCGTGACGCTCGGCTGGCGCGCCACCTACGGCGTGATCGGCGTGGTCGTGCTCGTCCTGATGCTGCCACTCGCGCTGTTCGTGGTGCGGGACACGCCGGAGTCGATGGGGCTCGGTCCCGACGGCGACGCGCTGCCGTCGGGAGCGACCACGGTAGCGCCCGCGCGCACGCCCGCGAGCACGGCGCTGCGGACGGTGGCCTTCTGGCAGCTCGCCGGGTCCTTCTTCACGTGCGGTTTCTCCATGAGCCTGATCTCGTCACACGGCGTGCCCATGCTCACCGACCACGGCTACACGCCCATCTTCGCGTCCTGGATCATCGGCGTGCTGGGCGCCTCCAGCATCGTCTTCACCCTCGGGCTGGGCGCGCTCGCCGATCGTTACGGCGCGCGCCCGGTGCTGGGCACGATCTACGCGGGGCGCGCCGCCGTCTTCGCGTGCCTGTTCCTCATCCGCGACACGCCCTTCGCCATCCTCGCGGTGGCCGCGATCGGCGGCATCACCATCGCCGGCTCCATGTCCATGACGTCCATGCTCGTGGCCGGTATCTACGGCCGCTACTCGGTAGGCTCGATCCTCGGCGTGATCTTCCTCGTGCACCAGACCGGCGCGGCGCTGGGCTCCTCGCTCGCGGGCGCGCTCTTCGAATCGACGGGCGGCTACGGGGCCATGTACGCCCTGGCGTGCGCGTTCCTGCTCATCGCGGGCATGGTGAGCCTTCGCGTGGACAACGGCACCCGCGTGGTGCGCTGGGTGCCCCGCCGCGCCGGCGCCTGACCGCGATACCCCGGAGAACCCGTAAAGGAGACAACGATGGCTGACGTGCTCACCGTGGTAGCGAAGATCCGTGCGGCCAGGGGGAAGGGCGACGCCCTCGCCGCGCTCCTGAAGGAGCAGGTGGCAGCGGTGAAGAAGGCCGAGCCGGGCTGCCTGGTCTACCGCCCGCACCGGTCCGCCAAGGACCCCGACCTCTTCATCTTCTACGAGCAGTACAAGGACGACGCCGCCTTCGACCTGCACCGGAAGGCGCCGCACCTCGCCGCCTACCGCGAGCGGCGGGAGAAGGAGGGCCTCACCGAGGGCCCGGCGGAGGTCGAGATCTACCGGTCCATCACGGATTAACCGCCGGTCGCAGCAACGGCACCGGGCGGCGAGAAGGGGTCAGTGGCGAGGCGCCGCCCGAGAGCCGGGCGCGAGGCGTATGCCGCATACGTTGAGCGCCCGGCCGAAGGGCGGCAACGAAGCCAATGGCCCCTTATCGGCGCCCGGTGAAGTGCGGCATGACCTCCTTGCCGAGCCAGGCGAGCTGCTCGACCATGACCGTCTTGGGCGTGCCCATGCTGTTGGAGAGGTGCACGTACTCGAGGCCCGGGAAGCGCGATTCAAGCTCGCGCAGATAGGCCACCAGCTCGTCGGGCCGGCCCGCGAACCACGCGCCTACCTTCATGTAGTCCTCGACCCGCGGCACGCCCGCGGCATCCCAGCCGCCGCGCTTGGTGGAGGCGGCGAGCTGGGTAGGCGTGATGCCGGGCACGAAGCCGAGCGGGCCGAACATCTTCACGTGCTCCTCGTAGAACGGCTTGATCTCGCGGATGCCGCGCTCGCGCGAGTCGGCGAGGTAGTAGAAGATGCCGAGACTCAACCCCTCGCCGAGCTTCCAGTCCCGTCCCGCCCGATGCGCGGCTTCCTGGTAGGCGTAGATGGACTTCTCGGCCATGGTGGCGGCGCCGCCACCGATGAGCCCCTTGATCCCGTGCTTGTGCATGAAGTCGAGCCCGCGCGCGCTCGCGCTCACCACCGGCTGCCACGTCTCGACGGGCAAGTGGACCGGCCGCGGCACCAGGGTGATCTCCTTGAGCTCGTAGCCGCGATACGGCACCGCCGGCGGCAAGGTGTAGTGCTTGCCCTGGTGCGAGAAGGACTCCGAGGAAAACGCCTTCATGATGATCTCGACCTGCTCCTCGAAGAGGTCGCGGTTGGCCTCGGCGTCCAGCATGGGGGCGCCGAAGGTTTCGACTTCTCGGCTGTGGTAGCCCCTTCCAACGCCGAACACGGTGCGTCCGCGGGTGAGGATGTCGGCGGTGGCGAAGTCCTCGGCCAGTCGCAGCGGGTGCCACATGGGCGTGATGTTGAAGCCGCAGCCGATGCGGAGGCGCGAGGTGAGGTGGCCGAGGTGCACGGCGGCCATCAGGATGTTCGGGATGACCTCGTAGCCCTCGTGCTGGAAGTGATGCTCGGCCAGCCAGAGGGTGTGGAAGCCGTGGTCGTCCATGACCCGCGCGATGGCCTCGGTCTTCTCGAAGACCGTGGCCAGGTGGGCATTGCCGTACCGGCGCTCGTTGGCGGGCGTGGCGTCCTGCCCCATGTCGCCCAGATCCACGTGCCCGGCGTACACATTCGAGAACTTGGTGATCATGTCGGGTCCTTTCCCCTGCCGGTTCGCGGCGCGCCGTGGGGGCGCTCCCCGGACATCGTCGCCCGAAGGGAGGGCTCTTGCCAAGTGGCCCCGTGTCCGTCGAGACTGGTCTCACCATGACCTCCTCCGATCGCTACGGCCTGCCGCTGTCGACCTCCTCCGCCGTCGCCGCCGAGCAGTACGGGCTCGGCATGGATCGCCTGCTCGCTTACGAGCGCGGGGCGGAGACCGCCTTCGCCGCGGCACTGGCCGCCGACGAGCGCTTCGCGCTGGCACATGCCGGGATGGCGCTCTTTTCGTTCTTTCAGGCCGACGGGACGGCGGCGCGGGCCGCCATCGGGCGGGCCCGCGAGCGCGTGGGGGACGCCAGCCGGCGCGAGCGCCAGCACGTGGAGGCGCTCACCGCCATCGTGGGCGGGGAGACCGCGCGAGGGCTCGCGCTCATCGAGGAGCATGCCCGCGAGTTCCCGCGGGACGCCCTCCTCGTGAAGCAGGCGAGCAGCAGCATCGGCTTCAGCGGCCGGCCGGATCGTGAGGCGCACCGCGCGGCGTTCCTCGAGAGCCTGGCTCCCGCCTACGGCGAGGACTGGTGGTACCAGTCGGAGCTGGGATTCGTCTGCCACGAGGTGGGACGGTTCGACGAGTCGCGACGCCTGTCGGAGCGCTCGCTCGCGCAGTACCCCGGCAACGCGAACGCCAGTCACAACCTTGCGCATGTGTACTTCGAGACGCTGGACAACGACGGCGGGGTGGCCTTCCTGGAAGACTGGCTGGCGAGTTACGAGCGCGGCGCACCGTATCACTGCCACCTCGCGTGGCATCTCGGGCTCTTCGAGCTGCACCGTGGCCGCATCGACCGCGTGCTCGAGATCTTCGACCGCGAGATCCAGCCCGCGTCGAATCCGCGGCTCGCCGTGATGGACGGCCCGGCGACCCTCTGGCGGCTCCGGCTCTACGGCCACGACGAGGGCAAGACGCGCTGGGAGCCCCTGGCCGCGCTCGCCGAGCGTGTGGCACGCCCGGGCTTTGTCTTCGGCGACATCCACGCCGCGCTCGCTTATGCCGCGAGCGGCAACGAGCGCGCGCTGGCCGCGCTCGTGGACCACCTGCGCGCGCTCGCCGCCAAGGGACACCCGGTCGCGGGGCCGGTGGGCCTGGCGCTGGTGCAGGGGGTCGCGGCCTTCGCGGCGGGCGACCCCGCGGGCGCGCTGCGGCACTTCGAGCCGGTCGAGTCCGAGATCCATCGCATGGGCGGCAGCCACGCCCAGTGGGAGATCTTCGAGGAGACCATGGTGGTGGCCTACCTGCGCCTCGGCCGCCACGAGGACGCGGCCCGGCTCCTGCGCCGGCGGCTGGCCCGTCGGGCCTCCGCGCGCGACGCGCGCTGGCTCGAAGACGCGGAGGCGCGCGCCCCGCGATAGGGCATGGCGTCCTTTCGGGGCCCGGGCCTGGCGCTGGATTCCAGCGGGGTCGCCGCCGCCTGTGACGCGCTCGGCGTTCACGCCGCCGAGCTGTGGGCCGTCCTCACGGTGGAGACGCGGGGCTGCGGCTTCCTCGCCGATCGCCGCCCGCTCATCCTCTTCGAGCGGCACTACTTCAGCCGGCTGACCAAGCGAAAGTTCGATGCGAAGGCCCCGGACATCAGCAACAAGCAGTGGGGCGGGTACCGCGGCGGAGCCCGCGAGTACGACCGCCTCGACCGGGCGACGAAGCTCGACCGTGCCGCCGCGCTCCGGAGCGCGTCGTGGGGGCTGGGGCAGGTGATGGGGGAGAACTTCAAGGCCGCGGGCTTTCCGGACGTCGAGCCCATGGTCGCCGCTTTCGTGGAGTCGGAGAACGCGCAGCTCGCGGGCATGGCGCGCTTCATCGCCTCCATCGGCGCCGACAAGCACCTGCGCGCGCACAACTGGCCGGCCTTCGCCGCCGCCTACAACGGTCCCGCCTACGCGCAGAACTCCTACGACGAGCGGCTGCGCGCCGCGCACCAGAAGTACTTGACGGGGGCCCTGCCGGACCTCGACGTCCGGGCCATCCAGGCCTACCTGCTCTATCTCGACTACAACCCGGGCCCGGTGGACGGCGTGGTCGGGCGGTTCACGAGATCGGCGCTCCGCATGTTCCAGGAGCGCGAGGGGCTGCCCGTGCGCGAGGCCTTCGACGCCGACATGGTGCGGGCGGTGCGCGGTCGAGCGGTGGCCGGGACCTGAGCGCGCGCCGAGTGGCGCACGAGAGGAGGGGACGCATGCGCGTGATCGTCTGCATCCTGCTGGCGCTGGCGGCATCGGGATGCGCGCGGGCAGTGAGCGATCGCGAGCTGCAGCGCGTGGCGCGCGACTGGTCCATGGTGATCCGCGCGAGCCAGATCCTTCCCGTCTATCCGCTCACCGAGGACCTCCAGCCCGGCGACATCTTCCTCGTTCAGGTGACGGTGGACGAGCAGGCCAAGACGTATCGGCAGCGCGGATTCCTGCCCCTCGACAACCTGATCTTCCGGCTGGACCCGCGCGGCTACGAGACCTTCTACCGCCAGTCCTTCGAGGCGGGCGACGCCCAGCATCCCTTGCCCAAGCACTGGCTGGAGCCGGGCAAGCCGGCGTCCTGGACGCTCGCGCCGAACGCGAGCTTCCCCACCTATGCCTTCTCGGCGCGGCGCGGTGGCGGCTTCAACGTGGCGCTGCCCGTGCAGGGCATCCCGGTGGGGTTGAGCCTGCTCGGCGGCGACGCCACCCAGGGGACCATCACCATCGCGGAGGCGCGGACCTACGGGGTGGACACCATCTCCCTCCACGACGACGTCCGCCAGTGGGCCGAGAAGAACCGCGCCTTCCTCCAGTACTACGGGGGCGATCCCCAGCGCACCAACTACCTCCGCGTGGTCTCGCGCGTCTACATTACCGGCCGGATCAACGTCTCGCTTCAGTCCTCGCAGAGCTCGGGGGCCACGCTCTCCGGCGGCGCCGCCAAGCCGGTGGACCTCGTCGTTCCCAACGCGGGCGCGGACCCGCAGAAGAACACGCTGGAGGCCTACGCGAGCAACATCGACAAGCTCAACGTCATGATCTCGAAGGCGCTGGAGCGCGCGGGCGGGAGCAACCTGGCCCCCGGCGGCACCGTCAAGGTGGTCTCGGCCTCGTCCGGGAGCATCTCACTCGCCGAGGACTTCGCCCGGCCGCTGGTGATCGGCTATCTTGGCTTCGACATGGCCATCGGCCCGGGCGGCGTGCTCGGCCCGCCCATGCCCACGCATGCCGTGCTGGAGCGCGGCGTGAGCCCCGCGCTCCGCGGCGACATCGGAGTACGCCTGTCCTCGACGGCGGCGCTCGATCTCGACTACGGCACGCTCAGGGCCCTGGGCGACAAGGGTGACGCGAACGCCAAGCAGCTCGTCGCCGAGCTCGACGCCCTGAGCCCGCTCGCGCCGGCGGCCTATCCCTGCGATCTCTTCGGCGTGCGGACTCCCGGCGGGCCGCTCGTGGTGATCCGCGCGGCGGGCAGCCCTCTCGGCGCCGAGGCCGGCTTCGACCGCGTCACCCTCTACCGCGGCCAGCTCCTCGCCTCCATCCGCGCCCTCAAGCGTGCCCAGGGCAATCCCACGGCCGCGGTGACCGGCTTCAACCCGCGCGGCCCCGAAGCGGAGGCGTACCTGCGCGAGCAGCTCAAGGCCAACGAGGCGGCGCTGGCCGTGGTGGACGCGGGGCTCGAGAAGCACTCCGCGCTGATCACGCGGGCGAAGACCTTCCTCGCGGGCGTGGAGGGATAGCTCATGGGCAAGCCCAAGGGCAAGAAGGCGGCGGCGACCAGGGCGGTGAGCCCGGCGGCCATCCCGCTGGTGGAGGCGTCGCTGTTCGAGCCCGACGAGGAGACCGGCAATTCCGGCAAGAATCGCGCGCTCGCCACCCTCCTCGGTGGGCCGTGGAAAAGCCTGGCCCTCGTGCGCGTCGAGCGCATCGAGATCGGCGACAGCGGCTGGCGCGCCGTCTACCGGGAGTAGCGCTCACTCCGGGATGTAAATCCGGGCGACGTGATGGTCGATCACGTCGCCGTCGGGGCTCACGCTGAACGAAGACGTCACGAGCCCCCGAGCATCGGCGAAGCGCCCGTCGCCCCCCGTCACCTCCCAGATCACCGCGCCGCGCACCCAGCCCGCGACCGGGCTCGGCCCCACGTGGCCCCGGCCCACCGTGACGAAGCTGATGGCGCCCGCGCGGCCGTAGGTGATGGTGCCGTCCTCGACGAACGAGCCGTCGGGGAATCGCTCCACGCGCGAGTCGAGCACGGCGGTGTCACCGGCCAGGGGCTCGACGCTCGCCTCCACGCCGTCCGTGGAGAGGACCGCCCGCAGCGCCTGGCTGGGCGCAGTGGTGCGCGCCCGGCGGAGCGAGGGCGAGCCGGGCACCGCCCCCGCCCGGCCCCTGAACTCGAGGGCGAAGACGAGCTCCCGCATCGGCTCAGAAGACGATGAGGCCGCGCGCCAGCTCGCCGGCGGCGAGCGCGCGGAAGGCCTCGTTGGCCTCGTCGAGCCCGTAGCGCCGGTTGATGAGCTCGTCGATCCGGAGCCGGCCGGCCAGGTAGAGGCGCACGAGGGTCGGCAAATCCTCGCGCGTGCGCGCGCTGCCATAGGAGGAGCCGCGGATCTGGCGCTCCGCCGTCACCACCGGGCGCACGTCGAGCGGGATGGTCGCGCCGGTTTCCGGCACGCCGATGAGGACGCAGACCCCACCGGGGGCGAGCGCCTCCAGGGCCTGCGTGATCGGACGCGTCGCGCCCACCGCGACGAACGCATAGTCGGCGCCGCGCCCCGTGATGCGGCGGATGGCGGCGGCGGGGTCCTCGCGCGAGGCATCTACCCCGTGCGTGGCCCCCATGCCGGCGGCGTGTTCGAGCTTGGCCCCCACGGTATCCACGGCAATGATGGGGTGGGCGGCCACGAGGGCGCCGCCCTGCACCACGTTGAGCCCCACGCCACCCACGCCGAAGACGGCCATGGAGGCCCCGGCGGGGACAGCGGCGGTGTTGAGCACCGCGCCCACGCCCGTCATCACGGAGCAGCCGATCAGGGCGGCGCGGTCGAGCGGCATCGCGGGATCGATGCGGATGGCGCACGACTCGTGAACCACCGTGCTCGAGGCATAGGTGGCGACGTGCCCGTACTGGTAGACGGTCTGGCCGCGTAGCGCCATGCGGCTCGTCCCGTCGGGGAGCACGCCGCGTCCCGGCATCCGGCGCTCGCAGAGGTTGGGCCGGCCGATCACGCAGTAGTGACAGCGGCCGCAGGTGGGCGCCCAGGAGAGGATGACGTGGTCGCCCGCCTGGAGGTCGGTCACGCCCGCGCCCACCGCGTCCACCACGCCGGCGCCCTCGTCGCCCAGCACGATGGGCACCGGCACGCCCTTCCACGAGCCGTCGGCGGCGTGAAGGCAGGAGTGACAGACCCCGCTCGCCGTCATGCGGACGCGCACCTCGCCTGTCCGGGGCGCCTCCAGCTCGACCTCTTCCACCCGGAGCGGCTTGCCCTGCTCGAACAACACCGACGCGCGCATAGCAGTCTCCCCACCGCACGGTGCTCAGCGGTTGTAGCGGATTCGGGGATCGAGGTAACCGTAGACGAGGTCCACGAGCAGGTTCAGGGTCATGAACAGGAGCGCGATGAAGAGGATGGTGCTCTGGGTGAGCGGATAGTCGCGCTGGTAGATGGACCACAGCACGAGCCGGCCGATGCCGGGCAGGGTGAACACCTCCTCGACGACCACGGTGCCGCCGAGGAGGATCCCGATCTGCAGCCCCGCCACCGTGACGATGGGGATGAGCGCGTTGCGGAGGGCGTGCTTGAGCACCACCATCCGACCGGCCAGGCCCTTGGCGGCGGCGGTGCGGATGTACTCGGAGCGCAGCACGTCGAGCATGCAGGAACGGGTGGTGCGCGCGATGTTGGCCGCGCTCGCGGTGCCGAGGCACAGCGCGGGCAGCGCCATGATGGTGAGGTTCCGCCGCCAGTCCGTGAAGAAGTCCACCCAGACCACCGGGGGCATCCAGCGGAGATAGAGCGAGAAGAAGAGGATGAGCATGGTGCCCTGCCAGAACACCGGGACGGACAGGCCGAGGAGGGTGCCCACGCGCGTGACGTTGTCCATCGCGCCGTCACGCCGCACCGCGGACACGACGCCCGCGGCCATGCCCAGCACGAGCGCGAAGGCGACCGCGAAGAAGGTGAGCTCGAGCGTCACGGGCAGGCGCTCGAGGATGAGGGCGACCACCGGCTTCCCGGTGCGCCACGAGGTGCCGAGGTCGCCCTGGAGGAGCTGGCCGACCCAGCGGCCGTACTGCACGTACCACGGCTGGTCGAGGCCGAAGAAGGCCTTGAGCTGGGCCACCATGGCGGGGCTGGCGACGGCATCGACGCCGATCATCTGCTCCACCACGGTGCCCGGGATGAGCCGCAGCATGAGAAAGATCAGCACCGTCAGCCCCACCAGGGTCAGAGCCATCGAGTACAGCCGAACGATCAGATAACGGGTCACGCGGTTCTACGCCTTGTCGAGCCAGATGCCCTCGAAGCCGTAGAGCAGCGTGGTCGGATGCTGCCGGAAGCCCTTCACCGAAGCCTGGGTGAAATCGATGGTGTCCGCGGAGAAGAGCCAGAGATGCGGCACGTTCTCCAGGATCATGATCTGGACGCGATCGTAGATCTCCTTCCGCCGCCGGAAGTCCATGGTGCGGCGACCCTCCTCCAGCAGCGCGTCGAGGTCCGGCACGCTCCAGGAGTTCCAGTTCTGCCCCTTGGTGGAGTGGAGCGCCCGGAAGAAGGCGGTGTCGGGGTCGGCGTAGCCCGGCGTGGTGTTCATGGTCATGTCGAAATCCTTGGCCTGCCAGCGCTTGATCCAGATCGCGTACTCCACGTTCTCGATCTCGGCGGTGATGCCGATGCGCTTGAGGTGAGCGGCGATCACGGGCGCCCCCGAGACCATGGTCGGGAAGGTGGGGATCACGCCGAGCTTCACGGTGAATCCGGCGGCCTGGCCGGCCTCGGCCATCAGCTTCTTGGCTTTCTCGACGTCCGGTCGGTAGTACTGCATCCATCGGTCCTCGGGGAGCTGCCATTGCTTCATCGGCGCGGTGGCGGGCGCGGTGAGGCGACCGAAGCTCGAGGCGGCCACCCGCATCACCTGGGCGCGGTCCACCGCCCACGAGATGGCCTGGCGCACGCGCACGTCCTTGAGCGGGCCGCGCGAGGCATTGATGTTGAGGAAGTCATAGCCCAGCCGCGAGGAGCGATAGCCGGTGAGCGACTTCTCGTCCTTCAGGAGATTGAAGTTCTTGTTGTCCTCGATGAAGGCGTGATGGATCTGCCCGGTGCGCAGCGCGGCGACGATGTTCGCCTCGTCGGGAATGACGCGCAGGAGCACCTGGTCGACGTGCGGCAGTCCCTTTTTGAAGTAGCTGGGGTTGCGCTTGAGGGTCATCTGCTGCTCGACCTTCCAGTCCTCCAGCATGAAGGGGCCGGTGCCCACCGCGGCCTTGTTGAGGTCGCCGTGCTTCTTGATCCCGGCCTCGCTGATGATGAAGCCCCAGAACCCGCCCAGCGCGGCGAGCAGCCCGGCGAACGGTTCCTTGGTGACGAACTTGACGGCGTGCTTGCCCGCCGGCTCGACCTTGTCGACGGCGATGAAGTCGGATTTCCCCGGCGACTTCTCGAACAGGCGGTCGAAGGTGAACTTGACGTCGGCGGAGGTGAACTCCTGCCCGTCGTGGAACTTGACCCCTTGCCGCAGCTTGAACGTCCAGACCAAGCCGTCCTTGCTGACCTCCCACGACTCGGCCAGCTCCGGCACCGGCGTCATGTCCGGCTCGAAGCGGACGAGCTGGTTGTACATCATCGGCGAGCGGGCGCTCCGCGAGAACGCCGGCACCAGCTGGGGATCGAGGCCGGTGGCTTCGGTCGTCCGGGCCGAGATGAACGTCCCCCCGTTCTTCGGGGTCTGGCCGAACGCGGTGCGGCCGAGGGCGAGCGTGCCGAGGGTGAGGCCGCCCGCCTGGAGTAGCTGGCGGCGGCTCAGGCGCGAAGCGCGGGACGCGGGATCCTTGCTGCTCATGGGGTGGCCTCCTGTGCGGGGATCACTGCTCGTTGGGGTCGAGGACGTCGCGCAGGCCGTCGCCCAGCAGGTTAAAGGCTAGGACGGCGACCATGATGGCGATGCCGGGGAAGACGGAGATCCAGGGGGCGGTCTCGAGATAGGTGCGCCCCTCGTTCAGCATGTTGCCCCAGGAGGGCGTGGGTGGCTGGGCGGACAGCCCGAGGTAGCTGAGCGACGCTTCGATCAAGATGGCCTGGGAGAACGCGACCGTGCCCTGCACGACGAACGGCGAGATCACGTTGGGCAGGACGTGCTTGAGGGCCACCACCCAGCGGGTCGCTCCCAGTGCGCGGATGGCCTCGACGTACTCCTTCTCGCGCTCGGCGAGCACGGGGGCGCGCATCACGCGAGCGAGGAGCGGGATGTAGACGATGGCGATGGCGATGACCGCGCTGTTCACGCCGGGGCCGCGCATCGCCGCGATGCCCACGGAGAGGAGGAGGCCGGGTACGCTGAAGAAGACGTCGAGCACGCGGTTGATGCCGTTGTCCCAGGCGCCACCGAGATAGCCGGCGGTGAGCCCGAGCGCGCCGCCCGCCAGCATCGCGATGGTGATGGACACCGCCGCCAC
>JBKPDT010000283.1:0-5093 GCA_046728035.1 Candidatus Methylomirabilota bacterium | reverse complement strand
GCCCTGAAGCTCCGCGGCGCCTACTTCGTCCTGCTCACCATCAGCTTCGCCGGCGTAGTCTCGCTGGTCAGCGTGAACTGGATGGACCTCACCAATGGCCCGCTCGGCATCCCCGGCGTGCCCGCGCTCGCGGTCGCCCTGCCCGGCCTGCCGGAGCTGTCCCTCCGCAGCAAGGGCGCGTTCTACTACCTCGTGCTCGTCGCGGTGGTGGCGACCTACGTGCTCTGCCGGCGCATCGTCGTCTCGCGGATCGGGCGCGCGCTCGTCGCCCTGCGCGAGAACGAGACCCTCGCCGAGTCGGTGGGCATCGACGGCACCTTCTACCTGGTCCTTGCCGCGGCGATCAGCGCGGCGATGGCGGGCGCGGCGGGCGGGCTCTACGCCCACTACACCCGCTTCGTCAGTCCCGAGGTCTTCCTCTTCACCTATACCGTCACCATGGTCATCATGGTGGTCGCGGGCGGGAAGGGGACGCTGGCGGGCCCGGTGGTGGGCGCGGTGATCTTCACCGTGCTGCCCGAAGCCCTCCGCGCCCTCGCCTCCTGGCAATGGCAGATGCTGCTCTACGGCCTGCTCCTCATCGCCACCCTCTTCTTCATGCCGCGCGGGATCGTGCCGACCTTCCTCGCCCGCCGGACGGGCTCATGAGCACGGCCGCGAATCTCGAGGTCCGCGATCTCGCGATGCGCTTCGGTGGCGTGGCCGCGCTGGCCGGGGTGTCCTTCGCGGTGCGGTCGGGCGGGGTGACCAGCCTCATCGGCCCCAACGGCGCGGGCAAGACCACCGCGTTCAACGTCATCACGGGCTTCCAGTCGCCCACGGCGGGCGGCGTGGCCTACGAGGGTCGGGCGATCACCGGCTGGCGGCCCTGCCGCATCGCCGCCCTGGGCCTGGTCCGCACCTTCCAGAAGACCAGCGTGTTCCCGGCGCTGTCCGTCCTCGACAATGTCCTCACTGGTCTCCATCTGCGCGGTGCGGTGGGCATCGGCGCCGCGCTGCTCCGGCGCCGGCGCGTCGCCGAGGAAGAGCGGCGGCTCCGCGCAGAGGCGCTGGAGGTCCTGGAGTTCGTGGGGCTCGCCGCCCGACGGGACGAGATCGCCAGTGATCTCTCCTATGGCGAGCAGCGGCTGGTGGAGCTGGCCCTCGGGCTGGCGGCGAAGCCACGGCTCCTGCTCCTCGACGAGCCCGCGTCGGGGATGTCGCCCGCCGAAAAGGTGGCCACCGCCGCCCTGGTGCGCCGGATCTGCGAGTCCGGCGTCTCCGTGCTCCTCGTGGAGCACGACATGCGGATGGTGATGGGCATCTCCGACCGCGTCCTCGTCCTCAATCACGGCCGCCTCATCGCCGACGGCGCGCCCGCGGAGGTGCAGCGCGATCCCGAGGTCATCCGCGCCTATCTGGGGACGGCCGATGCTGCGGCTTGAGGGCGTCTCCGCCGGTTATGGCCGGGCGCCCGTCCTCTCCGGCGTGAGCGTGGAGGTGGGCCGCGGCGATTTCGTCTGCCTGGTGGGCGCCAACGGCGCGGGCAAGACCACCACGCTGAAGACCATCTCCGGCCTCCTGCGGCCCTCGGCGGGCCGAATTCTCTTCGACGGCCGCGAGATCCAGGGCTGGAGACCTCAGGACATCCTCCGCGCGGGCATCGCGCATTGTCCCGAGGGGCGGCGCATCTTCCCCCATCTCACCGTCCAGGAGAACCTGGAGATGGGCGCCTACGTGCGGGTCGACGCGAAGGCGGTGGCCGAGGACCTCGACCGCGTGCTCGCCCACTTCCCGGTGCTCGGCGAGCGCCGGCGCCAGGCGGCGGGAACGCTTTCGGGCGGCGAGCAGCAGATGCTGGCCATCGGGCGCGCCCTCATGGCCCGCCCGCGCCTCATCATGTTCGACGAGCCCTCGCTGGGGCTCGCGCCGACCGTGGTGGAGACGACCTTCCGGATCATCGGCGAGATCCAGAAGGACGGAACCACGGTGTTCATGGTCGAGCAGAACGCCTACATGGCGCTCCGCATGGCCACGCGCGCCTATGTCATGGAGACCGGGCGCATCACGCTGGAAGGCCCCGCGCGCGCGCTGCTCGACGATGAGCACGTGAAGCGGGCCTATCTCGGAGGCTAGCCGCGACCATGGGAGCCAAGCTCTTCGGCGCATCCGTCCCCCGGCGGGAAGACCCACGACTGCTTCGCGGCGAGGGACGCTTCGTGGACGACATCAAGCTGCCTGGGCTGCTTCACGCCGCCTTCGTGCGCAGCCCACACGCGCACGCCCGGATCACCGGGCTCCGGACGGAGGGGGCGGCGCGGCGACCCGGCGTCTTCCGCGTGCTGACCTTCGCGGACCTCGCGCGGTGGATGAAGCCCCTGCCGCTCTTCGGCGCCATCCCGCCGGGGCTCGCCGCGCGGGTCGAGGTGACGATGAAGCAGGTCGGCCAGCTCGCGATGGCGCGCGACGTCGTCCGCTACGTGGGCGAGATCGTGGCCATGATCATCGCGGACAGTCGCGCCCTCGCCGAGGACGCCGCCGAGGCGATCGAGGTGGACTGGGACCCGCTTCCCGTCGTCACCGACATGGTGTCGGGGGCCGAGCCCGGCGCCCCCCTGATCCACGGGGAGTGGGGCGACAACGTCGCGCTCCGCTTCAAGACGGGATTTGGCGACGTCGCCGCCGCGTTCCGCGAGGCCGATGTGCGGACGCGCGAGCGGTTTCTGGTGCAGCGGTACGTCGGGATGCCCATGGAGACGCGCGGCGTGCTCGCCCAGTGGGACGCCCGCGATGGGAGCCTCACCACATGGAACGGGACCCAGGTCGTGCACTTCGTCCAGGCCGGCCTGGTCGGGGCCCTTGGCCTGCCTGCCCACAAGATCCGCGTGATCGCGCCCGACGTGGGCGGCGGCTTCGGCACCAAGGCCACCGGCTATCCCGAGGACCTCCTCATCCCCGCCGCCGCCATCGCCTGCCGGCGGCCGGTGAAGTGGATCGAGGACCGTCGCGAGCACATGATGGCGGCCGCGCATGCCCGCCATCAGGTGCACGACATCGAGATCGGGGCCACGCGGGAAGGAAAAATGTTGGTGGTCCGCGACCGGATCTGGGTGGACCTCGGCGCGTACAACTCCTGGGGCATCGTGCTCCCCTACAATACCGTCGCCCACCTCCTCGGGCCGCATCGCGTCCCCGCGCTGGACGTGGAGTGCCTCGGCGTGGTGACCAACAAGACCCCCAACGCGCCGTACCGGGGCGCGGGCCGGCCGGAGACGGTGTACGCGATGGACCGCATCGTGGACTGCCTCGCGCGCGAGCTCCGCATGGACCCCGCGGAGCTCAGACGGAGGAACTATCTCGGCGAGGCCGACATGCCGTACGAGCTGGCGATCCCGTACCGCGACGGCAACCGGCTCGTCTACGACAGCGGCGACTTCCGCGCCAATCTCGAGGCCGCCCTCGAGGCGGTCGGGTACGACACGCTCCGCCGCGAGCAGACGGCGCTGCGCGAGAAGGGGACGTATCGCGGCATCGGGATCTCGGGCTACGTGGAGGGCACCGCCATCGGGCCCTACGAGGGCGCCAGTGTTCGGATGGACGCGTCGGGTCGGGCCGTCGTCGCCACCGGGGCGTGCAGCCAGGGGCAGGGGCACGAGACCTCGTTCGCCCAGGTGGCCGCCGACGTGCTCGGCGTCCCGCTCGACTGGGTGACGGTGATCGGGGGCGACACCGCGGCCATCCCGTTCGGCATCGGCACCTTCGCCAGCCGCAGCGCGGTGAATGCCGGCAGCTCCATCTTCGCCGCGGCGGGTCAGGTGCGCGACAAGCTCGCCGCCGCCGCCGCCGCCCTGCTGGAGGCGGCGCCTTCGGACATCGAGATCGGGGACGGCCTGGCCTCGGTGCGCGGCGCGCCGGGCTCGGCGGTGCCGCTGGCGCGGGTGATCCAGTCCGCGCTGCCGACCTTCGCCCGTGCGGGCGCGGTCACGCCGGACTTCGAGGCCACCGTGTACCATCACCAGCCGACGGTGACCTATACGAGCGCGGTCCATATCGCCCACGTGGAGGTGGACGCGGGCACCGGCGCGGTGCGCCTGCTCCGCTACGTCGTCGCCCACGACTGCGGCCGGCTCATCAACCCGATGATCGTGGAGGGGCAGATCCACGGCGGCGTGGCGCAGGGCATCGGGGGCGGGCTCCTGGAGGAGATGGTCTACGACGAGCAGGGCCAGCTCCTCACCGGGACCTTCATGGACTACCTCGTCCCCACCGCCATGGAGCTCCCGGACATCGAGACCGTCCATCTCGAGTACCCGTCGCCGCGCAACCCGCTCGGCATCAAGGGCATCGGCGAGGGGGGCGCCATCTCACCGCCCGCCGCGCTCGCCAACGCGGTCGAGGACGCGCTGGCGCCCTTCGGCGTGCGCGTGACGCGCGCTCCCCTGGGCCCCGACGCCGTCCTGGGACTCATCGCCGCCTCGCGCGAGAAAGGGGCGGCATGAAGCCCGCGCCCTTCGACTACGTGGCCGCGGCCAGCGCGGCGGAGGCGGTGACCGCGCTCGCCCGGCATGGCGATGACGCCAAGGTGCTGGCGGGCGGGCAGAGCCTGGTGCCCATGCTCAACCTCCGCCTGGCCCGGCCGGCGGTGCTGGTCGACATCAACGGAGCCGCGGAGCTCGACTATCTCCGCGAGGTCGACGGCCGGGTGCAGATCGGCGCGGTGCGGCGGCAGCGGACGGTCGAGGGCTGGGCGGCGACCCGGCTGCCGCTCATGGCCGAGGCGCTGCGTCATGTCGGCCATGCCGCCATCCGCAACCGT
This sequence comes from Candidatus Methylomirabilota bacterium, assembly GCA_046728035.1. GTDB lineage: Bacteria > Methylomirabilota > Methylomirabilia > Rokubacteriales > CSP1-6 > DASRWT01. Next base: position 298 of record JBKPDT010000283.1, on the reverse strand, counting down.
GGCACGGTGGCGGGCAGCGTGGCGCACGGCGATCCCGCCTCCGAGCTGCCGGCGCTGCTCCTCTGCCTCGATGGTGAGGTGGTGGCACGGAACGCAACCGGGGAGCGGGTGATCCCCGCCGGCGCGCTCTACCGCGCGCCCCTCACCACCACGCTGCGCGCCGACGAGCTGGTCACCGAGGCGCGCTTCTCGGTGCCGCGGCCCGACGCGGGCTGGGGCTTCGCCGAGGTGGCGCGCCGTCACGGCGACTTCGCCCTGGTCGGCGCCGCCGCGCTGCTCTGGGTGGACGGCGCGGGGC
>JBKPDT010000282.1:0-8177 GCA_046728035.1 Candidatus Methylomirabilota bacterium | reverse complement strand
GGTAGGTATTGGTGCCAGCAGGCGCCGTGGCATTGCACGCCGGGTTCTCGAGCCCCGCGTTCGAGATGGCCCCCTGGTGCTGGGTATTGGTCCAGTTGGTGCCATCCAGACTGGCCCAGGCCGCGGAGTTGCACGACTGCGCGCTGCCCGGCGAGTTGTCGCAGATCCGGTTGCTCGAAATCCAGGTGAGGCCGGTGCCGCAACCATTGCTGTTGTTGTACTGTCCGGTGCCTGCATCGAAGAACGCGCAGGGGGTCACCGCGATGGGCAGGATCGGCGTGTTGCACCCCGGAAGCGCCGGCGGGTTGGACACCGCGATCGCGTTGGCGGCCACGGGCAGGGTGTTGATACCGAGCAGCCGCAGGAACGAGGTCGGGATCGTCGTCTGGATCTGGCAGCGGACGGCATTGACCTGGTTGCCCGCGAGCGACGGGCTGAAGGTCCCCGCGTTCCAGATACCCAGCACGATGTTGCCGTTCGCGTCGTTGGCCGTATTCAGGTCGAGGGTCATCGTACCGGTTCGGAGGGGATTCCAGATCCCGTACTGACGGGCGTTCCCGCGCGCGGTATCGAAGACCGTGTTGTCGAAGCCGAGCTTGCCGGCTCCGGCGAGGGCGGCGGCGTCGATGCTTCGCTGCAGCTCGGTGCGCGCGGCGGCCTGGTAGGCGAAGTCCATAGCGAACCCGCCCATCACCAGCAGGAAGACGAGCAGCGTGAACGTGAAGAGGAGAACGCTGCCTCGCTCGTTGTGCAGCCGGTCACGCAACCATTGGAATCTCATGGCCCTCGTTCTCCTCGTCCCTAGCGTTGGAAGCGAACGGACTCGATGTCTTCCCAGGAAATGTCCAGGCGGCCCTGAGCCGTCTGGCCCCGCAGGATCAGTGTCCCGAGATTGATGTAGTCGCCCTCGACCCGGGAGCCGTCGGTCAGGACCGCGGTCGCGGCATACCGGAAGTGCCGGCCGACGTAGTAGGGCGGCAGCGTGCTGCCCGAGACGGGCTGGCGCGTGAACGTCAGGCTCGTGATGGTCGCGAGCGGCATCTGCGTCTCGACCGCGCCGCGACGGATGGTGATGTACTCGGCCTGCCGGTGACCCTGCCGCGGCCCGGGGCCCGAGTCGAAAAAGCTCTCGAGAGCCAGGAGCGGACCGGACATGGACAGCGATTGGCCGCTACCGGCGCCCGAAGCGCCGGGCGGGGGCGCGCCATATGAGTCGGCGACGCCACCCTTGGCCGGTGCGGGGATCGTGTAGAAAATCTCAAGCGAGGGCTGCGCCAGGCGCCAGGACTCGCCGGACCAGGTCCGCACGTCGGCAGTCACATCCTGAGCCGCCGTCGGCGTGACCCAGAGGGCAAGGCATGCGACCAGCGAGGCACCGATTCGCACGAGGGAGGCCAGTGGCTTCGTCATTGTACGAGGCTCCTAAACGACTTGATGAGACCGAGGAGAGATGGGGCCATCGCAACCAGGAAGAACGCCGGCATGAGGAACAGAACGGTGGGGAAGATCATCTTGAGGGGCGCGAGGGACGCACGCTCTTCCGCGCGGTGCCGGCGCTGGGTTCGCGCCGACTCGGCGTGGACGCGGAGCGTCTTGCCGAGCGGCGTGCCGAGTCGATCGGACTGGATGAACGCGCTCACCATCGATCTCACTTCCTGGACCCCGCATCGCTCGCCCAGCGCGCGCAAAGTCTCCTCGCGCGGGCGCCCCGCCCGGACTTCCAGGTGCATGCGCATGAGCTCCTGGTGGAGGGGGCTCCGGGTCAGATCCTCCTGCTCGGCGACCCGCGCCACCGCCGAATCGAAGCCCAGGCCGGCCTCGACGCAGACCATCAAGAGGTCGAGCACGTCCGGCAGCATGTTCAGGATCGCCCGCTGGCGCTCCTTGATCCGGTTGTACAGCCAGAAGTCCGGGAGCAGGAACCCGGCCGCGAAGAGGCCAAGCGACACGATGAGCGTGCGCGAGAGCACCCGCTGGAGGAGAAACCCGAAGAACGGATAGGCGAAGAGCCCGACGAGCGCGCAGACGAGCTTGGCGCCCCAGAGCATCGTGACGCCACGGGGATCGTGGATGCCGGCCTGCGCCAGGCGCGTCCGGTAGCGCGTGAGTCGAACCGTGTCCTTGGGGACGACGTTCCGGCCGATCTTCTCGATGGCGCGCTGCAGCCCCGACTGCGGCTCGTTCCCGAATCGCAGGATCGACGTGGATCCGCCCGCCGCGGGCGCCGCCGCGAGCCGCTCACGCCGGATCGCCGGCCAGAGCCGCAGGACCAGCAGCCCGCTGACGAGAGTGACCCCGAGCACCACTACGAAGGTGACGACCGCGTACGTGAGTGGGTTCATGGCCGCCTCACACCTTGATCTTGGCGATGCGCCAGACCATGAGGAAGCCGATGGCCTCCATGACGAAGCCCGCGCCGAGGAGCAGGGGTGCCAGGGGGGACTCCATCATGGGCGTGAAGTAGCCAGGGTTCAGCAGCTCGAGGATCACGGCGAAGGCGATCGGGCTGACCCCCACGCAGATGGCCGACCAGCGGTGCTGGGCCGAGAGGGCACGCGCATGGCTCAGGACCTTGAAGCGCTCGCGGATCACTTCGCTCAGCCGATCCAGGATCTCCGCGAGGTTCCCGCCCGAGCCGCGCTGGATGGCGACGGCGGTACAGAAGAACCGGACGTCGTCCGTCGGCGTACGCTCGGCCAGTCTCGAAAGCGCCTCGCCGGGATCCATGCCGAGCTGCGTCTCCTCGAATACCCGGCGGAACTCGCCGCCGATCGGATTCGGCATCTCGTCTCCGACGAGCTGGACGGCGCTGCTCAGCGCGTTCCCGGCTCGGATGGCGCGCGCCATGGCGTCGAGCCCGTCCGGGAACTGCGCCTCGAACTGCTGCAACCGCTTCTGCCGCTTCCAGACGAGGAACAAGATAGGAACGGAGCCCACCACGACGGCCGCCCCGAGGCCCCAGATGAGCTGGCCGGTCCGCAGCCAGCCCAGCACGAACCCGAGGAGGGCACAGCCCCCGATGTAGAGGAGAAAGTCGTTGGACAGCCCGGGATAGCCCGCCTGTGTGGCGAGGCGCGACAGGCGATCGTAGATGGCGCTCTGGCGCGCCGGGCCCCCGCGCCCTGCCCCTTCGGCACGAAGGAGATCGGCCTCGCCGCCCCGTCCCGATATCCCCGCCGCGAGCCGCTGCCGGAGCCTTCGGCGGCTTTCGAAGGCCCAGGTGATGCCCCCGATGAGCACCACCACGAGGAGGAAGGTCAGCGCGGCGACGGCCAGCGGCATCAACGCACCGCCTGTCGCTTGGTCGGATCGAACATATCCGGACGGAGGTCGATGCCGGCCCGGCGCAGGCGGTCGGCGAACTTGGGCCGGACGCCGGTCGCGCGATGATAGCCCACCACCTTGCCGTCCTTGTCGATCCCCTCCTGCTCGAAGACGAAGATGTCCTGGGTGGTCACGACGTCCTCTTCCATGCCGACCACCTCGGTGAGCCGGAGAATCTTCCGGCTCCCGTCGCTCAGCCGTGAGAGGTGGATCACCACGTCGAGCGCCGACGCGATGTAGTCGCGCATGGCGCGCACCGGGAGCGAGATCCCGGAGAGAAGGATCATGGTCTCGAGCCGGGCCAGCGCGTCACGGGTCGAGTTCGCGTGCACCGTCGACAACGAGCCGTCATGGCCGGTGTTCATGGCCTGCAGCATGTCCAGCACCTCGGGGCCGCGCACCTCGCCGAGGATGATCCGATCGGGCCGCATCCGGAGCGCATTGCGCACGAGGTCCCGCTGGGTCACGTTCCCCGCCCCCTCGACGTTGGCCGGGCGCGTCTCGAGGCGGACCTTGTGCTCCTGCTGGAGCTGGAGCTCGGCCGAGTCCTCCACGGTGACGATGCGCTCGTGGTTCGGGATGGCCTCGGAGATGACGTTGAGGAGCGTGGTCTTGCCCGAACCCGTTCCGCCCGAGATCAGGATGTTCAGACGGGCCTTGACCGCGGCCCGGATGATCTCGGACAGCGCGGGCGTCCAGGTGCCCAGCTCGAGCAGGTCCTCCGTCCGGAGCGGGTCCACCGCGAATCGCCGGATCGAGAGCACGGGGCCGTCCAGGGCCAGCGGCGGGATGATCGCGTTGATGCGGGAGCCGTCGGGCAGTCGCGCATCCACCATGGGGGACGACTCGTCCACGCGCCGCCCCACCGCCGACACGATGCGCTCGATGACCTGGAGGAGGTGCGTGTCATCGCGAAAGATGACGCGCGTCCGTTCGAGCCTGCCCCGTCGCTCGACGTAGACCGCGCGGGGCCCGTTGACGAGGATGTCGGACACCGTCGGATCCTGCATGAGCGGCTCGATGGGGCCGAGGCCGAAGGTCTCGTGCTGGACCTCGACGACGAGCTGCTCCCGCTCCTGCCGGCTGAGCGGTGTCTCGTCGGTCGCCAGCATATCCTCGACGATGCGCTGGATCTGCTGCTGAACGGTTTCCTGGGGCAGCAGGGCGAGCTTCGTCAGGTCGAGGCGCTCGATGAGCTGCCGGTGGATCCGGGTCTTGAGCTCGAAGTACGCCGATTCACCGGCACGCTGCGGCTCTCGCGCCGCGCCGTTCGTCATCACGGGGGCGGGCTCGGGGCCGCGCCGTCGCTGAAACAGTGCCATCTATCAGGCTCCCGGGAGGCCCTTGGGATTCCAGACCATTCCCAGCAATGAGTTCGCGCGTTTGGACGCGGGCGCGCCTCCCTTGGGCCCATGCCCGTGGTGGATGAGCGAGTCCGCGAGCTGTCTGAGGTTGCGGGCAAACTTCGAGCGCGGGGAGGCGGTCACCACGGGCTTGCCCGAGTTGATCGCGGACACCACCGACTGGTAGTCGCTCGGCGTCCGCCAGTACACCGGTACGCCGAGGGCCTCACGGGCGTGCTTCAGGGTCACGTCCTCGCCCGTGTCCTCCCGCATCACCACCACCTTGACCTTGTGGGGATCGAGCCCGAGGAGACGGAACCCGGCAAGTCCGGCCGCGCCGGACCGCAACGCCGATACCTCGAGGCTGGTGAGGAACACGATCGCGTCGGAGGCCTCGAGCCCCGCGAATGTCCCCGGCGAGGTGTCGTGCCGGAGGTCGAGCACCACGTTGTCGAAGTGCGAGCGGATGATCTCGAGCCCGGCCCTGACCTGCTCCCCGTTGAGCTGGGTCCGCTCCATCCGGAGCGGACCGGGCAGCACCCAGAGCCCGCTCGAGTGTCGCGTGAGAAGCCCGCGGAGGAACGACTCATCGAGGCGGTCGATGTTCTCGAAGGCGTCGAGCACCGAGTAGGTCGGGCGCAGGTCGAGGAAGGTCGCGATGTCGGATTGCCGGGTGTCGAGCTCGATCAGAAGCGTGTGGTCCGGCGCCTTCTCGGCGAGGCAGACCGCGAGATTGATCGCCACCGTGGTCACGCCGAGACCGCCCTTCGTCGAGAACACCGAGAGCACGCGGCCCGTCTTGCGGGCGTTCGGCGCCGGCCCCCGCCGCACGCGGGTGATCTTCTCGAGCGCCGCGGTCAGGTCGGCGCGCTCCACCGGCCGGGGAAGGAACTCGAAGGCCCCCGCTCGGATGACCTTGATCACGGTCTCCGCCGAGACGTCGTTGCCCATGGCGAGGATGGCCGCTTCCGGCAGCGCTTCCGCGAACTTCCGGATAGCCTCGGCCGAGGAACTGCCATCCCGGCCGGCGGCGGTCGCCTGGACCTCGATGAGGACGAGATCCGGGCGGCGATCCGGGGTCTCGAGCAGCGCTTGCCGGACTTCGCCGAACTCGCCCACCACGACCGCGCCCGGCATGCCGCCGAGAATCTTGCGGAGGGAGGTGCGGGACTCGGCATCCGAGTCCACGACGACGATGCGGAGTACGTTCGGCATGGTCAGGCCTGGCTCACTTCGGGACAGGAAGGGCGCTCTGACCGAATGGGCGGTCCATGATTTCACCGACGCCCGGGATTCCCGGCAGGAGGGTGAATTCGGACTTCTCCTTCGGGCGGAGCTCGAGCATCTTGGCGGCCTCGGGCGTCGAGGGCGAGCCGACCGGCTCGGGCTTCACGAGCTTGACGGTGACGAGGAACAGGAGCTCGGTCTCGTTGTTCTGGAAGCGCGTGCTGCGGAAGAGCGCGCCCAGAATCGGAATGTCCCCCAGGAGCGGGATCTTCGCCACCGCCTGGCGCACCTCGTTGTTGATCAGGCCGGCGATGGCGAAGGTCTCGCCGTCCTTGAGGCTGACATTGGTGGCGGCCTGGTTCTTCCTGATCACCGGGATGCTGAAGCCGGCGGAGACAAGGCCCTGGCTGAAGTCGAGGCTCGAGACCTCGGGCCGGAGCCTGAGGTTGACCGTATCCCCGTCGACCACCACCGGCGTGAACAGCAGCCCGACGCCGAACTCCTTGTACTCGATCGTGACCCGGTTGTTGTCCTGCGCGACCGGATACGGGAACTCACCCCCGGAAAGGAATTTCGCCTCTTTGCCGCTCTGGGTGATGAGGTTCGGCTTCGCGAGCGTGCGGAACAGATTCTTCTCGGCGAGGGCGCGAACCAGCCCGGCGTAGTCCCGCGCTCCCGAGGACAGGAAGAAGTTGCTTCCCGGGAAGGCGAAGTCCGGCGTGTTCTTGCCGACTGCATAGTCGGACAGTCCTCGCGCCGCGACCGCGCCAAGGCTGCCCAAGCCCGGGAAGAAGGCGTTGCCCGGGGTCGCTCCCCCCTGGAGGGTGTCGCCGAGGGCACGGACGCTGAAGCCGAGCTCCTTCAGCGCCTCGCGCGTGGCCTCCGCCACATGGACCTGCAGGAGCACCTGCTGGGGCTTGACGTCGGTGACGCTCAGCAGGCTGATCACCTTCCCCTTGGGCGCGAAGACCGTCGCCACCTCGACCGCCCCCGCCATCACCTGCTCGCTCGTGCTGGTCCCTGTCAGGATGAGCGCGTCCTGCGCGGCCTGCACATCGATCTCGTCCTTGGGGGCGACGTGCTTGAGCCGCTCGCGCAGCAGCGCGAGGTCCGTCTGCACCAGGAGATCGAAGAAGACCGTCTTGCGCGGGTAGAACACGACGAGGGAGGTCGTCCCGACCGCCTTGCCGCTCACCAGGATCTGGTTGGGTGTGACGACGAACACGTCCGCGATGGCCGGATTGGTCACGGAGACGCGCGAGAACGGCTCCTTCAGCTCGACGACCTGCGACTTCCCGATGGTGACCTCGAGCCGGATAACCCCCTGCTCGTCGGCGGGCGCCGGCATCGCGCTCATCGTGAGGCCCATCACCACCAGCAGGAGCCCCACCAGGATCCGTCGCCCGCCCTGCCCGGACGCATCGCGCATTCGATCGCCTCTCCCTCTCATCGTCGGGTTCACTTCTTCGGGGCCTCGGTGTCCTTCACGGTGCCGAGCTCGATCCAGATTTCCGACTTGTCGCGCAGGAAGAAGCGCTGGCTCACCTGATCGCCGCGATGCACGAGCACCGAGTGCGGCTCGGGGCCTGCCGGAGCCGTCGTGGCGGGCAGCGCGGCCGCGGGGTGGACGACGAGATCGTACTGGCGCTGCTTGTTTCCGGCGAAGATCAGGAGCAGCGAGGTCCGGCCGAGGGTCTTCCCGGTCAGGAGCAGCTGGGTCGGATTGAGAACCTGGACATCCGCCACATTCGGATTCGCGACCACCACCTTCGTCAGCGGATCCGGACCCACGGTGAGGACATTGGCCTGATCCGAAGCGACGAACAGCGCGGTCGGCTCGTCGGCGGCGGCCGATCCCACCGCCGCGCCGAGCAGCGTCGAGAGCCCGAGCAGGAGCGCGGCGAGCACCGGCCTCACCGCCGCTCCCCCGCCGCTTGCTGCCGTTCCATCCAGCCCCGGTCGCCCATACGGATGAACTGCTGCTCGCTGAGCCGCGACCCGCGCAGCACCGACACTGTATGGCCCTCGACGGTGGGGGCGGGGAGCGGGGCGGCGACCGCAACTGCCCGCCGCGCCGCCGGCGCCGTCGGGGCCACCGCGACCCCGGGACGCGCCACGTCGCTCAGCAGCGTCGCCTGCGTGGCCCCCGGCGTCCTGACGAACTGGTTGTCCCTCAGGTTGCGGGTGGTCAGCGTGATCCGCCCCTCGCTCTGCGCCACCGCGAGGCGCTCGGTCTGCTCGGGGGTGAGCGCGAGGGTGACCGTGGTCACGGTGATCGGCTTG
>JBKPDT010000281.1:0-7214 GCA_046728035.1 Candidatus Methylomirabilota bacterium | reverse complement strand
CACGTGTCCCACGCCCATCTCGCGCATGGCCCGGATGTGCCGCGTGACCGTGTCGGGCGAGCCGAAGGCCAGGGTCTCCGCCACCAGGCCCTCCCACGTCACCTTGGCGAAGCGCTCCGCCGCGGCGCGGAATCCGGGCTGAAGGCTCGGGTGCGCGTCCTCGATGCGCTCGGGAACCTGGAAGCGACGCAGCGAGTCCTGGTACCACATCTCGGCGTCCTTGGACTCGGCCAGGGCCTGGGCGTCGGTGGGCGCCACGTAGATCTGGCGCGACACGCCCCAGTCCTTCATGAGCGCGGCGATCTGGGCCTCGGTGCGGCCGTGCTTGCGCAGCGCGGTGAGGTACGAGTCGCGCCGCTTGACGAGCTGGCTCACGGGGCCGGTGAGGACGGAGTTGAGCATGGGCCAGCCGCGGGCGGCCGAGCTCTCGATGCCGTCGTCGCTGCCGCACACCTGGTAGATGGGCGGATGCGGGCGCTGCCAGGGCTTGGGAATGAGGCGCGCCTCGCCGACGGTGAAGAACCGCCCCCGATGCGAGAAGCGCTCCTCCGTCCAGGCGCGGAGCATGATGTCCACCGCCTCGTCGAAGCGCTCGCGATTCTCCTGCTGCGGCACGTGGAAGCCACGGAACTCCGCGGGCCGGTTGCCCCGCCCCACGCCGATGTCGAGCCGGCCCTTGGAGATGATGTCGATGAGGGCGAGCTGCTCGGCGAGGCGCAGGGGGTGGTGGAAGGGCAGGATGGCGGCGGCCAGGCCGATGCGGACGCGCCTGGTGCGGGCGGCCGCGGTGGCGGCGAGGCTCGCGGGGTCCACCGCGAGACCGTAGTCGATGAAGTGGTGCTCGGTGAGCCAGATCTCGTCGAAGCCGAGCTCTTCCGTCCACTCCATCTGCTCGAGCTCGCGGTGCACGACCTCGGCATGGCTCAGCCCCGGCGCGGCCTGGAAGAAGAGGAAGGTCCCGAAGCGCATGGTCACCCCCGGCCCCCGATACTACACGGCTCTCGCGGGCGGTTGACTCCCTCCACGGCGCCCCCTAGAGTAGCGACGCCTGGAAGGAGGCCACCCATGAGGCATTGGCGCACCGCTCTCGCGACGTTCACCGTCCTCCTGCTCCCGCTGGCGGCGGCCGCCGCCCCTGCCGGCAAGGTCGTCATCGCGCAGGGCGTGGACCCGACCACGCTCGACATGATGAACCAGTCCGAGCAGCCGGCGTCCAACGTGGGCGCCCAGATGTTCGACATGCTGGTGGCGCGGGATCAGAGCCTGGCCCTGGTCCCGGAGCTCGCCGCCGAGCTCCCGAAGCTCGTGGCGCCCACCACGTGGGAGATCAAGCTCCGCAAGGGCGTGAAGTTCCACAACGGGGAGGACTTCGACGCCGAATCGGTGAAGTTCAGCCTGGAGCGGCTCGCCAACCCCGCGAACAAGCTCCGCGGCGCGCCGTCCTTCGGACTCCTCGACCGCGTCGAGATCGTGGACCCGCACACGGTGCGGGTGCACACCAAGAAGCCCTGGCCGGTTCTCGTCCCCCACCTCGCGCTGCGGAGCGCCTCGATGTACCCGCCCAAGGAGTACGCGGGCAAGGACTCGCCGGCGATCTCGAAGAACCCCATCGGCACCGGGGCGTACAAGTTCGTGCGCTGGTCGAAGGACGAGGAGATCGTGATGGAGGCGGTGCCGAACCACTGGCGAGGCGCGCCGAACATCAAGACGGTGGTCTTCCGGCCCATCCCCGACGACGCCGTCCGCGTGGCCTCGCTCCAGAACGGCGAGATCGACGTCGCTGTCAACATCCCGCCGCATCTCGCCAAGATCATCGAGAAGCACCCGAAGCTCTTCCTCAGCACGGCGCCCTCCATCCGCACCATCCAGCTCAACATCTACACGCACCAGATGGACGCCGCCCACAAGCCCATCGGGCCCTACGCCGGCCCCACTGTCGACAAGCGGGTGCGCCAGGCCATCGCCTCCGCGATCGACGCCGACGAGATCATCCGGGGCGTGATGGACGGCAAGGCGGTGCGGGTTGCGACCATGCTGACCAGCCTCCACTTTGGCTTCGACCCCGCGCTCAAGCCCATCAAGCAGGACCTCGGCCGGACCAAGAAGCTGCTGACCGAGGCCGGGTTCCCGAACGGCATCGACATCGTCCTCAACGGCCCCCAGGGCCGCTACGTGCGCGACAAGGAGGTCGCCGAGGTGGTGGCGGGCCAGCTCAGCAAGGCGGGAATCCGCACGACCCTGCGGACGCACGAGTTCGTCGCCTACCTGAACAACATGGTCTACGTGCACAAGGCGGGCCCGGTGTGGCTGATCGGCTGGGGTCACCCCACCATGGACGCTGAGGCCATTTACGTCCCGCTCTTCAAGTCGCCCGGGCTCTTCGTGAACTGGCACAACGAGGACTTCAACGGCATGGTCGAGGAGGCGCAGTCGCTCATGGACGAGAAGAAGCGCCTGGCCCAGTACCACAAGATCAACAAGCTGTGGATCGAGGAGACGCCCTCGGTGCCGCTCTACCAGCAGATCGACCTCTACGGGGCGAACAAGCGCCTGGCCTGGAAGGCGCGCAGCGACGAGCTGATCCGGGCCTACGACATGGCGCTCAAGAGCGGACAATGATGCGGACCCTCCTGGCCGGACTCGTCGTCGCGCTCCTCGGCCTTGCCGCGGCCGCGGCGGCGCCGGCGCAGGAGGTCATCAAGCTCAAGGTCTCGCACTTCGTCCCCGCCGCTCACAACCACCACGTCGCGGTGCTCTCGCCGTGGGTGGAGGAGGTGAAGAAACGCACCAACGGCAAGGTGGAGCTGACGATCTTCCCCGGCGCCGCCCTGTGTAAGCCCCCTCAGCAGTACGACTGCGCACGGGACGGCATCACCGACATCGCTTTCGGGGTCACCGGCTGGAGCCCGGGGCGCTTTCCGCGGACCTCGGTGATCGAGCTCCCCTTCATGATGCGCACCGCGGCCACCGGCTCGCAGATGCTGGCGGATCTCTGGGACAAGTACCTGAAGGAGGAGTACGGGGACGTCCACGTGCTCTACATGAACGTCCACCCGGGCGGGCACATTCATACCTCCACCAAGCCCGTTCGCGCGCTGGAGGACTTGCGGGGCCTGAAGATCCGCACGCCGACCGCGACCATCGGTGACCTGTTCGAAACGCTGGGGGCGGTGAAGGTCGGCATGCCGGTGAACCAGATCTACGAGTCGATGTCCACCAAGGTCATCGACGGCTTCGTCGTACCGTACGAGGTGTTCCCGCCGCTGAAGCTGTTCGAGGTGTCGAAGTACCACACGGAGGTCGGCATGTACACGACGGCCTTCGCGACCTTCATGAACAAGAAGAAGTACGAGTCGCTGCCCGCCGACGTGCGCCGGGTGCTCGACGAGACGACGAGCGCGAAAGCCGGCTACTGGAAGAGCGTGGGCGCGCGGTGGGACGCCGCCGAGGCGCCCGGGCGCAAGATGATCGTGGACCGTAAGAACGAGATCTACGTGGTGTCGAAGGAGGATCGCAAGAAGTGGCGCGACGCCACCCGCGGCCTCGACGAGAAGTGGGTGGCCGAGATGGAGAAGAAGGGCCAGCCCGGCCGGGCCCTCCTGAAGGAGGCGCGCGACCTCGCCGCGAAGTACGGCGAAGCCGACTAGGTTGTCGTTTCTCGCCCTCGAGCGGGCGGCCGTGGCATCGACCCGGCGGCTCGCGCTGTTTGCGGGCTGGCTGCTGCTCGGCCTCTCCTTCGCCACCGTGCTCGACGCGCTGCTGCGGTACCTCTGGGGCCGGCCCATCCACGGGGCGTTCGAGGCGACCGAACTGCTCCTGGCCGGCATCATCTTCCTGGGCCTGCCGCACGCCAACATCACCGACGGCCACGTCTCCGTGGACCTCCTCACGCAGCGCTTCTCCCCCCGCGCGCAGCACGCGCTCATCGCCGCCAACGCCGTGCTCTCCGCGGTCCTGCTCGCCTTCATCACGATCGAGATGGTGCGGCTGGCGGGGGAGTTCTACGCGACCAACCGGACGACGATCACCGCCCGGATCCCGGTCTTCCCCTTCATCGTGCCGGTGGCGGCGGCCGGTGGCCTCGCCGTGCTGGCTTTTCTGGCGCAGGCCGCGGGCGCGCTCGCGCGGGCGCTGCGAGGGGGGCTCCCGCCGCTGCCGGGGGCGGCCGGACCTCCTTCGTGAGCGAGCTCGCCGTCGCGACCCTCGGGTTCGCGGCGCTCCTCGCCCTCATCCTGCTGCGGGTGCCCATCGCGGTGGCGATGGCGCTGGTGGGCGTCGGCGGCACCGCGTGGCTGTCCGGGTGGCCGGCGGCGCTCGCCGTCCTGCGCCTGGGGCCGTTCGAGCGAGCCTCGTCCTACACCCTGGTGGTGATCCCGCTCTTCGTCCTCATGGGCTACCTCTCCGCCCATGCCGGCCTCAGCCAGAGCCTGTTCCGCGCCGCCAATGTCTGGCTCGGCCACTGGCGCGGCGGCCTCGCCATGGCGACGGTCGCGGGGTGCGCGGGGTTCGGCGCCATCTGCGGCTCCTCGGTGGCGACCGCCGCCACCATGTGCTCGGTCGCTCTGCCCGAGATGCGCCGCTACCGCTACGCCGACAGCCTCTCCACGGGCGCCATCGCGGCGGGGGGAACCCTCGGCATCATGATCCCCCCCTCGATCATCTTCGTGATCTACGGGATCATGACCGAGCAGTCGATCGGCAAGCTCCTCATGTCCGGCGTCCTGCCGGGGATCGTGGAGACGATCCTCTTCATCATCGCCATCGCCCTGGTCACCGCCTGGGCGCCCGCGCTCGGCGCGCCCGGCCCTCGCGCCACCCTCGGGGAGCGGCTGCGGGCGCTGCGCGACATCTGGGAAGTGGGCGTCCTGTTCCTCATCGTCATCGGCGGCATCTACGGGGGCCTCGCCACCCCCGCGGAGTCGGCGGCGTTCGGGGCGGTGGGCGCGTTCCTCTTCGGCCTGGCCAAGCGCACCCTGACCTTCCGCGGGCTGCTCGGCGCGCTCGAGGAGACGATCCGCACCACCGCCATGGTGTTCTTCATCGTGATCGGCGCCGACCTCTTCGGCTACTTCATGGCGCTGTCCCAGATGCCCATGCGGCTGGCCGCGTGGCTGGGCGCGATGCAGGTGGCGCCGGTGGTCGTGCTGTGGGCCATCATCCTGACCTATGTGGTCCTCGGCGCGCTCATGGACGAGCTGGCGATGATCCTCCTCACCGTCCCGATCTTCTTCCCCGTGGTGAAGGCGATCGGCTACGATCCCATCTGGTTCGGCGTCATCATCGTCGTGGTGGTGCAGATCGGCCTCGTGGCGCCGCCGGTGGGGCTGAACGTGTTCGTCATCGGCGGCATGGCCCACGACGTGCCGCTGGCCACCATCTACCGGGGGGTCATGCCGTTCCTGGCTGCGATGATCGTGCTGCTGGTGATCCTCACGCTGTGGCCGGGGCTGGCGCTCTTCCTGCCGAGCCAGATGCGATAGCGTCCGAGTGGAGGTGGGCCATGGCGGGGACGCAGGCCGACGCGGCGGGGCGATACGAGGCGCTGATGGAGGTGGTGCGCGGGCGGATGACGAATCGGGCGTTCGCGCCCCACGCGGTGCCACGGGAGCACTTCGAGCTGATCCTGGAGGCGGCGCGGCACGCCCCGTCGGGGGCCAACGCCCAGCCCTGGCACTTCATCGTCGTGACCGATCCCGCCGTCAAGCAGACCATCGGCCAGTGCTTCGTGGACGAGCAGCAGCACCGGGCCCGGCTGCGGATGGGCTTTCCCACCCCGAACTACGTGGGGGTGAAGACCGCGCCGGGGCTCATCGTGATCGCCGCCGACTTCCGGTTCGTGCGCGCCTTTCCGGTGCTCAACGACGGCTCCGCCCTCGACCGGCTCTACCAGCAGAACGCCGAGCGCATCCTGCTGCAATCGGTGGCCGCCGCCACCATGTCGGCGCACCTGGCGGCGGCGGCGCTGGGCTATGCCGTCTGGTGGATCACCGCGATCGGCCAGGAGGACATCCAGCGGAAGGTGAAGCCCCTGCTGGGTGTGCCCGACGCCCTCGCCATCATCGACGTCATGTGCTTCGGCCCGCCGCTCAAGCCCTCCTACAAGCGGTGGAAGAAGACGCTCCCCCAGATCATGTCGTGGGACCGCTTCGATCCCGCCAATTTCATGACCGACGCGCAGATCGACGAGTGGATCAAGACGACGCGGCACAAGGTCATGTACCGGGACGAATCAAAGGTCGACTAGCGCCGCGCTCCGCGGTCAGGGGCGGGCAGGGTCACGACGAAGCAGCTCCGTCCGCTGACGCGGCCCTCGTAGCGCGCCTCGCCGCCATGGCGCCGCGCGATCTGGCGCACCAGGGCGAGCCCGAGTCCGGCCCCGCTGTTGGCCCCAGTTGACCCGAGCCGTCGGAAGGGCCGGAAGGCGTCCTCGCCGTCGGCGTCGCCGATGCCGGGGCCATGGTCGCACACGCTCAGCTCCACGACGTCGCCCGCGTCGCGCACGCGCACGTCAATCGGCGGCGCGCCGTGGCGCCGCGCGTTTTCCAGCAGGTTCCGGATCATCCGCCGCAGCAGGCGCGCCTCGCCTCGGACCGTGACGGGATCGCCCGCGGGGGTCGCCTGCTCGTAGCGCGCGCATTCCTCGCTCGCGAGCGCGAGCAGGTCCACGTCCTCGGCCACCTCCCGCTCGGTGAGGGTGTCGAGCCGGCTGGCGAGCAGGATCTCCTCGATCAGCCCGTCGAGCTCCGCGATGTCCCGCTCCACCTCGAGCGTAGCCTTCGGGTCGGCGTCCCGCTTGAGCAGCTCCACCGCCATGCGGATGCGGGTGAGGGGGGTGCGAAGCTCGTGGGAGGCGTTGGCGAGGAGCGTCTTGTGGGCGCGCAACAGCTCCTCGATGCGGCCGGCCGCGCGGTTGAAGCTCTGGGCGAGGCGCGCCACCTCGTCCCGGCCTTCGACGGGCACCCGGGCTGAGAGGTCGCCGGCGCCCAGGGACTCGACGCCGGCCTGCAGCCGCTCCAGGCGCGTGGTCAGCCGGCGAACCACCGGGTACGCCCCGACGCCGACGGCGAGGGCCAGGAACCCGAGCGTGAGGAAGAGCGGCGCGCCGCCCGGCCGATGCTCGGGGCGCACGCGCCCCACCAGCCAGCGGCCGTCGCGCAGATGGATCACGCCCGCCGGCGGGCCCCACATCCGCAGCCACCCGCCGCGCTCGCGGC
>JBKPDT010000280.1:0-4379 GCA_046728035.1 Candidatus Methylomirabilota bacterium | reverse complement strand
GGGCATGAGGTCGCGGAAGAGGGCGAGCAGCCCGCCCTCGCGCGCGGGCGGCACCACGCGGCCGGCGGCGACACGCACCCGCTCCGGCGCGTCGGCCATGGCGACCCCCAGTCCCGCCGCCTCGAGCATCTCGAGGTCGTTTTCCTGATCGCCCACCGCGATCACGCGGGTGAGGGGCACGCCGAGATACTCGCAGAGGTGCCGCATGGCGACGCCCTTGGAGGCACCGGCGGGAATCATCTCGAGATAGTCGGCGCGCGTCATGACCAGGCGCGCTTCGGGGCGGGCCACCGGCTCCAGCTCGCCGCGCACCACCGGCAAGGTGGCGGGATGGCCGATGAAGAGGCTCTTCACGAAGCCGCCCAGGCGCAGGAAGTCGTCGGGGTCTGGGATGACCTCGAGCCGGATCTGCTGCTCCTCCGCGTACTCGAGTACCGGAAAGGTCTCCTCCAGACAGTAGAGCCGGTCGTCCCGGTAGAAGAGGGGGTGGACGGGCGCATTGGCGAAGACCTCGTAGGCCCGACCCAGGATGCCCCGCGGCAAGGTGAGCGAGAAGAGGTCGCGGCCGGCGTCGTGGTCGCGGACGAGGGCGCCGTTGTAGAAAATGCAGGGCTCGGTGATGCCGAGCTCGTCGCGGAAGCGCTCCGCGCCCGGCGGCATCCGCCCGGTGGCGATCGAGATGAGGAGGCCGCGCTCACGCGCGCGGCGGAAGGCCTTGACGAGGGCGGGATCGAGGGGCTCGAACTTTCCGACGAGGGTACCGTCGAGGTCGCAGACCAGGAGATCCCAGTCCGTGCTCAACGGCTGCCCGCTGGCGCGGGCGCGCCCAGCACCGCGGCCGTCCGCTCGCGGAGACGCTTCGCCCACGCCGCCGCCTCGCCCAGCCCACCGGGAAGCGGGCAGACCGCCACCGCGGTCGCTTCCGCGGCGCCCAGCCCGCGTACCCGGCTCACGATGTCGACGAGCGGGATCACTCCCTCGCCCGGCGGCAGCCGATGCGACTCGCGCAGCGTCTCGCGCTCGCCCGCGGGCGCGTCGGCGAGACGCACGAGCCCGATCCAGCGCGGGCGGAGATGCGCGACGTCCTCGGGGCGCGAGCCGGCCAGGTGCATGTGGAAGGTGTCGAGGGCCAGGCCCAGCGACTTCCGGCCCACCGCCTCGATGATGTCGCCGGCCTCGCGGATGGTCCGGATGGAGGACCACGCGTACCCGAGGGGCGAGATGGCGAGCCCCACGTCGTAGCGCTCGGCGGCGAGGGCGAGCCGGCCCAGCGTGTGGCGCGCCTCCCGCAAGGCGTCGCGCTCGTGGGCGCCGTCGGGTCGCTCGCCGGGCTGCACCACTACCCACGGCGCCCCGAAGGCGCGCGCCAGCGCGGCGGCGCCATGCACCTCGGCGGTCACCGCCTCCAGCCCGGCACGGTCACGGAAGGTCGCCTCGGCGATGGGAGCGAGCGCCGCGGCGGCGAGGTGCCGGCGCTTGAGCGCCGCCGCCACCGCCTCCGGCCCCGATCGCTCCAGCACCGCCCAGAGCTTGGGGAGCCACAGCTCCACCGCCTCGTAGCCGGCGGCGGCCGCCCCGGCGAGCTCGTCCTCGAGCGGCCAGTCCGGCGCGCAGGCGCCCGAGAGGGCCAGCCTCACGCGGACCGTTCCCGCTCGCTGAAGCGCGCGGCGCAGCCCGGGCTGCAGAAGTAGACGCTCCGCCCGGCCGACTCGTCGCGGATGGCGCGCGAGCGGACGATGTACGTCCCGCACACGGGGTCCTTCACGAGCTCGTCGCGCGACTCCGCCCCGCCCAGCCGCGGGCGGCCGAGGCGCTCGAGCGCGCCCTTCGCGAACGGCCAGAGAACGACCGCGAGCACCATGACGATGGCGAGCAGGAGCAGGCCGCGCATCGGCTCAGCCGCGCGGCTCGGGCCGAATCGACAGCGAGCGGAGGAAGTCTCGGTCCTGCTCGGTGAGATCGAACGCGTCCCCGCCGTCCGGCTTGCGCGCGCCCGCGAAGAAGATGCCGGTTTCTGCGCCGCGTCGCAGGATCTCCTGCACCGCTTCCCGCGAGGCCAGGGTGGCCCGGAGCGAGACCTCGATGGCCTGGAGCAGCTTGGCCATGAGCGCCTCGTGGGGTTCGGGGGGCATGGGCAGATGCTATCACGTAAGATCGGGCGCGAGGAGGGCCGCCCCCATGCCCGGCGACTGGCAGTTCCTGCGCTCGACCCCGCTCCGCTCCATGGGCAAGCTCACGCTCCGCGAGGATCTCTGGCGCCTTCCCACCGGCGTCGAGCGCGCGTACCCGGTTCTCCACGTCGGCCCCACCGTGGGCGTGGTGCCGCTCGTGGACGGCGAGCGCGTCGTCCTGATCCGGCAGTTCCGTCATCTCACCCGCTCGGACTCCTGGGAGCTGCCCGGCGGCGGGGCGCTTCCCGGCGAGCGGCCGGACGAGGCCGCGCAACGCGAGCTGCGTGAGGAGGGCGGCTACCGGGCCGGGCGGCTCACGTTTCTCACCCGCTTCTTTCCCTCCAGCGCGTATCTCGACGAGGAGGCGCACTGCTTCCTCGGCGAGGACCTCGTCGCCGATCCCCTGCCTACGGACGACGACGAGTTCTTCGAGCGTCGCGTGGTCCCTCTACGCGAGGCCGTCGCCATGGCTCTGGACGATCGGATCACGGAGTCCGTGTCCAAGGTTGCCCTGCTCGCCGCCGCCCTGCGTCTGGGCCTGCGCGACTAGTCTCGAGAGCGCGCCGGGTGTCGGGGCGGTTTACGATCTCGCGAGGCGCTCGCCGAGCACTCCTCCAAGTGGCCGTTTTCCATGCGTGTCCCAATCCGGCACGGCTCTTGCCAGCACAATGGGTGAGCGTAGGACGATGGAAGGGAGGGCTGGTCACGTCCGCGGCCTGATCAGCCCTCCCCACGGGCGCCGGAGGCCCCGGCGCCCGTGGTTTCCGCCTCGCTGCGCTCGGCAAGCATTTTTCTCTTTCGCTCGCCTCGCCTTCGGCTGCGGCTCGCCCGCCTCGCTGCGCTCGGCAAACCATTTTCCTCTTTCGCTCGCCTCGCCTTCGGCTGCGGCTCGCCCGCCTCGCTGCGCTCGGCAAACCATTTTCCTCTTTCGCTCGCCTCGCCTTCGGCTGCGGCTCGCCCTACTTTCTAGGGCTTTTTCTCCTCGATTTTTCCGACCTTGCGGACGCCCTCGGCCAGCCGTCGGGCATCCGCGGCGAAGAACCGGGCAAAGTCGTCCCCCTGCTTGAAGGCGATGGGTGTCTCGAGCTTGTCCATGGCGCCCTTGAACTCGGGGTCGGCCACCGCCATGCGCAGGCCCTCGCGGAGCCGCGCGAGCACTGGCTCCGGCGTGCCCGACGGCGCGAAGACACCCGCCCAGATGTAGAACTCGGCGTCCGGATAGCCCAGCTCCTTGAAGGTGGGCACCTCGGGCAGCGCGGCCACGCGCGCCTCGCCCCAGCCGGCGAGCGCGCGGAGCTTGCCCGACTTGATGTGCGGCAGCACCACCGCCGGGCCCGAGGCGAGCGCGTCCACGTGTCCGCCCAGGAGCGCGGTGAGCGCCGGCCCCGCGCCCGCGTGGGGGATGTGACGCAGCTTGATCCCCGCCGCGTGCGAGAGCAGCTCCATCGCCATGTGAAGCGTCCCGTAGATCCCGGAGGACGAGTAGGAGATCTGCCCGGGTCGCTTGCGCGCGTCCTCGATGAAGTCCTTCGCCGTCTTCCACGGGCTCTCCGTGCGGACGACCAGCACGGTGGGATCCGCGGAGATCAGCGCGATGGGCGTGAGCTGGTCCACCGTGTAGGCGGGCGGGCGCCCGAAGAGCTTGTCCGCCTCCGGGATGATGGAGATGCTCGAGAGGGCGAGGAGCAGCGTGTAGCCGTCGGGCTTGCTCGTCGCCGCGAACTGCATGCCCACCGCCCCCGCGGCGCCCGTCTTGTTCACGACGGCCACCGGATTCTTGAGGGTCCGCTCCAGCGCGGCGGCGACCGGACGGGCGGTGAGGTCGGCCACGCCGCCCGGGGGGAACGGGACCACCATGGTGATCGGCCGTGAGGGATAGGGCTCCTGGGCGAGAGCGGCGCCGGCCAGCCCCACCACGCAGGCGGCGAGCGCGAGGACGATCCGGGTGATTCGGCTCATAGGTTCTCTCCCTTCTCGACGAGCGCGAGGCGCGCCCGCCAGTCGAGCCCGCGGGCAATCCAGGTGCGTAGCCCGAGGACGAGCAGCGCCCCGCCCACCGCGAGCAGCACGGCGGCGATCGGCCGCGTGACGAAGATTCCGTAGTGCCCGTCCGACATCGCGAGGGACTGGCGCAGGCTCATCTCGAGGAGCGGGGCCAGGATGGCGCCGAGCACGATGGGCGCGGTCTCGAAGTCGAGCTTGCGAAGC
>JBKPDT010000279.1:0-4705 GCA_046728035.1 Candidatus Methylomirabilota bacterium | reverse complement strand
AGCCCGTCTACCGCGCCGACGACCCCACCGCCGCCCGCGTGGAGGGCTTCGAGCCCCAGCGCGGCTGGGCCACTCCCTCTCCCTCACAGGGAGAGGGTCAGGGTGAGGGTTTTCGCGAGCTGATCGTCGCCGCGGGCGCCTGCCGCTTCGCGGTCACGCTCGGGACCGGTCAGAAGACCGGACTCTACCTCGACCAGCGCGAGAACCATCTCCTCGTCGCCGCCCATGCCGGCGGCCGGCGCGTTCTCGACGGCTTCGCCTATACCGGGGGCTTCGCCTGCCATGCGCTGCGGGCCGGCGCCGCGGAGGCCGTCCTGATCGAGTCCTCGCCTGAGGCGCTCGAGGGCGCCCGGCGCAACCTGGACCTCAATGGAGTCGGCGACCGCGCGACGGTGCGCGCGGCCAACGCGTTCGACGAGCTCCGCGGGCTTGCCGCCCAGCGCGAGCGCTTCGGCCTGGTGGTGCTGGATCCGCCGCCCTTCACGCGCCGGAAGGATACGGTGGACGCCGCCGCGCGCGGCTACAAGGAGATCAACCTGCGGGGGCTGCGCCTGCTCGAGCCGGGCGGGATCCTCGCCACCTTCTCCTGCTCGCACCACGTGACGCCGGAGATGTTCGAATCGGTGTGCCGCGCCGCCGCCGGCGATGCCGGCATCCCCGCCCGCGTGGTGGCCACGCTCGGGCAGGCCCGGGACCATCCCGTGCTGCTCGCGGTGCCCGAGACGCGCTACCTCACCGGGCTGCTCCTCCAGGCGGTGTAGAGCGGTTCAGCTCACGCCGGCGGAGCGGCGGGCGATGACGATCTGGGCCTCGAGGTGGCGGTGGACGGCGTCGCTGAAGTCGCCGAGGTCTCGGGCGAAGCGGATCAGCATGCGGAGGTGATTGAGGGCGCGAATCACCTCCGACTTCTCGCCGGCCACCCCCTTTTGGACCGCGGTGAGCGCCGCCGCCTCCAGGGCCAGCGCGAGCGTGCTGCGGGCCTCGGCGCCCATGGCTCGCGTGGCCTTGAAGACCTCGATGGCGAGGTCGTAGAGGAGGCCGTGCTGCGAAGGCTGGGGGGCCTCCGACGGGAGGTCCGGCGTCGCGCGGGTGGGGGCGCCGGCCGTGAGCATCTTGTGCACGGCGCGGTCGAGATACTCGAAATCGAAGGGCTTGAGGAGGTAGTCGAAGGCGCCGAGGTGGAGGGTTTCCTTGGCGGCGTCGGTGTCGGTATTGCCGCTCATCATCAGAACGCCCACCCAGGGATTGACCTCGCGGATGCGCCGGAGGACGGTGATGCCGTCCATGTCGGGCATCCGGACGTCCAGGAGCACGACGTCGGGCCGGTGCTTCTCGACCTTCGCGAGCCCTTCGAGCCCGCCCTGGGCGCAGATCACCTCGTAGCCCTTGGGCGTGAAGAAGTCGGAGAGGATCTCCCCGACGGCGGGCTCGTCGTCGACGACAAGGATCTTGCCCTGGCCCGCCATCGCGCTCCCTCCCGGTGAACGGTTACCCGCGCGCCACCCGCTCGACCCAGCCAGGCACCAAGGCGAGCGCCGCGTCGAGCTTCGCGGGATCCTTGCCTCCGGCCTGCGCCAGATCGGGCCGGCCACCGCCACCGCCGCCCACCTGCTTGGCAATCTCCTGGACGAGCTTCCCCGCGGGGAATCGGCCCGAGAGGTCCTTGGACACGGCGGCAATCAGGTTCACCTTGCCGTCCACCGCGCTGCCCAGGCAGATGATCCCCGGACCCATCTTGTCGCGGAGCATGTCCACGACGGACCGAAGCCCGTCGGGGTCGAGGCCGTCGAGCCGCGCCGCCAGCACGGGCACGCCCGCCACCTCCTTCGCGGCGGCGACGAGGTCTTCCGCCCGGCCCCGCGCCAGGCGCGCCTCGAGCTGGGCCAGCTGCTTCTCGAGCTGCTTCTGCTCGTCGAGGAGCTTCTGCAGGCGCTTGGGCAGCTCGAGCGGCGGGATCTTCAGAAGGCCAGCCGACTCGCGGAGCGCCGCCTCCTCCTGGCCCACGTGGCGAAGGGCGGTCTCGCCCGTCACCGCCTCGATGCGCCGCACCCCCGAGGCCACCGCGCCCTCCGAGATCACCTTGAAGAGCCCGATCTGGCCGGTAGCGTCGAGATGAGTGCCCCCGCAGAGCTCGGTCGAGAAGTCGCCGATCCGGATCACGCGCACGCGATCGCCATACTTCTCGCCAAAGAGCGCCATCGCCCCGCTCTTGAGCGCGGCCTGGAGGTCCATCTCCGCCGGCGAGACCACGATGTTGGCCTGCACCTGCTCGTTGACGAGCGACTCGATCTGGTCCATCTGGGGGTCGCGGATCCCCGCGGGATGCGAGAAGTCGAAGCGCAGGTGGTCGGGGGCCACGAGGGAGCCCGCCTGGGTGACGTGCGTGCCGAGCACCGTGCGCAACGCTGCGTGGAGGAGATGGGTGCCGGTATGATGCAGGCGCAGGCCCTGACGCCGCCTGGGGTCCACCGTGACCGCCACCTCCTCGCTCTCGCGGAGCCGGCCCTTTGTCACCTTCACCTTGTGGACGATGAGCTGCGAGCCCCGGTAGTAGGTGTCGAGGATCTCCCCCTCGCCCTCACGCCCGACCATGGTGCCGGTGTCGCCGATCTGGCCGCCCGACTCGGCATACGCCGGGGTGCGGTCTAGGATGACCTCCACCGTCTCGCCCGCCCCCGCCTCGGGCCGCCGCCGCGCCCCGTCCACCAGGGCGAGGACGCGCGCGGGCGCGGTGAGCGCGCCGTACCCGAGGAAGGTGGGCCGCGGCAGCTCGGTGGAGAGCCGCTGGTAGATCGCCACCGATCCGTCCTCGCCCGCGGCCTGGAAGGTTCCGCCCGCCCGGGCGCGCTCCCGCTGCGCCTCCATCTCCGCGTCGAAGGCGGCCAGGCTCTCGGACGGCACCGACCAGCCCGCATCCTCGAAGACTTCCTGGGCGAGATCCGTGGGGAAGCCGTGGGTGTCGTAGAGCGTGAACAGGAACTTCCCATCCACGACCTTGTTCCCGTTCCCTGCGCGCGCCATGTATTCCCGGATCTTGTCCATGCCGAGGTCGAGGGTCTCGGCGAAGCGCTCTTCCTCCAGGCGCACGGTCTCGGCCACGCGCTTGTGCTGCTCGCGGATCTCCGGATAGGCGGCGCCGAGGATCTGGACCACGGGATCGGTGACCTTCCAGAGGAAGGCCTCGCGGAGACCCAGCATCCGGCCGTGGCGCATGGCCCGCCGCATGATCCGCCGGAGGACGTAGCCGCGCCATTCGTTGGACGGCGTGACGCCGTCGGCGATGAGGAAGGTGGCGGCGCGGGCGTGGTCGGCGATCACCCGCATGGAGACGTCGTCGTCCTCGCGGGCCTGGTAGGCCTTGCCGGAGAGGATCGAGACCTGCGTGATGAGGGGCGCGAACAGATCCGTGTCGTAGTTCGACATCTTGCCCTGCAGCACCGCCGCCATGCGCTCGAGCCCCATGCCGGTGTCGATGGACGGCCGCGGCAGGGGCGTGAGCGTCCCGCTCGCGTCGCGGTTGTACTGCATGAAGACGAGGTTCCACATCTCGAGCCACCGGTCGCACTCGCACGCCGGCCCGAGGCAAGCGCGCCCGGCCTGCTCCTCCGGGCACGGGAGGTGATCGCCCTGGTGGAAATGCACCTCCGAGCAGGGTCCGCAGGGCCCGGTGTCGCCCATGGCCCAGAAATTGTCCTTCTCGCCCAATCTGAGGATCCGATCATCGGCCAGGCCCGCCACCGTCTTCCAGAGGGTGAACGCCTCGTCGTCATCGGTGAAGACGGTGGCCTTGAGCCGATCCTTGGGCAGCCCGAACTCGCCGGTCATGAGCTCCCAGCAGTAGGCGATCGCCTCCCGCTTGAAGTAGTCGCCGAAGGAAAAGTTGCCCAGCATCTCGAAGAAGGTGTGGTGCCGGGCGGTGCGGCCCACGTTCTCGAGGTCGTTGTGCTTGCCGCCGGCGCGGACGCACTTCTGGGCGGTGACCGCCCGCACGTAGTCGCGCCGCTCCTCGCCGAGGAAGACGGACTTGAACTGCACCATGCCGGCGTTCGTGAAGAGTAGGGTCGGGTCCTGGCCGGGGACGAGCGACGAGGAGCGGACCACGGCGTGGCCGTTCCGCGCGAAGTAGTCGAGGAAACGCTGCCGGATCTGGGCGCCGGTCATCATGGCGTCATTATACCGGGAGGCTTCAGGCTCCGGGCGAGGGGTCCTGGGATCCCAGCACGGCGGTGACGGCCGCGCGCACCGCCCCCACGGGATAGCCCCGGCGAAGGAGATAGTCGCGGAGCCGCGCGGCCGCTCGGTCAGGGCGTGTCCGGAGGAGGGCGGGGAGGCGCCGGCGCGCCGCCTCGAGCGCTCGCTCGGGCTCCGGTATCTCGGCGAAGGCGGATTCGACGGCGGCCGACACCAGGGCGGGCGCGATGCCCTTGGCGCGGAGCTCCTGGGTCAGGCGCAGGCTGCCAACGCGGCGGCCGCGGGCTCGGGCCTCCGCCCACCACCGCGCGAAGGCCTGATCGTCGACGTAGCCCTTGCCCTCGAGCTCGGCCACCACGTCGCGCGCCACTTCCGCGGGCGCGCCGCGGCGGACGAGGCGAACGCGGAGCTCGCGCCCGCTCCACGCCTTGCGGGCGAGGAGGTCGAAGGCCGCCACGCGGGCGCCGCGGCCGTCGAGCGCGGGCCGAGCCTCGCGCGGACGCCGCGGCGACAC
>JBKPDT010000278.1:0-3095 GCA_046728035.1 Candidatus Methylomirabilota bacterium | reverse complement strand
GGCTTCACCACCGTGTTACCGCGGGACGGGCACGTCCTGGACGATGGCCGTGATCGCGGCCTCGGCGTCCATGCCGCCGACCGCCGATCCGGCCAGGGAGGCCTTCGCGATCACGCGGTGCGCGAGGGCGGCCACCGCGAGGTCCTTGATGTCGTCGGGCAGCAGGTAGTCGCGTCCGTCAGCGAGCGCGCGGGCCCGCGCCGCGCGCAGCAGCGCGAGCGAGCCGCGCGGGCTCACCCCGAGCGAGAGCAGCGGCGTGGCGCGCGTCGCCGCCACCAGGGCCATGAGGTAGTCGAGCACCGACTCATCCGCCCGCACCTGCTCGGCCGCGTCCTGGAGCGCGAGCACCTCCGCGGCGCTCACCACCGGCTCGAGGCGCTCGAGGGCGAAGCTGCCGCCGCGGAGGATCAGCTTCTCGTCCGGCGCGTCCGGGTAGCCGATCCGGATGCAGAGGAGGAAGCGGTCCAGCTGGGACTCGGGCAGCGGGAAGGTCCCCTCGTACTCGCGCGGGTTCTGGGTGGCCAGCACCATGAACGGGCGCGGCAGCACGTGCGTGGTGTGGTCGAGCGAGACCTGCGCCTCGTTCATCGCCTCGAGCAGGCTCGACTGGGTCTTGGGCGTGGTGCGGTTGATCTCGTCGGCGAGGACGATATTGGTGAAGAGGGGGCCCGGCTTGAAGACGAAGTCCCCGCGCTCGGGCTGGTAGATGGCGATCCCGATCACGTCGGACGGCAGCATGTCGGAGGTGAACTGGATGCGCTGGAAGCCGCCCCCGATGGAGCGGGCCAGCGCGGCGCCCAGCGTGGTCTTGCCCACGCCCGGCACGTCCTCGATGAGGAGGTGGCCGCGGGCCAGGAGCCCGATCACGGCCAGCCGCACGACCTCGGGCTTGCCGACCAGCGCGCGGCTCACGTTCTCCTCGAGCCGGCGGATGCAATCGGTGGTTCGGGGGTCGGCAGCCATGTGTATCTCCATAGTACAATCAGCGCCGCAATGACCCTACCGGGTGTGCCGCTGTCCCGCTGGCCCCGAAATACGCTGTCCGCGTGCGCCTTTACGTTCGATCTCGACGCCGAGACGCTCTGGATGGCCCGCGGCGTCAGCGAGCCGGTGGCGCTCTCCCAGGGCCGCTTCGGGCCCATCGAAGCCCTGCCGCTCATCCTGGAGACCCTGCGCGGCGCCTCCATCCACGCCTCGTTCTTCATCCCGGCGTGGGTGGCGAGCCACTACCCGGACGCCGTCAAGGCCATCGTGGCGGGCGGGCACGAGATCGGCTGCCACGGCGACGAGCACGAGCGCGTGAGCGAGCTGCCGCCCGACCGGGAGGAGCAGATCCTCCAGAAGAGCGTGCAGGTGCTGACCGACCTGGCGGGCCGGCGTCCGCTCGGCTATCGCGCGCCCGCCTGGCAGGTCTCGCCGAGCACGCTGCCGCTACTCGTCAAGCACGGCTTCGAGTACTCGTCCAACTTCATGGACCGGCTGACGCCCTACCTCCACCCGCCGATCGAGGGGCGCGCCCTGGTGGAGATCCCCGTGTCCTGGGTGCTGGACGACGCACCTTACTTCATGTTCACCGGGCAGCGCAGCATCCAGGCGCCGGGCCCCGTGCTCCAGGGCTGGCTGACCGAGTTCGCGGGGATCGCCGAGGTGCACGGCGTGACCACCTTCACCTTCCACCCGCAGATCATCGGCCGGCCCTCGCGCCTGGCCTGTCTGCGCGAGCTGATCGAGCACGTGCGCCACTCCCCGCGCGTGTGGATCGCGCCGCTCGGCGAGATCGCGGCGCACTGGCGCACGCTCGGCGCCTGAACCGGTCGCCGGCGCTGCTCACGTTCCCGCGGGAACGTCGTTACGACTCACTGTGACGCCAGCCGCTGAATGAGTTACGCGGGTCCGGCGAGCCTCCGCCGCGCTAGGGGCTACCGCAGCGCGGGCGCCACCTCGGTGATGAAGCGGTCGAGGGCCTTCTTCTTGTCCGCGGGGAGGAAGAAGCTGGGGACGAAGAGCATGCCCACGCCCGCCTCGCGCAGCCGGCCGAGCGTGTCCTGGATCTGGGCGACGCTGCCGCCCACCACGGTGTCGCGGGCCTTCGCCTCGTCGGCGCCCATGCGCGCCATGAAGGCTTTGCGCATCTTGTCCACCTCCGCGGCGTCGTCCGACAGGACGAGCACCATCACCGCGGAGCGGAGGATCTGCTTGGGATCGCGGCCCACCGTGGCGCAATGGCCGTCGAGGATCTTGCCCTTGGCGGCCAGCGTGGCCGGCCCGCCCCAGGTGTTCCAGTGGTCGGCGTGCTTAGCGGCGATCTTGAGCGTCACCTTCTCGCCGCCGCCGCCCACCATCAGCTCGGGGTACGGCCGCTGCACGGGCTTGGGCTCGAGCGGCGCGTCGTCGAGGGCGTAGTACTTGCCCTTCCAGGTGGCCTTCTTCTCGGTCCAGAGGCGCTTGAGCACCTCGCAGGCCTCGTCCAGGCGGGCCAGCCGCTCGCCCACGGTGTAGAACGGGATGCCGTAGGCCTCGTGCTCGTTCTCCTGCCAGCCCGCGCCGATGCCGCAGATGAGCCGGCCGTTGGAGATGATGTCCACGTTGGTCGCCATCTTCGCGAGCACGGCGGGATGCCGGTAGGTGTTGCCGGACACGATGGTGCCCACGCGCATCCGCCGAGTCTCCGCGGCGAGCGCGGCGAGCGTGGTCCAGCATTCGAGCATGTCGCCGACCCGCTCCGTGGTGTTGGGCATGAAGTGATCGGTGACGCAGGCGGCGTCCCAGCCGGTGGCGTCGACGTGCCGCCAGAGGTCGAGCACCTCGCTCCAGCTCGTGCCGCCCATTCCACTGAAGAGCGCGAATTTCATGGACACCCTCCCGGTTCGATGGCCCCGAGGGTACCATATCGGCTGACGACCATGACCACTGCGCCGGCCGCGTGTCAGGCTCTCGTCATCCATCCGGGCGCCCTCGGCGACGTGCTCCAGGCGGTGCCCGCCCTGCGCGCGCTCGCCGCGCTGGAGGGCGGCGCGCGCGTGAGCCTCGCCGCCCAGCCGCGGCTTGCCGGGCTGCTCGCTGGCGCGGGGGTGGTGGAGGAGGCGGTCTCCTTC
>JBKPDT010000277.1:0-4522 GCA_046728035.1 Candidatus Methylomirabilota bacterium | reverse complement strand
AACAGTCGCTCTGCGTGCGTCCGTTCAGTGCGATGGGTCCGGCGAACCCTCGGGCTTCAAGCCTTCGCGCGCTGGTGGGGTGGTTCGGTCGTCGGATCGGGTTCGCGGGCGAGGAGCGCGTTCACGATGCGGCGGGCCGTGGCGGTCGGGTCGGCATCCGATGTGCGCGAGAGTGCTCCGTTCAACCACAGCGTCGCGAAGCCGTGCACAAGTGACCATGCCGCGATGGCGGCGTCGTCCCGGTCGGATTCCGGGGGCGGGTGGGGAAGGTCGGCGACCCCTTCGTCGAGGATGGCGCCGGCCCGGTCGCGGGCCGCGGCGAGATCGGGATCGCCGTCGTCGGCACCCGGGCCGAACATCACCGTGAAGTGGGCCGGATGCTCGACGGCGAAGCTCACGTAGGCGACACCGGTCTCGAGAAAGCCGCGCTCCCGCGCCGCTTCGAGGGTGTCGGCCAGGAGGGTGAAGCCCTCGGTGGCGATCGCGGTGAGCAGGCCCGTCTTGTCGCGGAAGTGATGGGCGGGTGCGGCGTGGGTGACGCCGGCACGGCGGGCCAGCTCGCGCAGGCTAAGCGCGGCCACCCCGTTGTCGGTGATCTCGGCGAGCGCATGGCGGATGAGCTCCCGGCGCAGGTCGCCGTGGTGGTAGCGCTTGGTCACGGACCTCAATCTACCCGAATCTTGACACTGGCTAGTTAGCCGCTAGCATCGAACTAGACGCTGTCTAGATAGGAGTGATTCATGGCACCACTCGTATTCCTTCTGCTCGGCTCGCTCGGGGCCCGCGTGTCGGGCTTGATGGGGGTCGATGCCCTCGACGGCTGGCCGGCAGCACTGCGTGTCGGTCTCGCCCTGATGTTCACGGCAACCGGCCTCGCCCACTTCATCGGGATGCGCAGCGAGTTGATCGCCATGGTCCCGGCCCAGCTCCCCCAACCCGGACTGCTGGTCACGGCCACCGGCGTGCTCGAGCTAGTCGGCGCCGTCGGCCTGCTGATCCCCGTCACCGCGACCGCCGCCGCGCTCTGCCTGGCAGCGTTGTTGATCGTGATGTTCCCCGCCAACCTGCACTTGGCAAAGACCGGCACCGACCTGGACTTCATCGACCACACCGTCCCCCGTACGATCCTCCAGATCGTCTTCCTCGCCGCCTGCGCCGGCGCAGCCCTCTGACTGGCGAGTTGGGGCCTGGGGATATCGCGCTGTCACGTCGGGGAGGCCTCCGATACTGGGTGATTCCGAGCGGGTCTGCGCACTTGCCGGACTGTCCCCTACCGCCTGATATACGGATGATCGTCAGCGCCTCCCACCCGGCAGCGCGTGCTGCGATCGTCCGTATGATCAGGCGTTATACGCCCCGAAGGGCTTGAGGATCGCCGATCCTGCGTATAACGCCGGCTCAAGGGCACACAGAGCCACAATCCCGAGCGCGCCGTCGGCAGAGTACTGAACCGGCATCGATCGATGCCCCTCCCGGCTGTGACGAGAAAGGCTCCGAGCCGCTGGTCCCGTGGGCTTCCCTATGCACCGCCGTTGCTCACGTTGCGTGCCGGCCGGGCCGATCGTGGGGCCGGTCGGAACGCTCCAGCACGGTCGATCTGTACGCCGCGGAAGCATGTCTAATGGGCGCAGAGGCGCTGATCGGTGCTCAGCTCCACGGCGCCACGGCCCGACGTTCTGTGCAGATGATCTGTGCTCACGTGCTGGCGCGTTCCGCGTATTCGCAAGGTGCGCGAGATCGGCAGATCTGGCGCGCCTATGGATCTACGATCATGCGCGTGCTGCGTTTCGTTCGGTTCGTGCTCCTCACCGTGATGACGCTTCTAGTGCTCGGCCTCGTGATAGCCGTCGGTACACCCGAGACAGGACCACTCGAGAAGGCCGTTGCCGCCCTCGCCATCGTTGCTGTGGTCGCCGCCGCCGGACCCGTACGCAGGATCGGCTCCGCCACATAGTGCCCAGACGACAGGGCACCGAGCGGCAGATCTGGGCGCGTGCGCCCTACTGCCATCCGGCCAGGGCGTCACTCGCTTTACGGACCGCCGCCGCCGTGGCGTGCCTATCGCCGGGATCAATGGGACTGCCTGCAGGGAGCTGCAGGTAGGGCACCACCTCACCACTCTCGAACACGTCGACTACTACGCGTGCCACCTGCCGACCCCGCGCCGCCTGCTCCTCTTCCCATTGCCGCTGCACTCGCGGACGCAGATCTGACGGGAGGTGCTCGTTGTCTCCGCCAGGTGACCAGGAGACCCAAACGGACTCTGACATGCTGCAATCCTGCCGCACACTTCGGCAGTCGGTGTGTCTCAGCCTTGCGTACGAAAGCCGACACAGGCGCCGAGCGGCACATATTCGCCTGCGCTTGGCTCCTGGGCACGTACTCGTGCGCCTTCTCCCGTGGGATCGCCCTCGGGCACGCCGCGGTCCACCACGTTCAGCCCAGCTCCCTGCACTATGTCGATCGCATCAGACAGGGTCTCGCCGAGCACGTTCGGCACCGCCGTGGCCGCCTCGCTCCTCGCGACACACGTCGGCGCAGCAGAAGTAGAAGTGCCCGTCGACGCTGTGACGGTCGAGGTCGTAGTCGGGGCGGCCACTGAGTCGTCGTCGGTGCACCCTGCCAAGCTGAGCAATCCCACTCCGACGACCAGAAGGACACGAGGTCGCACGAGCGCTTACCGCAGCCTTCGGCCGCAACCAAGAGGCCGCGGTGGTGTTGACGTCGTCTGGTGCGGGGGGCGGCCGAAGCCTGCGGGTTTAGCCGTGGCGCGGCCAGACGGGGGTGAGGAGACTTCGCCTCGGTGGAGGGGAGGTCGGCCATGACGTTGTTCGAGGATGTGCATGCGGACCGCATCGTAGGGACCTTGACGATGTTCGATCGGATGATCTTCAAGGGTCATCTCACGCGGCTCTTCGCGCCCGGGGCGATCTCGGCGATTTTGTGGCAGCTCGGGTTCCCGCTCACTGAGTTCACCAAGTACGCGACGGCGGCGACCGAGGAGCTGACCGCCAACGCCAAGCGTCTGGCGGCCGAGGCGGGTCGGCCGTACCTCTACTCGGACCGTTCCCGCCGTCGAGGCGGGGACCTCACCAAGGAGGACACGGCGCGAGCCATCGCGGCTCGTGACGGGATCACCGAGGGGGTCGTGTGCGTGTTCAGCGTGGTCGAGCCGTGCTGGTCCTTCCAAGTGCGAGCCGATCACCGCACTCACCGGCTCGAAGCGATCCGTCGGGAACGCAAATGCGTGCACCACTACCTGTATCTGATCGACCCCGAGTTCGGGTTCATGCACGTGCGGGTCCAGGCGTGGATCCCCTATGAGATCCAGATCTACATCAACGGCCGGGAGTGGCTGGCCCGCCAGCTCGACGCCGCCGGCGTCGGCTACCGCCGCTACGACAACGCCCTGTTGTCGGTCGAGGACCTCGAGCTGGCGGACCGGTTGTGCGCCAAGTTGGCCCATCGGTCCTGGCCGCGGCTGCTCAACGCGTTCGCCCGCCGGGTCAACCCGCTGCTGGCCAAGATCACCGCCGCCGGGTTCGGGGGCTACTACTGGGTGCTCGACCAGGCCGAGATCGCCACCGACGTCATGTTCGCCACCCGGCCGGCGCTGCTGGAGATCTGGCCCGACCTGGTCCGCCATGCCAGCGTGAACCTGTCCTCCAGCGACGTGCTGCGGTTCCTGGGCCGCAAGCTGCACCCAGCGCTCAAGGCCGAGGTCCTCACCGAGGCCAAACGCCGCCCCGAGGGGTGGCGGATCAAGCACCGGATGGCCCGCAACTGGGTCAAGGTCTACGACAAAGCATCCGTCCTGCGCGTCGAGACCACCATCAACAACCCGCGCGAGTTCCGGATCCTGCGGGTCCAAGACACCCTCGAGGGCCGGCAGCGGCGGTGGTGCCAGATGAGAAAGGGCGTGGCCGACACGTGGCGGTACTTCCAAGTCGGGGCCGGCGCCAACCGCCGCTACCTCGACGCCTTGGCCACCGCCACACCCAACGGTGAAGGCATCGCCGCCCTCGACGCCTTGTGCCGACCCCGCACCAACCGCGGCCGCCACGTCGCAGCGTTCCAACCCATCAACCGGGCCGATCTCGCCCTGTTCCGAGCCGTGCTCGCCGGCGAGCACACCATCGTCGGGTTCCGCAACCACAACATCGCGGCACGGCTCTACCCCCGACCACCCGACAGCGTCCAAGACGCCCACCGCCGCTGCCAACGCGTCTCCCGACTCATCGTCAAACTCCGCGGTCACGGCCTCATCGCCAAGGTCCCACGGGCCCGTCTCTACCGCGTCACCCCCTACGGCCACCGCGTCCTCAACGCCGCCATCGCCGTCCACGACCACAATTTCCCCGCCGCCTATCTCGCAACAGCCTGATCAACCACGACACTCAGGCGCGACACGCAAATCCTGGGGACGCATTCGATAATGCCCGGGGACTGTCCGATGGTGTGTGTAACGGGGCGTGATCCAAGGGTCCGCGACCGAGGGTCGCGGGCCGGAGAGGATCACGAC
>JBKPDT010000276.1:0-10582 GCA_046728035.1 Candidatus Methylomirabilota bacterium | reverse complement strand
GTCCGCCATCAGCGCGGGTCCGCCCTCGCTCCGCTCGGGACCCATTTCCATATCCGCTCGCCTCGCCTTCGGCTGCGGCTCGCCCTCGCTCCGCTCGGGACCCATTTCCATATCCGCTCGCCTCGCCTTCGCCTGCGGCTCGCCCTCGCTCCGCTCGGGACCCATTTCCATATCCGCTCGCCTCGCCTTCGGCTGCGGCTCGCCAAACAGCTCGAGGGCCCACTCGACCAGGCCTTCGGTTTCGGGGCGCGGGATGAGGGCGGCGGGCGTGACGCGGAGGCGCAGGCCGCGGAAGTCCTCGAAGCCCAGCAGGTGCTGGAGAGGCTCGTAGCGCGCGCGGCGCTCGACGAGGGCGCGGAAGCGATCGGCGAGAGCGGGGGCCACCGCCTGCGCCGGCTCGAGGTAGAGCGCGAAGCGCTCCATGCCCAGCAGGGAGGCCAGCAGCCACTCGGCGTCCTGGCGCGCGGTGGGCAGCGCGGCGGCGCCAAGGCACGCGATGGCCTCGGTGAGAAGGGCGCGGACGGTAGGCGTGGCGACGGTCGTGGTCACGCCGTGGTCTCGGCGAGCTTCTGGCCCTGGTCCCAGGCAATGAGGGCGTCGATGATCTCGTCGAGGTCGCCCTCGATCACCGCGGGGAGCTTGTGCAAGGTGAGCCCGATGCGGTGATCCGAGACCCGTCCCTGCGGGAAGTTGTACGTGCGGATGCGCTCGCTCCGCTCCCCGGTGCCGACCTGGCTGCGGCGGTCGGCGGCGATGGCGGCGGCCTGCTCTTCCAGGGCGCGCTCGAGGAGCCGGGCCTTCAGCACGCGCATGGCCTTCGCGCGGTTCTTGATCTGCGAGCGCTCGTCCTGGCAGGTCACGACGAGCCCGGTGGGGATATGGGTGATGCGCACCGCCGAGTCGGTTGTGTTGACGCCCTGGCCGCCCGGCCCCGAGGACCGGTACACGTCCACGCGGAGGTCCTTCTCCTCGACCTTCACGTCCACGTCCTCCGCCTCGGCCAGCACCGCCACCGTCACCGTGGAGGTGTGGATGCGGCCGCTCGCCTCCGTCGCGGGGACGCGCTGGACGCGGTGCACGCCGCGCTCGAACTTGAGCCGGCTCCAGGCGCCCTTGCCCTGGATGAAGAGGATGACCTCCTTGTAGCCGCCCACGCCGGTGACGTGACTGTCCATCACCTCCACCTTCCACTTCTGGCGCTCCGCGTACTTCGTGTACATACGGGCGAGGTCGGCGCCGAAGAGCGCGGCCTCGTCCCCACCCGCGCCCGCCCGGATCTCCACGAACACGTTCCGATCGGCGTTGGGGTCGCGCGGCAGGAGCAGCGCCCGCAGCTCCTCTTCGAGCCGGCCCTGGCGGGCCGTCAGTGCGTCCACCTCGGCCTGGGCCATCTCACGCATCTCGCGGTCGTCGTCCTCGGTCAGGATGTGCCGGGCCTCGGAGATCCGCCGGAGGATATCCTTGTACTGGTCGAACTTCTGGACGACCTCCGAGAGCTCGGCGGCGGCCTTCGCGGTGCGCGCGTACTCCGCCGTCTGGCCGATCACCTGCGGATCGGAGAGCCGCCGGGACAGCTCGGCGTACCGCTCCTCCAGCTGCCGAAGCTTGTCAAACATGCGCGCCCCTCAGAGACGGCAGGGCAGGCTGCGCCCGTGCCGCGTGTGGGGACAGGAAGAGTGTCGGAATGCTGCGGGCGAGTGACCCTGGCCGCGGCTCGAGGCGCCGGCCGGCCGCGCTACGCCTCCCCGATCGGCTTTCTGTTGTACTTCCGCTGGAAGCGCTCGACGCGACCTGCCGTGTCCACGAACTTCTGCTTGCCCGTGTAGAACGGATGGCACTTGGAGCACACCTCCACGCGGATCGCGGGGACGGTGGCGCGGGTGTGGATGACCTCCCCGCAATTGCAGGTGATGGTGGTGTCGATGTACTCGGGATGAATGCCAGCCTTCACGGCGCACCTCCTGAATGAAGTACAAAGGATACCAGCCGAGTCAAGAAAAGGCAACAAATCAAATACTTGACCTTTGGGGAGGGGATGCCGCGCGGAGCGCGGCCGGGCCGAGCGGCTACGCCAGCTGGTTCATCTGCGACAGGAAGTCCTTGTTCGTCTTGGTCATCTTGAGCTTGTCGAGAAGGAGCTCCATGGCCTCGACGGGGTTCAGCTGGGACAGCGCCTTCCGGAGCAGCCACACCTTCTGAAGCTCGTCCTTCTCCAGGAGGAGCTCCTCCTTCCGGGTGCCGCTCTGCTCGATGTTGATCGTCGGGAAGATGCGCTTGTCCATGAGGCGCCGGTCCAAGTGAACTTCCATGTTGCCGGTGCCCTTGAACTCCTCGAAGATCACGTCGTCCATGCGGGAGCCGGTGTCCACGAGGGCTGTCGCCATGATGGTGAGGGAGCCGCCCTCCTCCACGTTGCGGGCCGCCGCGAAGAAGCGCCGGGGCCGCTGGAGCGCATTGGCGTCGAGACCGCCCGAGAGCACCTTGCCCGACGACGGAATCACGGCGTTGTGGGCGCGCGCGAAGCGGGTGATCGAGTCCAGCAGGATCACGACGTCCCGCTTGTGCTCCACCAGGCGCTTGGCCTTCTCGAGCACCATGTCCGCGACCTGCACGTGCCGCTGCGGGGGCTCGTCGAAGGTGGACGAGATGACCTCGCCCTTCACCGAGCGCTGCATGTCGGTCACTTCCTCCGGGCGCTCGTCGATGAGGAGCACGATCAGGTAGATCTCGGGGTGGTTCTTGGCGATGGCGTTGGCCACGTTCTGCAGCATCATGGTCTTGCCGGTGCGGGGCGCGGCGACGATGAGGCCGCGCTGCCCCTTGCCGATCGGGCACAGGAGGTCCATGGCCCGCGTGGTCAGGTTCTCGCTGTCGTGCTCGAGCCGGATCCGCTCCATCGGGTAGAGCGGGGTGAGGTTGTCGAAGAGCGTCTTGTCCTTCGCCTGCTCCGGACTCTCGAAGTTGATCGCCTCGACCTTGAGCAGCGCGAAGTACCGCTCGCTGTCCTTGGGCGGGCGCACCTGGCCCGAGATGGTGTCGCCGGTGCGGAGGTCGAAGCGGCGGATCTGCGAGGGCGAGACGTAGATGTCGTCGGGACCTGGGAGGTAGTTGTAGTCGGGGGCGCGGAGGAAGCCGAAGCCGTCGGGCAGGACCTCCAGCACGCCTTCCGCGAAGATGAGGCCATCCTTCTCGGCCTGCCCCTGCAGGATCTTGAAGATCAGCTCCTGCTTGCGCAGCCCGCTGAACCCCTGGACGCCGAGGTCCTTGGCGACCTGGTTCAGCTCGGTGATGGTCTTGTCCTTGAGCTCGGACAGATTCATCTTCGTGCCTCCATCCCCTCCGGCGGCCGAAGGCGTCGCGGCCGGGTCCGGGGAGGACTCGGGTGTGTCACCCGGGGGCGTGTTGCGCTTAGGAATGCGCTGCGAAATGGCGATCTCCGGGGGGCGTCACTGGGTACGGGGGACCAACGGCTCGACACCGCCACTCTCCCACACGGGTCAGAAGACTGTCAACCGGATTTTTTGGCCATCACAGGCGCATGTCGACGATGGCGCGCTGGCGGATCTCGGTGAGCCACTCCCTGAGCCGGGTCTGGAGCTTCTCGCGCAGGAGGATGTCCCGGATCTGGTTCCGGGCCAGGGTCATTCCTTCGCCGCTCAGCGACTCCTTGGCGTCGAGCTTGAAGAGATGGTACCCGACCCCCGAGCGGAAGGGCGCGGAGGTCTCACCCGGCGACAACTTGAGGATGGCGGCCTCGATTTCCGGCGCCAGCTCGCCCCGCTTGAGCGTGCCGAGCGAGCCGCCATCCTTGCCGGACCCGTCCTGGGAGAACTCCTTCGCCACGTCCGCGAAGTCGGCGCCCGCGAGGACCTTGTCGTAGGCATCGCTCGCGCGCCGCTTGGCGTCCTCCCACCCGTCCTCACCGCGGTTGGGGTCGGGGAGGAGGAGGATATGGCGGGCCTCGAAGGTGAGACCGGTCTCGAGCTTCTCCCGATTCTGCTCGAGGTAGCGGTCGATCTCCTGCTCGGTCACGGTGACGCGCATGTTCACGCGGCGCCGGCGGACGCGGTCGACCATGAGCTGGTCGCGGATCCGCTTCTTGATGGACTCCAAGGTGACGCCCTGTCGCTTGAAGACCTGCTCGAGCTCGGCCTCCGTCTTCACGCTCATCTTCTTCATCACGTCGGCCATCTGCTCGGTCATCTCCACCTCGTCCACGCCAATCTTCTCGCGCTCGGCCTGCTGAAGCTGGAGGCGATTCTCGATGATGCGCTGGAGCAGCCGCTCCCGCAGCGCGATGCGCCCGTCGCCGGTCGGCGCCGTCTCCTTGGTCTCGAAGAGGTAGTAGGCCTCGGCCTCGTCCAGCTCGAACAGCGTGATGGCGTCGTTGTTCACCACGCAGATGACGCGGTCGAGCACGGCCTCGGGATCCACCGGCGCGGCGGTGCCGGCGGAGATGAGGGGAGCGGTGACCTGCTTGACGGGCCGGGAAGGTGTCTGCGTCGCGCTCGGCCTCGACTTGCCGTAGTACGGGACCCAGGACGGGATCGAGCAGCCCTCGAGGAGGATGACGAGAAGGAGGGGCGCGGCGAGACGGACACGCCCTCTCACTTCGCCAGCTCCTTGAGCACGGTCGCGAGGGCGGCCCGCACTTCCGGCCACCCGCCGCGCGGGATCTGCGCTTCCATGGTGAACTCCCTCAGCATTTTCATGCGCCCCCGGCTCCGCCCGATCACCGCCAGCAGCCGCTCCGGCGTCACCGGCGTCGACGGGGCGAACGTCACGAGCGCCCGCCCGCCCTGGGCCTCGACCCGTTCCACCCCGATCGCCCGCGCCGCGAGCCGCAGCTCGACCACGTCGAGCAACGCCTCCACCGCCGGCGGCGGCGGGCCGAACCGGTCGGCCAGCTCTGCCCGCATGTCCGTGACCTCGTCGGCCGAGCCGATCTCGGCGAGCCGCTTGTAGAGCGCAAGTCGCTGGCCCTCCTCGGACACGTAGGCCTCGGGGAGGAGGGCCTCGACCTCGACCGTGATGGTGGGGTCCACCTCGGCGGCGGGGGCCTCGCCGCGCAATTCTCTCACAGCTTCCTCCAGCAGCTTCGTATAGAGATCGAACCCCACCGCGGCGATATGCCCGTGCTGCTGGGCCCCCAGGAGGTTACCCGCCCCCCGGATCTCGAGGTCCCGGAGGGCCAGCTTGAAGCCGGCGCCCAGCTCGGTCAGCTCCTCGATGACACGGAGGCGGCGCTGGGCGGTCTCGTCCAGACGCCCGTCCGCGGGCACGAGGAGATAGGCGTGGGCCTGCATCCTCTCCCGGCCCACCCGGCCCCGGAGCTGGTAGAGCTGGGCCAGGCCGAAGCGGTCGGCCCGGTTGATGATGATGGTATTGGAGGCGGGGATGTCGAGCCCGGATTCCACGATCGCGGTGGAGACGAGGATATCGGCCTGTCCGTCCACGAACTTCACCATCACGGATTCCAGCTCCCGCTCCGCCATCTGCCCATGGGCCATGAGCACTCGCGCCTCCGGGACCAGGCTCTTGATGAAGGTGGTCATGGAGACCAGCGACTGCACGCGGTTGTGGACGAAGAAGATCTGGCCGCCCCGCTGCAGCTCGCGCTCGATGGCTTCCTTGATCACGCCGCGGCTGAAGCGCGTCACCACCGTCTCGACGGGCAGGCGGTTGAGCGGCGGCGTCTCGATCACCGAGAGGTCGCGTACCCCCGACATCGCCATGTACAGCGTGCGTGGGATGGGGGTGGCGGTGAGTGTGAGCACGTCCACCGCGGTGCGCATCTGCTTGATGCGCTCCTTGTGCGTCACGCCGAAGCGGTGCTCCTCGTCCACCACGAGGAGGCCGAGCCGCTTGAATTCCACATCCTTGGAGAGGAGACGATGCGTGCCGATCACCACGTCCACCGCTCCGGACTTGAGCCCGGCCACCACCGCCTTCTGCTCCTTCGGCGTCCGGAAGCGCGAGAGCAGCTCCACCTTGGCGGGGAACGGCCCGAACCGGTCCACGAAGGTATTCCAGTGCTGCTGGGCGAGCACGGTCGTCGGGACGAGCACGGCGACCTGGCGGCCTTCCGACACCGCCTTGAAGGCGGCGCGCAGCGCCACCTCCGTCTTGCCGTAGCCGACGTCGCCCGCCACGAGCCGGTCCATGGGGCGTTCGCGCTCCATGTCGGCCTTGACCTCGTCGATGGCGCGCTGCTGATCCGGCGTCTCTTCGAAGCGGAAGGCCACCTCGAACTCGCGCTGCCACGGCGTGTCCGGCCCGAAGGCCGGACGGGAAGCCAGCGAGCGCGAGGCGTAGAGCTTGAGCAGCTCCTCCGCCATCTCGCGCAGCGCGGCCCGCACCGATTCCTTGACCCGTCCCCAGGCGGCGCCGCCCAGCCGGTCGAGCTTCGCCGCGGTCTCGGGCGCGCCGAGATACTTGGAGATGAGGTCCAGGCGCTCCACCGGGAGGAAGAGGCGGCCGCCCTCGCCGTACTCCAGAAGCAGGAAGTCCCCGTCGCGTCCGTCGGTCTTGAGCGTGCGAATCCCATGGTAGCGGCCAACGCCGTGTGACTCGTGCACCACGAGATCGTTGGGTGCCAGATCCGCATACGACGCGATGGCGGCGCCGCGCTGGAAGCGTGGCCGCTGGAGTCGCCGCCGGCGCGCCCCGAAGATCTCCTCCTCGGTCAGGACGACCAGCCCCAGCGCCGGGAGCTGGAAGCCCGCCGCCACGTCGCCCTCCAGCACCCCCAGACCCTCGTCGCTCCAGAGTCGTGCATCGGGCCAGGCTTCGTGCCCGTGCTCCGCGAGGATCTTCTTCAAGCGCGAGGCCTGGCTCTCGTCATTGACGACCAGCCGTACCGCGAAGCCCTCGGCCCGCCATTTCTCGATCTCAGCCGCGAGCAGCTTGAATTGGCCGCGGTGGCCCCCCACCGAGCGCGTGCCCATGGCGAAGCCGCCTGCCTCCGGGCCAGCGGGCGCGAGGAGCGCGAGGTCCAGGCGCTGGAAGTCCGCGAGCAGGTCGGCCAGCGGCACCGCGGCGGGGGCGTCGTCGGGCGGCGCGTCGAGCACGGCGGGATCCAGCAGCACCGCCAGCGCATCGCCCGGCATGTAGGCGGTGAGCGTGCGGCGGTCTTCGTCGGCAGAGTGAGCGGGACCCACGAGGGGGAGCACATCGAGATCGAGCAGATCTTCCACCGATCGCTGAGAGGTCGGGTCGAAGAGCCGCAGCGACTCGATCTCGTCGCCGAAGAGCTCCACCCGCACCGGCCGCTCGCGCGAGGGCGAGAAGATATCCACGATGCCCCCGCGGAGGCTCCACTGCCCGACCTCGACGACCGCCTCCACCCGCTCGTAGCCCGCCGCCTCGAGCCCGGCGACGACGGCCTCGCGGTCCACCGTGCCACCCAGCTCCAGGCGCAACAGCCGCGCGCGATAGTCGGCGGGCTTGAGCAGCGGCGCGGTCAGCGCGGCGGGCGTGGCGACGACCACCACCGCCTCCCCGCGCAGCAGGCGATGGCCCACCAGCGCGCGCATCGCGTCGCCTTCGCCGTGCCGGTTGCCCCGCCATCCGGCGCCCTGCGGCGGCGGGAACTCGAGCACGCGGCGCGCGCCTTCGCCCGCCCCGCCGAGCGCGTCGAGAAAGAAGGTCACGTCCTGCGCGGTCTGGTGCACCTCGGCGGGCCCGGGGGCGACCACCAGGATGGCCCGCTCGGCGGCGCGCGCGAGGCCCGCGATCACCAGGCCGCGCGCGGAGCCCCAGAGGCCGCGGGCCGCCAGACGGAGTTCTCCCTGGGCGAGGGCGTCGGCGAGGTCCTTGAACGCCCCCCAGCGAGCGAGCACGGCGGGAAGATCGGTCATGCTACTTGCGGCCTTGCAAAGAGTACATCAAAGGGGGTACGGGCGCGAATCTGGGGGGACCCCGACCCTTGGCCCAGAGCGCTGTCGATATCGCACCTCTTCGATCGACCAGTGGAGAGGGACAAGACCCGAACAGGAGGAACACCATGCCCATCGTTCAAAGGATCAGCCCGTGCTTGTGGTTCGATGATCAGGCGGAAGAGGCGGTCGCGTTCTATACCGCGATCTTCAAGAACTCAAAGGTCGTGGCGGTTTCCCGCTACGGAGAAGCCGGGCGCGAGGTCCACGGCAAACCGCCGGGAACGGTGTTGACGGTGGCATTCGAGCTTGAGGGCCAGGCGTTTACCGCGCTCAACGGCGGCCCGGTGTTCAAGTTCACCGAGGCCATCTCCTTCCAGGTCAATTGCGAGACCCAGGCCGAGGTGGATTACTACTGGGAGAAGCTCACCAAGGGCGGAGATGTCGCGGCGCAGCAGTGCGGCTGGCTCAAGGACAAGTACGGCGTTTCGTGGCAAGTCGTTCCCCGCGTTCTCGCCGAGATGATCGCCGACCCCGATCCCAAAAGAGCCGGGCGAGCCATGGAGGCGATGCTTCAGATGAAGAAGATCGACATCGATGCGCTGAAGCGGGCGTATGCGGGGTAGTCACGTTCGGCGTCGAATGCACCTTGTCGGACGTTGCATCGCCCGCGCTCCCGGAGTAGCGTGACGTCGTGTCCGAGCACAAGGCCATCGTCAAATGGACGCGTACGGGCGCGCCCGAGGATTTCGCCAAGGGCAAGTTCTCCCGCGAGCACACCTGGAGCTTCGACGGTGGGGTCACCGTGCCCGCCTCGGCCTCACCCTCCGTCGTGCCGGCGCCCTGGTCGAACCCGGCGTCGGTGGATCCGGAGGAGGCCTACGTGGCCTCGATTTCGAGCTGCCACATGCTGACCTTCGTCTACCTGGCGCAGAAGCGGGGGTTCGTGGTGGACAGCTACGAGGACCAGGCGGTGGGGGTGATGACGAAGAGCGAGCGGGGGGCCGCGCCGTGGGTGAGCATGGTGACGCTACACCCGACGATCGTCTACGGCGGGGAGAAGCGGCCGACCGCCGCCGACGAGGAGCAGCTTCATCACGAGGCGCACGAGCAGTGCTTCATCGCGAGCTCGGTGAAGACCGATATCAGCGTGAAACGGTAGCCGGCGCCGGCGCCGCGACCTCCGCGCTCCGCACCGCGCCGGGCAGCAGCGAGACGAACAGCGTCGTGAGCGCCGAGATCCCCGCCATGAGCAGCAGGAGCGTGGTGAAGCCCGCGCCCTTGACCACCGGCCCCAGCAGGTAAACCGCGAGCGAGCTCACCCCGAAGGACACCGCCAGCCG
The DNA here is from genome assembly GCA_046728035.1 of Candidatus Methylomirabilota bacterium. Lineage (GTDB taxonomy): Bacteria > Methylomirabilota > Methylomirabilia > Rokubacteriales > CSP1-6 > DASRWT01. The sequence goes on along the minus strand of JBKPDT010000276.1, from coordinate 1,362 downwards.
CATCCCCGACACGCGCGAGCGCATGCGGTCGTCCACGTACTGCACGATCATCGCGTCGACGAACGGGATGGCGCCGAAGACGAAGACCATGAAGAGGAGCGCGACGGCGTAGAGCGCCCAGCCAGTGGCGTGCGCGGCGAGGAGGAAGAGCGGCACCTGGGCGGCCACGATGGGGAGGTACACGCGCTTGAGCGGCAGGCGGTCGATGAGCTTGCCGACCACCAGCTGGGCGAAAGAGGCGATGGTGTAGACCACGGCGAGAAGGATACCGAGCGTGGCCGGATCGTCGATGATGCCCTTGAGCCGCTCGGCCAGGAGCTGGCCGTTGCCGTTGGTGGTGAAGTTGAAGATGAGGCTGCTCGAGATGGCGGCGAGCGTCATCACGAAGAACACGCGCACCATCAGGTCGCGGGGCAGATCCACGGACTTCCTGGGCCGCTTCGCGGGGGCCGTCTCCTCGCGGGGCACGAGCGCGGCGAAGAGAAGCCCGCAGAGCATGGCCATGATGCCGGGCACGGCGAAGGCCGCGCGCCACCCGACCATCTTCACGAGGAACCCGGTGAGGATGGCGGCGCCGGCGATGCCGAGGTTGCCCGCGAGGCCGTTGACGCCGATGGTGAAGCCCGGGTTGCGCGCCCCCTGCACCAGCATGGGAATGCCGACGGGGTGATAGATCGCGGCGAAGGCGCCCATCAGGGTGAGCGACGCGGCAAGGGACCAGGGACCGCGCGCGAGCGCCACGAGGCAGGCGGCCGCGCCCAGGCCCAGAAAGAAGATCACCATCATGGCACGCCGGCCCCAGAGATCGCCGAGGCGTCCGGCCGGGAGGGAACCGAGCCCGAAGAGCACGAAGGCTCCGGCGGTGTAAGGCATCAGGTCCTGCCAGAGCATGCCCCACTCCGTGGCGATGGCCGCGACGGCAGTGGCGAAGATCAGGAGGAAGAGATGGTCGAGGGCGTGGCCGAGGTTCAGCAGGAGGCTGGTCGGCGAGAGCTTGGACATGCCTCCTACTCTAGCCCGTGTCCGGTCTGCCCGGCCTGCCTACTTGCGATTGCCGCTCGAGAGCGCCGCGGCCACGCCAAGCCCGATGTACATGCTGCCCGAGACCCAACGCTCGCTCGCGAGGAAGCGCGGCTGGCCGCGGAGCCAGTGCGCCGCCGTCCCCGCGCCGAGGGCGTAGAGCCCGTCGGTACAGAGCCCGAGGAGCACGAAGAGCAGGCCGAGGGCGAGGATCTGCCCGCCGACATGGGGGCGCGACACATCGGCGAACTGCGGCAGGAACGCGAGGAAGAAGAGCGCCGTCTTGGGGTTGAGCACGTTCATGCCGAACGCCGTGGCGGAGGCGGCGAGAAGCGCCGAGAG
>JBKPDT010000275.1:0-6636 GCA_046728035.1 Candidatus Methylomirabilota bacterium | reverse complement strand
GGACGATCAGCCCCTGCGCGAGCGCCTCGAGGCGCAATACTGGCAAGACACGACACGGCAGCCGCGCCGCCAGCTCCGCCGGCGGCCACGTCTCGTCGGTCCGGTAGCCGTGATCGACGAGGAGCACCGCGATGTTCGCCTCGCCGAGCAGACGCTGCGCGAGGGCGTCGGCTGAGATGCCCCCGCGCGCGGCGAGCACGGCCTCGGTCGTCGGGGCGCAGCCCAGGATCGCCGCGAGCTCCCGGATGGCCCACCGATAGAAGACGGTCTCGGGGACGTGGTGCGCGTGCATCGTCGGATCGCTGCTCTCGGTGAAGAAGCGTGCGTAGGTGGCGGGGTCGGCGACGGTCCCGTCGCGCAGCAGCGAGTGGCAGTGCTGATCCAGGATCGGGACCGCGTCGAGGTCCAATTCAGAACTTCCAGAAGTGGTGCTTCGTCTCGAAGGCCGCGTCCTCGCGGCCGAACGCCTCCGCCTCCGAGCGCTTCACGGCGAGATACGCGCGGGCCAGTGTCGGGCCGAGAGCCGGCATGAGCACGGCGTCGAGCTCCAGCTGATCGAGCGCCGCGCGCAGCGTGGTCGGGTACCGCTGGATCCCCCGCTCGCGCCGCTCACTCTCGGACAGGGTGCCAGGATCGACGAGCACAGGCTCGCCCGCTTCCAGCGCGCGCGTGACGCCGTCGAGCCCGGCCGCGAGCAATCCGCCCAGCGCGAGGTAGGGATTCGATGACGAGTCCGACGCCTTGAGCTCGGCGTTGGTCGAGCCGGCGCGGTCGGAGGGAAACGCCGACGGTACCCGCACCGCCGCCTCGCGATTGTCGGGTCCCCACGCCCTGTAGGCGGAGCTCCAGAAGTGCGGCTGGAGCCGGCGGTACGAGTTCACGCTCGGACACGTGAGCGCGAGCAGGGCCGGCAGGTGCTCGAGGACACCCGCGATGAAGTGATAGCCGAGCGTGCTCACGCCATAGCGGCCCCGCGGGTCGTGCATGCGGGATCGGCGGCCCGCGGCGTCCCACAGGCTGAAGTGGATGTGCGCGCCGTTGCCGGCCTGGTCGACGAAAGGCTTGGGTGCGAGCGAGGCCCAGAGTCCGTGACGGTGAGCGACGGCCCGCACGGTCTCACGATAGAAGACTTGGCGGTCGGCGGCTTCGAGCGCCGGTGCATGGGCGATTGACAGCTCCTGCTGGCCGTGGCCGAGCTCCGGGTAGTACTGCTCGACCGGAATGCGCTGCGCCTCGAGCGCGGCCACAATGTCATCCATCACGGGCGCCGCCGTCGTCATCCCGACGGTGGAGAAGCAGAGGCTCTCGTCCAGCGGCGCGAAAACGCCGTCGGCCAGCTTCACGGCCAGGGTGAACTCGCATTCGAAGGCGGCGCGCACGCTGAACCCTGCCGCGCCGCAGTCGGCGATCTGCCGCTTGAGGAAGGCACGCGGGCACGCCTCCCACGGTGCCCCCTCCAGTGTGAGCATGTCGCTCGTCATGGCCGCCGTATGCGGCGCGTACGGAAGCACGGTGAACGTCTGCGGATCGGGGATCAGCCGGATCTCGCCGACGGGACCGAGGCCCTCGACGGGCTGGAGCTGGTCCAGCATGTTCATGGCTTGCATAGCCACCGTAAGCCCGATGCCGTCGGTGAGGCGATGCGCGAGCCCGTCCACGTGCGTGGCCTTCCCGCGCGTGATGCCGCCGTTGTCGGTATAGAGGAAGCGCACGAAACGGACGCCAGCCCGCCTGGCCTGCTCGGTCAGGTCGGAACGGGGTCGTCGGGGATGCCGGGTGGCCATGGCGCGCGCCTCACGCTTCCTTCCGCAAGAACTCGACCACCCGCTCTCCGATAATTGTTCCCGGGACTAGCACCTCGTCGGCGCCCGCACGCAAGAGGTCCTCGGCGTCGGATTTCTCCTCCCCCGTCATCACGATGGTGGCCTGCGGCGCCAGGACGCGGAGGCTCGCGACCAGCCGGCGCGTGCTAATCCCCTTCAAGAAAGTGTCCGAGATGGTGGTAATCACGAAGCGCGCGTGCGCCAGCCCCAGCTGCCCGAGGGCATCGGGATTGGCCAGGTCGCCGTATTCCCAGTGAAAGCCGCGCGCCATCGCGCCGCGGGCGCGAGTGGCGTCGTAGTCGACGAGGGTGATCCGCTCCTTCAGTTCGGGGGCGTCCTGCTCTACCCGGTCGAGCACGGCCTCGGCGATCCGGAAGTGGCCAAGCAGCACGATGTCGCGCACCGGCCCATCCTTGCCCTGCGGCCGGGCTGCCGCGGCCGGCCGCCTGGCGAGGCGCCCGAATGGCCGAATGATTGCCCGGGCAATCCTGTCGTTCGCGCCGATCACGTAAGGCGACACGAGCGACGTCAAGATCATCGCCGTGAGCACCACCGCGCTCGCGTGATCCGAGACGTGGCCGTAGCCGGCCCCGAGCGTCATGATGACGAGCGAGAACTCGCTGATCTGCGACAGGTTCAGCGCGGTCACGGTGCCGGCGTACAGCCCGTCGCGCATGAAGTAGGTCGTGGGCACGATGGCGATGAGGCGGCTCGCGAAGACGAAGAGCAGGATGAGGGCGGCCTGGCCGAGGATCTCGGAGGTCGGGACGGGGATCTTCATGCCGAGCGCCACGAAGAAGAGCGTCACGAAGAAGTCGCGGACGCCGGTCGCCTTGGAGATGACGTCGGACCCGTACGGGAATGACGAGATGCTGACTCCCGCGATGAGGGCGCCCATCTCCCGCGACAGGCCGAGGCCCTCGGCCGCGCCGCTCAGCAGGAAGCACCACCCCACGGCGGAGATCAGGACCAGCTCGGGCCGGCGCGCCGCCGCCTCGAAGACGCGGGAGAGCACGTGGCGGCTCGCGAGGAAGGCCACCGCGACGAGGACGGCGCCCCCCGCGATCGATCGGCCGATCCTGAGCACGCCCGGGTCGGCGAGGTTCGGCTGCACCGCCATGAAGAGGATGGCCCAGATGTCCTGGACGACGAGCACGCCGAGGGTGAGGCGTCCCGACAACACCTTCAGCTCGAACTTCTCGCGCAGCAGCTTGACGACGATGAGCGTCGAGCTGAGCGAGATGACGATCGAGAGGTAGACGAGGTCGAAGTTGTCGCGAGTGACTCGATAGCCGAGCCACGAGAAGAATACCAAGCCGAGCAGCGCATTGATCACGAACTGGCCCACGCCGAGCGCCACCATGGAACGTCCGAGTCGCTTGAGCTCGCGGAGGTCGATCTCGAGGCCGATGATGAACAGCAGCAGGATGAGGCCGATCTCCGCGATCAGCTCGATGCTCTCGGCGCTCTTCACGAGACCGAAGCCGAGTTGGGGGCTCAGGATGACTCCGCCCGCGATATAGCCGAGAATGAGGGGCTGGCGGACGAGCCGGGCAATGTGCGCCGCCAGCGCGGCGAACACGATGCCGAGCGCGATGTCGCGGAGAAGCGTTACTTCGTGCGGCACTCGCTCAACCTCACGCGATCCCGTGGCAAACGGCTTCCCTCGACTCCGAGTGAAACAGATAGAGGTCCGCTGGCGCGAAGTCGATCCCCACCGCCGCCCTTTCCGGAAACTCCTCCCCTGCCGCGGCGACCACCTTCACCTGCGTGCCGTTGGCCATCTCTACCAAGACTTCATCCTCCAGCCCCAGCGGCTCCCGCAAGAACACGCGTCCGGTGATCCGGTCTGGCGCCGGCGACACCAGCCGGAGCGCGTGCGGTCGGATCCCCACCCCCACCTGCTTCAGGCCCTGGAGGGCCGCGTGGTGCCGCGGCGCAACCGAGACCTGCTGCCCGAGCAGTTCGATCGCCAGCCCTCCTGGCGTCGTTACTACCGACGCCGGGATGATGTTCATCGCCGGCGTCCCGATGAAGGTCGCCACCGTCATGTCCGCGGGCCGACGGAAGATCGTCCGCGGCGGGTCAATCTGCAGCGCCCGCCCCTGGTCCATTACCGCCACCCGCGTGGACATTGTCATGGCCTCGATCTGGTCGTGGGTGACATAGATGATGGTGGCGGAGATCTCGCGGTGCAGGCGCAGGATCTCGGTGCGCATCTCCACCCGCAGGCGGGCATCCAGTGCCGAAAGGGGCTCGTCCATCAGCAGCACCTTCGGCTCCTTGATGATGGCGCGGCCGATGGCCACGCGCTGCTGCTGGCCGCCGGAGAGCTGGCCGGGCTTCATGGCGAGCTTGTCCGAGAGGCCGAGGGTGGCCGCCACCTTTTCCACCTTCTCGTCCACGCGGGGGCGGGGGAGCCCGGCGATGCGCAAGGGGTACCCGATGTTCTGGCGCACCGTCATGTATGGGAACAACGCGATGTCCTGGAAGACCATGGCGATGTCGCGCTTCTGCGGGGGCAGCGCGGTGACCTCGGTGTCGCCGAACCAGATGCGGCCGGTGGTCGGGGTCTCGAGGCCGGCGATCATCCGCAGGGTCGTCGTCTTGCCGCAACCGGAGGGACCGACGAAGGTGAAGAAGTCGCGCTCGCCGATCGCGAGGGAGAGGTCACGCACCGCGTGCACCTCGCGGGCGCCGCGCCCGAAGCGCTTGTCCAGGTGCTCGAGCCGGACCGAGACCGCCATGCTGGATTCTCTAGCCCGCGGTCCGCAGGCCGCTCAGTAGGTAGCGCTGCAGGAAGAAGACAAGCAGAAATGTGGGCACCGAGACGAGGACCGCGGCGGCCATCACCATGCCCCAGTGCACGCCGGTCTGCTCCACGAAGTTGGCGAGGCCGACGGGTAGCGTGAACATGTGGCGGTCGGTCTGCAGGAGGAACGCGAAGGTGAAGTCGTTCCAGGAGAGCGCGAACGAGAAGATGGCCACCGACAGGATGCCGGGCCGGGCCGAGGGCAGGCACACCTGGCGCAGGGCGCGCAGCCGGCTGGCGCCCGACACCCACGCGGCCTCCTCCAGCGACGGGGGCACGATCTGAAAATACTGCCACATCAGCCAGATGTTGAGCGGCAGGCTGATGGCCATGTGGGCCAGAATCAGGCCGGTATACGTGTTCCGCATCTTGAGCGCGGAGAAGAGGATGTAGAGCGGGATGGCCATCAGCATGGGCGGAAACATGTAGGAGAAGAGCGTGCCGAAGGCGAAGGTCTTCTTGCCGGGGAAGGCGAAGCGAGTGAGGCCGTAGCCGGCCAGGGTGGCGGCGACCACATTGAGCACGATGGCGCCCACCGCCGCGATCAGGCTGTTCACGAAGTACCGGACGAACTCGGTGGCGAAGAGCAGCTCGCGGTAGTTGCCGAGCGACAAGTCAAGGCGGAAGAACTGGTAGGGCGGCCGGAACAAGGCCTCCTTCGGCGTGAGGGAGGAGAGCACCATCCAGTAGAACGGAAAGGCCACGAGCACCAGCACCACCAGCAACAGCGCGAAGGGCCCGTAGACCTGGAGCCGGCTCACCGCCCCACCTCGATCTCCTTCGTGGGGTCGAACAGCTTGAAGTAGACGACCGCGCCCACCAGCAGCACCACGAACATCACGGTGCAGGCCGCCGCGGCCAGGCCGAAGTCGAACTCCTCGAAAGCCAGGCGGTAGGCGTAGAGCGGCAGGGTCTCGGTGGCCTTGAGCGGGCCGCCGTGCGTCACCAGCCAGATCGAGTCGAACTTGTTGAACATCCAGATGCCGCGCAGGAGCGCGATCACGATCAGCGTGGTGCGCAGGTTGGGCAGGGTCACGTCCCAGAAGGCGCGAAGCGTGCCCGCGCCCGACACGGCGGCCGCCTCGTAGAGCTTGGGGTTGATGGCCTGCAGCCGCGCCAGGATCAGCAGGGTGGCGAAGGAGCCGTACTGCCAGCCCGCCATCCCGATGACCGACCACATGGCGGTGGCCAGTCCGCCGAAGAAATTGATGGGCCGCGTGACCACGCCGGTCTGCATCAGTACCTGGTTGACGACGCCGTACTCCTGCGAGAGCAGCCACTGGAAGACCAGCGCCACCACGATGGACGGCAGCAGGTACGGCAGCACGAACAGGCTCCGCACGAAGTTGAGGCCGCTGAAGGCCCGATTCAGCAGCAGGGCAGCGACCAGGCCCCACACGAGCTGGAGCGCCACCGCCCCGAGCGTGAACACCACGGAGCGCCAGAAGGCGCTCCAGAGCTCGGGCTCCTCCAGGATGTAGCGATAGTTGGCGAGCCCGACCCACTTCATGGCCGGGTTGAAGGCAGTCTTCTTGAAGAAGCTGAGCATGACCGCGTACGCGATGGGCAGGTACGCGATCACCAGCAGGAAGACGAGGGCGGGGGCGGTGGTGCCGAATATCCACGCGCGCCGCTCGGTGCGCGCGCTCACCGCGCCCCCGCCTTCATCACGACGATTTAGCCGGCCCGGCGCATCTTCTTGCGAACCTGGGCGGCGGCCTCGTCCACGACCGCGTCCGACTTCATGCCCTTGATGTTGCGCGCGGCGAGCATCCAGCCGGCCAGGTTCTCGTTGTGGAAGAGACCGATGTGCTGGTTCAGCTCCTTGCCGTCCCAGTAGTAGAGCGGCACGCCCTTGGTCCACACCGAGTCGAGGAACTTCAGCACGTCCATCCGCTTCTGGATCACCGGGTTGTCCTGGTACTTGGCCGAGTGCAGCATCTCGCGGCTGGCCGGGATGATGTGCAGCGGCACCGCGTGGTACCAGGAAATGACGTCGGG
>JBKPDT010000274.1:0-18466 GCA_046728035.1 Candidatus Methylomirabilota bacterium | reverse complement strand
GACGGCGATGAAGAAGGTATTCCAGAGCCAGATGGGGAAGGTGGTCTTCGCCATCAGATCGCGGAAGTGCTCGACGGTGGGATGGAGCGTCCAGAAGGGCGCGTTGTTGACGGCCCGCCAGGAGCGGTAGAGCTCGGCATCCGGTCGGATGGCGGTGACGAGCATCCAGTAGAAGGGAAAGAGGGTGCCGATCACGAAGATGGTGAGGGGGATGTAGAAGAACACCCACCTCTTCCATTTCCGCTCGATGACCATCTAGTTCTGGGGGGGAACGCCGGCTGCCGCTCCTCCCCCAGGCCCCCCCACCAGCTCGAACCAGGTCCAATCGACGCGCATCCTATGCGCCCTCCAGGCGGCGGAGGTATCTCAGCTGGGCCCAGACCACGAAGAAGAGGACGGGCAGCATGAAGAGGGAGATGGCCGCGCCCTCGCCGAGCAGGCCGGTGGCCACGCCGACCTGGTACGCGTAGGTCGCGATCAGGTGGGTGGAGTTGGCGGGCCCGCCCCCGGTGAGCACGTAGATGAGCTGGAAGTCCGAGAAGGTCTGGATGATCGAGAACACCACGACGACGATGGTGACCGGCTTGAGCAACGGCCAGGTCACGTGCCAGAAGCGGTGCCATCCGTTGGCCCCGTCCAAAGAGGCCGCCTCCTGGAGGTCGGGATTGATGGTCTGCAGCCCGGCGAGAAGGGTGATCGCGAAGAAGGGCATGCCGCGCCATGTGTTCACCACGATCGCGCACCACATGCCGTAGGTCCCGTCGGAGAGGAAGGGCACCTTGGTGACGATGAAGCCCGATTGGTAGAGGAGCCAGTTGAGCACGCTGAAGGTCGGATCGAACATCCACCGCCACGCGAAGGTGGACAGCACGGTGGGGATGATGAAGGGCAGGAGCATGGAGGCGCGGACGATGCGCTTGCCGCGGAAGGTCCGGTTGAGGAGGAGGGCGAGCCACATGCCCAGCGCGAGCTTGAAGATGGTCGCCCAGAACGTGTAGACGAAGGTGTTCTTGAACGCGGTCTGGAAGATGGAGTCGTCCCAGGCCTTGACGAAGTTCTTGAGCCCGACGAAGTGGCCCACGTTGCCCACGCTGGTGTCGGACAGCGAGAGCCACACCCCCATCACGAACGGATAGGCGATGAACGTGCCGAGGAGCAGCACGGTGGGCGCGAGGAGGAGGGCGGCGAGGAGCCGCTCGCTCTCCAGCATGCGCACCCACCCCGCGGGCCGCGAGGTGCCGGGGTGGGGGAGCGCCACCGTGACGTCGGCGGCGCGCCCCGAACCTCCCGCGATCGGCTTCTTCACGCCGTGCCTGCTTGGGTCCTTCGGCCCCGTTAGCCCTCGTAGATCTTCTTGAGCTCGCCCTCCGCCCACTTCACCGCGTCCTCCGCCTTCATGCCCTGGACGGCCTTGGCGTACATGTCGGTGATCACGTATTTGGTGAAGGCCTCGGTGGCCTTGGCGGTGGAGGGGCCCGCATGGCCGAACAGCCGGGTGTTGCGCGCGGCGGTGCGGAACATCTTGAGCGGCTCGTCGAGCTTACCCCACATGGGGTCGTTCTCCCACTTCTTCGTGGAGCCGACCGAGTAGCCTTCCTGGGTGGTAAACCACTTGCCGAAGTTCTCGGACTTGTGGAGCCACGTGAGGAAGTCCTTCGCGAGCTTCTGGTTCTTGCTGTACTTCATGACCGCGTGCGACTGGTTGAGGAAGAGGAGATAGGACCCGGCGGGACCGGCGGGCAGCGGCGCGTGGTCGATGTCCTGCCACATCGGCTCGCCCTTGTCGTCCTTGATCTTCTCCTTCTGCCGCTTGGCCACGATGTAGATGGAAGCGCCGTTGAGCGTGGCCGAGAGCTCGCCCGCGTGGAAGGCGCGGTTGTTGTTGGTGTCGTCCCAGGCCAGCCCGCCCTCGTCGCAGCATTCCTTCCAGAACGCCTGCATGAATTTCACCGCCTCAAGGGTACCCTTGGAGTTGAGGACGACTTTCTTCCCCGACTGGTCGGTCTCGGCGCCCCCGAAGGCCCACGTCATGGTGTAGGTGAAGACGGGCGCGTCGCCGAAGGTATGGCCGAGGGTCTGGCCGTAGGGCTTGCCCTTCTTCTTGAGGACGGCGAAGAGCTTGCGGGCGTCGTCCCACGTCTTCGGATACTGGCTGGCGCCGGCCTCCTTGAGCCACGACTTGCGGTACGCCACCGCGTTGCCGACGATCGAGTGCGGCACCGAGAGCCACTTGCCGTTGACCTGGCAGGACGGCGACCAAACCTCGTAGAAGCCGCCCTCGGCCTTGGCGACGGCGCTGGCCACGTCCGACACGTCCACGACGGCGTTCTGGTAGAGGTGCGGCCAGTTGTACTGGAAGTTGAAGATGTCCGCGCCCGACCCCGACTGGATGGCCGCGGTGATGCGGGGCTGGAGGTCGTTGGCATTGATAGTCTCCAGCGTCACCTCGGCACCCAGCGCCTTGGAGGCCTCCGGCATCTGCCGCTTGAGCTCGACGTCCGACTCGGGGATGAAGTCCACCCAGCGCACCCAGTGGAGCTTGGTGCCCTGCGCAAAGGCGGGGGCGCGCCGCGCAGCGAGAATGCCCTCGATGCCGCCCGTCGCCGCCGCGGCGACGCCGGCTGTCTGGAGGAAGCGGCGCCGGTCCATCGCCCGGCGCGTCACGGAAGCGTCCTTGCTTCTATCCATCGAAAGAGTCCTCCTCGGATCGGTCAGAGGGAGAAGAGCGCGACGCTTCGGTCGCGTCCAGCGAGGTTCGGGATTGGCCGGATCATCGGCGTCAAGCGCATCGAATTTTGAACCGAAAGCTCCCCCCTGTCAACGGGTTTCCCCCGCCACGCCGAGGGCGAGCGCGCCCACGGGCCGCGTCGCGGGCGGGCGCAGCGCCGTCGCCAGCATCACGGCGAGGCCGCCGATCGCGCCGGACGCGATGAAGAGCCAGGCATAGGAGCCCAGCGCGTCGTGAATGGCCCCGCCCGCGTAGGAGCCGAGCCCCATCCCGATGCAGGAGATGAAGAACACCGCGCCATAGGCGGTTCCGAGCGCCCGCTCGCCGAAATACTCACGGACGACGAGGGCGTAGAGCGGCATCGAGCCGCCGTACGCAATGCCGAACACGAAGCCCAGGGTCGAGAGCCCGCCGAGGTCTCGCACGAAGAGAAAGGCGAAGATCGTCAGGGCTTGAAGCGCGAGGGCCGCGATTAGGGTGGGCTTGGCGCCGAGCCGGTCGGCTACCATCCCGGTGCCCACCCGCCCGAAGATGGACGAGAAGCCGGACAGCCCGAGTATCCCCGCCGCGGCCATCCGAGGCACGCCCTGGTCGATGGCATGCGTGACCAGGTGGAAGATCGGCCCCGAATGCGCGGCGCAGCACCCGAAGTGTGTCAGCGCGATGGCCCAGAACGGCCAGGTGCGGATCGCGCCCAGCGCGGTGAATGGCGGCGGATGTCCGCCGCTGGGGGAGAGCGGGGGCCATTTCTGGGCCCCCGCTGATGGTAGAGGGCCGGGTTCTTTCGGCGCATCGCGGAGGAGTAGAGCGCAGGGGATCACGATCAGCCACGCGAGGTCGCCGAGGACGAGAAACGCCGTACGCCAGTCGAGGGCGTTCACGAGCCCGCGCGTGAGCGGCGAGAGGAAGAGGATGCCGGCGCCGTTGCCCGCCGAGACCACGGCGGCGGCGAGGCCGCGCCGGTCGCCGAACCACTTGATCGCGAGCACGGTGAGGGGCACGTAGAAGGCGCTCACGCCGCCCGCCACGAGCACGCCGAAGGTCACGTAGAGCTGCCAGAGCGCGGTGACCTGGCTCGACAGCACGAGCCCCAGTCCGAGGAGGCCGCTGCCCACCAGGACGACCGTGCGGGTGCCGATCCGATCCGAGACGAAGCCGGCGACAACGCCGCCCAGCCCCATCACGATCCAGTTGAGGAGGCCGACGCTGCTGATGCTGGAACGGCTCCATCCCATGGCGTCCTCGATCGGCTTGAGAAACACCGCGAGGGTGAAGAGCATGCCGATGGACATGGAGATGATGACGAAGGCGGCGGCAAGGACGATCCAGCCGTAGAAGGGACCGGACGCGGGGGAGGCGGGCGGGGCGGAGACGGCGCCGGCTCTCATGGCGTGTCCATTCTTCCTTCACGGACGGGAATGAGCAAGCAGAGCGCGACCACCATGGCCGCGGCCAGCGTCACCCAAGGCAGAGTCCAGCCGCCCGCCCGCTCGACGAGCTCGCCGAAGAGGGGAGGGCAGACGGTGACGCCGAAGGACGAGACGGCGAGCCCCAGCCCCACCGCCGTGCCCACGGAACGCGGCCCGACCAGTTCGGCCATCAGGGTGTACTGCACGCCGTTCCAGCCGATGCCGACGAAGCCGAACACGAGCGCGAGGCCGGCGAGGAGCCAGGGGCTCGTGTGGGGCCCCGTTCCTGCGATGAGGAGCGAGCAGGCGGCGGAGCCCACGCCCGCGAGGACCAGCACGATGCGCCGCCGCCCGCCGAAGACGCGGTCGGAGAGGAGGCCGAACACCACCCGACCGACCATGCCCGTGACCTGGGCGAGGACGAGGAAGCGTGCCGCCGTGACGAGCGGCATCGCCACCACGTCCCGTAGGTACAGGACGAGGTAGGCCATCCAGACCGTCTGCATTCCCGCGAAGACGAGAGTCGAGGCCGACACCAGCCAGAGGTCACGGTTGCGCAGGACGGTCGCGAGGCTGCCACCGGGGCCGTGCCTCGTCTCCGCCTCGACGCCCGGTGGGTCACGGTAGAGAAGCCAGGTGAGCACGGCGAGGACGGCGATCACCGCGGCGGACAGCGCGACCGCGGAACGCCAGCCCACCCAGAGGGCCAGCGGCGGCATGAGGAGCGCGCCCACCGCGCCGCCGAACGGCAGCCCCACTTGCTTGAGGCCGACCACGGTGGCGCGATGGCGGCGCGGGAACCACCCCATCACCGCCTTGGCGGTGGTGGGGTTGAGCATGCCGTAGCCCGCGCCCGCCGCCACCATGAGCAGGCTCAAGAGAAGGAAGGAGTTCGAGCCGGCGACGGCGAAGAGTCCCAGCGCGATCACGATCTGGCCCAGCACCATGGTCTGCGCCACCCCCCACCGATCGGCCATGCGCCCGGCGGGCAGCGAGATCAGCGAGGGCCCGATGTAGTACGCGGAGAGGAAGGAGCCCGCCTGCGCGGTCGACAGGCCGAAGCTGTCGCGGATGAGGGGGGCGATGGCGGGAATGCCCAGCGGCCCCACGTTGGCCATGGTCTGGGCAGCCATGATGAGGACGAGGATGCCCCAGCGATTGGTCACGCACGCTCCGGACGGCGGGGGCTCAGGAGGAGGGAGCGGGTCCGCGACGGGCGAGGAGCGCCTCCACCGTGCGGAGATCGTCCTCGGTGTCCACGCCCACCGTGGGCTCGTCGGTCTCGACGACGCGGATCGGGATACCGTTCTCGAGCAGGCGCAGCTGCTCGAGCTGCTCGGCGCGCTCGAGCGGGGAGGGCGGCAGCGCGTGGTAGTGCTCGAGCACCGCGCGACGGTAGGCGTACATCCCCGCGTGCTTCCAGTAGACGACGTCGCCCCGGTTGTCGCGATCGCAGGGGATGGGCAGGCGCGAGAAGTACAGCGCGTCGCCGTGGAGGGTGGTCACGACCTTGTTGGCGGTGCGCGTGGGGACTTCGTCGGGAGTGGCCCGGATCTTGAGCGTGGTCACTTGCACGGTGGGGTCTTCGAAGAAGGGGCGGACGAGCCGCTCGATGTGGCCGGTCGTGACCAGCGGCTCATCGCCCTGGATGTTGACGTAGACCTCGGCCTCGCGCCCGCGCGACACCTCCCAGAGCCGATCGGTGCCAGTGGGATGATCGCGTGAGGTCATCACCGCGGGAATGCCATGAGCGCGGCAGGCCGCCATGACCTCGTCGGAATCGGTGGCGACCAGGAGGTCGTCGAGGCGCGGGGATCGACGCGCGGCTTGGTAGACGTGGACCACGAGCGGGAGCCCTGCGATCTCGCGAAGCACCTTGCGGGGCAGCCGCGTCGATGCCAGCCGAGCTGGGATGACGCCGAGGACCTTCACGTGCGCTTGTACTCTCGGGCACTTACGCGGCGCGCGGGCATCGCGACCCATCGTAGCACGCCGTCGTCGGTGCTACACTAGACGTCCCATGAGCGAGCTGACTTACTCCCCGGGAGTCCAGACCCCGGTCGTCCCTGCGCTGTGGGGTTTGCCCGTCCGGACCGAGTTCAGCCTGGCCCCGCTGATCCGGTACTGGGAGCGCGAGCTCGCCGAGGGGGATTCGGCCTTCGGCGCCGCGACCCGCGCGCTGCTCGAGCGGGTCCGCGAGACACCCGGGTTCGCCGGGCCGGTCGCCGACCTCGCCGCCCTGCGCGCTCACCCCGAGCTCCTCTCCGCCCTGATGCTGGCGGTGTTCTCGCCGACCTTCCAGGAGGATAACTACGGCGCCGCCCTGCTGCCGTTCCAGCTGCGGAGCTTCTACGCCACGCCCGGTTTCGCGCGCCTGCTCACCGACGCCGACGGGGCGCTGCAGTTCCGGATGGACGCCGACGTCTCCGTGATCCTCAACGTGCGCATCGTGTCCGCCTACGCGCTGATCCTCGAGCGGGTGTACGGCGTGGATCTCGGCGTCGAGTACCCGTGGGTCGCCATCGTCAACGACCCCGACACGAAGCTGGACCGGTACTTCAAGCTCATCATCAGCCGGCGCTTCCTCGAGGTGGACATGGTGGGCGAGGTGCCGCCGCTGTCGGAGGAGGCGGTGCGGCGCATCCGGGCCCACGTCGCGGATCCGAAGGTCCTCACCGAGCTCCTGCCCCCCGACCGCTTCGTCATTCGCGGCTTCGGGGTGTTCCAGGCCGTGGAGGTGACGGAGCCGGAGGTGCTCTCCGCCATCGAGCGCGACCTCATCGAGAAGGAGTCCATCGTCTCGTCGGCGCGCTTCCAGGGGCTGCGGGACAAGCTGCGGGCGCTCTTCCGGCGGCCGGAGCTCGAGCTGGGAGTGGCCGCCATCGAGGGCGACCGCGTGCTGAGCCTCAACTTCGGCTCGCAGTTCGAGCACGCCTGCATCTTCGCCGACTCGACCCACCTGCGTGTCGCCGACTTCGCCGGCTCGATCTACGACCGGGCGGCGCAGGAGCGGCGGCCCCTCATCATCGAAGATCTCCAGACGTATCCGAGCCGGACGCGGGTGGAGAACGAGCTCCTCGCCGCCGGCTACCGGAGCATCGTGGCGGCGCCCCTCATCTACGAAGACACGCATATCGGCAGCCTCGAGCTGATCTCCCCCGAGCCGGGCGCCCTCAACGTGTCGCACACGCCTCAGCTCCTGCAGATCCTCCCCCTCTTCGCGATGGCGGTGAAACGCGGGATGGACGAGCTGAACAACCGAGTCCAGGCGGTGATCAAGGAGAAGTGCACGGCCATCCACCCGGTGGTCGAATGGCGGTTCCGGGAGGCGGTGCTGAACAGCCTCGAGCAGCAGGAGGAGGGGGACGGGGCGCTAGAGATCGAGCCCATCGCCTTCCGCGACGTGTACCCCCTCTACGCGCTCGCGGACATCCGTGGGTCCTCGACCCACCGCGCCGCGGCCATCCAGGCCGACCTGTCTGCCCAGCTTGGCCTCGCCCGGGACGTGCTGGAGGCGGCGCACCGCGCCCGTCCCATGCACATCCTCGACCACCTGCGCCACCGGGTAGACCGGCATGCGGAGGCGGTGGAGCTCAACCTGCGCGCGGGCGACGAGGCGAGCCTGATCGCCTTTCTCCGTGCCGAGGTCGAGACCCTCTTCGAGCACCTCGAAGGCTACGGACCCGAAGTGCGCGGCCGCATCGAGGCGTACCGCGCCGCCCTCGATCCCCAGCAGGGCGCGGTAGCCACCCGGCGCCGGGACTTCGAGACGAGCGTGACCGTCATCAACGACGCGATCCTGGACTTCCTCGAGGTGGAGGAGCGCGCGGCGCAGGCGGCGAGCCCCCACTTCTTCGAGATGCAGCGCACGGACGGGGTGGACTACAGCATCTACGCGGGCGCGTCCCTCCTCGAGGACGGCGGCTTCTCGCCGCTGTACCTGCGCAACCTGCGGCTCTGGCAGCTCATGGTCGCCTGCGGGATCGCCATGCAGGTGGAGGCGCTGAAGCCGCGCCTCCCCCAGGCGCTGGAGATCACCAACCTCATCCTGATCCAGCACACGCCTCTCGCCATCCGGTTCCGCTTCGACGAGAAGCGCTTCGACGTGGATGGCGCCTACAACGTGCGCTACGAGATCATGAAGAAGCGGATCGACAAGGCGGTGCTGCGGGGGACGACGGAGCGGCTGACCCAGCCGGGGAAGATCGCGCTCGTCTACTCTCAGCCGTCCGAGGCCGCCGAGTACAAGGAATACATCGCCTATCTCCAGGCGCTGCGCTTCCTCACCCCGGAGGTGGAGTACCTCGAGCTCGACGAGCTCCAAGGGGTGACGGGGCTGCGCGCGCTTCGCGTCACCGTGGACGTCGCCAACGCCCGCATCGAGCCGGGCGGCTCCCTGATGAGCGCCGCCGCCGCCGCGAGGGCCGCTCGATAGCGCTCTCGCCGCATCCCGGCCGCGGTGCTCGCCTTGACAGCCCCGGCCGAATGCGTTACTCAATGCCCGGTTCCCACGCCCCCGCACGAGAAGGAGGTCACTCATGACGTCCCGACGCGTCGCATGGCTGGCGGCGGTGATCCTTCCGCTCGGCCTCCTCGCCTCGCCTGCCCTCGCCCAGGGCCCGATCAAGATCGGCGAGATCAACTCGTTCAGCGGCATCGGCGCGCCCTTCACCGGTCCCTACCGGGCCGCGGTGGAGATGGCGGTCGAGGAGGTGAACGCCCGGGGTGGGATCAATGGGAGAAGAGTCGAGGTGCTCTTCCGCGACGACAAGGGCCAGCCCGCGGAGGCGGTCAAACACGCCCAGGAGCTGGTGGCCTCCGAGAAGGTCGCGCTCATCTCGGGCACCTTCCTCTCCAACGTGGGGCTCGCCGTCTCCGACTGGGCCAAGCAGAACAAGACCATGTTCGTCGCCGCCGAGCCGCTCACCGAGGCGATCACCTGGTCGAAGGGCCACGACCACGTGGTCCGGGTGCGGCCCAACACCTACGAGCAGGGCCGCATGCTCGCCGAGCGGGCAGGGAAGCTCAAGCACGTGAAGTGGGCGACCATCGGGCCCAACTACGAGTACGGCAAGCGCGCGTGGGAAACCTTCCGCGACCGGCTCAAGGAGCTGAAGCCCGACGTGCAGATCGTGGGAGAACACTGGCCGACCCTCGGCAAGATCGAGCCCGGGCCCATGGTGACGGCCATCCTCAACCAGAACCCCGACGCCCTCTACGTCTCCCTCTTCGGCTCGGACTGGCTGGCCTTCGTGCGTGAGGCGCAGAAGCGTGGTCTCTTCCAGAAGACCTTCGTGGTGGGTATCCTCCTCGGCGAGCCCGAGTACATCGATCCGCTCGGTCCCGAGGCGCCCGAGGGTACCCTCGTCACCGGGTATCCCTGGTACGACGTACAGACGCCCGCGCACAAGGAGTTCGTGGCGAAGTTCCAGAAGCGCACCGACAAGCCTCCGATGCTGGGGTCGCTGGTCGGCTACGTCACCTACCTCTCGATCTTCGAGGCCATCCGCAAGGCGGGCAGCACCGACACCGACAAGCTCGTCGCCGCCTTCAAGGGCCTCAAGGTGGAGACGCCCATCGGGCCCATCACCTTCCGCGCCTCCGACGGCCAATCCACCATGGGCGCCTGGGTGGGCACGACCAAGCTCGACGCCAAGCGAGGTGTGGGGGTCATGGTCGGCCACGAGTACGTGCCCGGCGAGAAGGTGCTGCCGTCCGACGACGAGGTGAAGAAGCTACGGACGGGACAGTAGCGGATCCCTCCTTGCTCGCCCCTCTCCCCCGCTGGGGGAGAGGGTAGGGTGAGGGGAGCCGATGTCCTTTCTCTTCATCCAGCTCCTCAGCGGGCTCGCCAACGCGATGTTCCTCTTCCTCGTCGCGTCGGGCCTCACCCTGATCTTCGGCGTCACCCGCATCGTCAACTTCGCCCACGGCTCCCTCTACATGCTGGCGGCGTACCTCACCTACGCCCTGGTGGCCGCCCTGCCGCTGGGCGGCGCGTCCTTCTACGTGGCCGCGCTCCTCGCCGCCGTGCTCGTCGCCCTCTTCGGCGGGCTCGTCGAGGTGGGGCTCCTCCGACGCGTCTACCGCGCGCCCGAACTCTACCAGCTGCTGCTCACCTTCGCCCTCGTGCTCGTGGTCGCGGACGCCGTGAAGTATCTCTGGGGCGCCGACAACAAGACGGGGCCCAGCGCGCCGGGGTTGGCGGGGTCGGCGCGCCTGGCCGGCCAGCTCTTCCCGACCTACGACCTCGCCATGATCGTCTTCGGGCCGCTCGTGGCCCTGGGTCTCTGGGCGCTCTTCTACCGCACTCGGATGGGCATCCTGATCCGCGCCGCCACCCAGGATCGGGAGATGGTGGCGGCCCTGGGCGTGGACCAATCGCGGCTCTTCACCGGCGTGTTCGTGCTCGGCAGCTTCCTCGCCGGCCTCGCCGGCGCGCTCCAGGTGCCGCGCGTCGCCATCACCACGGTGATGGACACCACGGTCATCGTGGAGGCCTTCGTAGTCGTCGTCGTCGGGGGGATGGGCTCGGTGTGGGGCGCGCTCCTCGCCTCCATCCTGATCGGCGTGCTGGGAGCCTACGGGATCCTCCTCTTGCCGCGCGTCTCCATCGTGCTCATCTTCGTGGTCATGGCGGTGGTGCTCATCGTGCGGCCCTGGGGGCTGCTCGGCCAACCGGAGGTGGCCCTCCGCACGGCCGGGGGGGTGGTGGAGGGGGGTGCGCGCGTGGCGCGACTCCATCCTGCCTGGCTGGCCGCCCTCCTCGCCCTGCTCGTGGTGGTCCCGCCGCTCTTGCCCACCTTCCACGTATGGCTGCTCGTGGAGATGCTCGCCTTCACCCTCTTCGCCTCGAGCCTGTATCTCCTCATGGGCGGAGGCGGCCTGGTCTCGTTCGGGCATGCCGCGTACTTCGGGCTCGGGGCGTATGGCGCGGCGATCCTCATGAAGCAGGCCGGGCTGCCCATGCCGCTGGCGTTCCTCGGGGCGCCGTTCGTCGCCGCCCTCGCCGGAGTGGTCTTCGGCTACTTCAGCGTGCGGCTGTCCAGCATCTACTTCGCCATGCTCACGCTGGCCTTCGCCCAGATCGTCTACGCGATCGTGCACCAGTGGGACGAGGTCACCGGCGGCGACAACGGCCTCCTGAGTGTCTGGCCGGCGCCGTGGCTCGCCACGCCCCTCCGGTACTACTTCGCGGCCCTTGCCGCCACGCTCGTGGGGCTCGCCCTGCTCCTGCGCGTGTCGGCCTCGCCGTTCGGGCTGGCGCTCCGCGCGGCGCGAGACCACGCGCGGCGCGCGGAGGCGGTGGGCATCAATATCCGGGCGCACCAGCACCTGGCCTTCGTGGTCGCCGCCTTCGTGGCTGGGCTCGGCGGCGCGATCTTCGTCTACCTCAAGGGCAGCGTGTTCCCCAACTACGTGGACGCGCCCATGTCGGTGCAGCCGCTGGTCATGGTCCTGCTCGGCGGGGTGGGCTCGTCCGCCGGGCCGCCGCTCGGTGCCGTGGTCTACAAGCTGCTCGACACCGTGATCACGCGCTACACGGAGTACTGGCAAGCCGTGCTCGGGGCGATCCTGATCGTGCTGGTCCTGGCATTTCCCCGCGGCTTGGTGGGGATCGCGGCGCTCTCGAGGCGGTGGGGGGGTCTGGGGGAGGAGCGGCGCTCGCTCCCCCCCAGCCCGATCAAATGACGGTGCTCGAGACGAGTGGCCTGACCAAGACGTTCGGAGGCGTCGTGGCCGTCGACGGGGTCGATCTCGCGGTTCCAAGGGGGGAGATCCGCGCCCTCATCGGCCCCAATGGCGCGGGGAAGACCACGTGCTTCAACATGCTCTCCGGCCAGCTCGCTCCGGATCGCGGGGAAGTGCGGTTCAAGGGCGCGCGGCTGTCGGGGCTGCCTCCGTACCAGGTGTGGCGCCGCGGGGTGAGCCGCACCTTTCAGATCACCGCCACCTTCACCTCGCTTACCGCGCTGGAGAACGTCCAGGTCGCGCGCCTGTCCCATCGTCGCCAAACCTATGCGTTGCTCGCCTCGGCGGCCCGCCTGGAGATCGACGAGGCGCGGCGCCGACTCGTCCAGGTCGGGCTGGAAGACCAGGCGGCCCGGCCCGCCGCCGTCCTCGCCTATGGCGACCTCAAGCGGCTCGAGCTGGCGGTGGCCCTCGCCAACGACCCCGAGCTCCTGCTCCTCGACGAGCCCACCGCGGGCATGGCCCCCGCCGAGCGCGGCGCCCTCATGGCGCTCGTCGAGCGACTGGCGCGGGAGCGGGGTCTCACCGTACTCTTCACCGAGCACGACATGGACGTGGTGTTCGCGGTCGCCGACCGCATCATGGTCCTCCACCAGGGCCGCGTGATCGCGGAGGGCAAGCCCGCCGAGGTCCGCGCCGATCGGGAAGTGCAGCGCGTGTACCTGGGGGACGAGCTTGGCGAGGCGCAGCCGGAGGCGAGCCGAGCGGACACATGAGGAGAGCTGACATGACGGACCCGACATACGACTGGGACGCGATCGTGGGCGGGCTCAACCAGTACCTGCGGCTTCGCTCCATCCCCATCGGGATGAAGCTCTTCGAGACGGTGGAAGAGATGGAGGCCATCCCGAAGATCCGCCGGCCGCGGGTCAAGCACACCACCGACCAGATCGTCGCCCAGGCGCGCCAGCTCGGGTGGACCGTCGGCATCACCATGGCGGATCTGGTCGGCGCCCAGTGCGGGGCGGTCATCGGGCTCCATCCCCAGGACGACGAATGGCTGTCCGGCAAGCGCATGGCCGGGGTCTGGTTCAAGACCCAGGAGGACGCGAGCCTCCACCAGCACGCCATGGACTGCGTGCCGCACGGTCGCTACCGCGCCATGGCGGTGGCCCCGCTCACGTCCGGCCGCCTCGATCCGCCCGACATCTGCCTCATCTACGGCACGCCCGGCCAGATGATCTTCTTCATCAACGGGCTGCAGTGGATCGGCTACAAGAAGCTTTCGTTCACCTCAGTGGGGGAGTCGGCGTGCGCGGACTCC
The DNA here is from genome assembly GCA_046728035.1 of Candidatus Methylomirabilota bacterium. GTDB lineage: Bacteria > Methylomirabilota > Methylomirabilia > Rokubacteriales > CSP1-6 > DASRWT01. Next base: position 5,313 of record JBKPDT010000274.1, on the reverse strand, counting down.
TGGGGCAAGGCGCTCAAGACGGGCGAGCCGGCGCTCACCATCCCGTGCTACGCCGAGCGGCGGTACGGCGGCGTGGCCGACGACGAGCTGCTGATGGCGATTCCCCCGCGCTTCCTCCCCAAGGTGATCGAGGGCCTCGCCGCGCTGTCGAAGAACGGGCTGCGCTATCCCATCCCGCCCTACGGTATCCAGAGCGATGCCGGGGCCGGCCTCGCCGTGAGCTACGCGGACAAGGACAAGAAGTAGTGCTGGAGCTGACCGAGGTTCACGCGGCCTACGGGCCGTCGCGCGTGCTCCATGGGGTGAGCCTCACCGCGCGGGCGGGCGAGGTGGTCTCGCTCCTCGGCCGCAACGGGGCGGGAAAATCGAGCACGCTCAAGGCGGTGGTGGGGCTCATCGACGTCGTCGGCGGCGACATCCGGCTCGACGGCCGCGCCCTGCGGGGGGTGCCCACGCACGAGATCAGCCGCCTGGGGGTGGGCTGGGTGCCCGAGGACCGGCGCATCTTCAGCGACCTCACCGTCGAGGAGAACCTCCGCGTCGGCGAAAAGGGCGGCGGCGTCTGGACCGCCACGCGCGTCTACGCGCTCTTTCCCAAGCTGGCCGAGCTGGCGCGGCGCCGGGCGGGAAGCCTATCCGGGGGCGAGCAGCAGATGCTCACGGTGGCGCGGACCCTCATGGGCAACCCGCGTATCGTGCTCCTCGACGAGCCCTCGGAGGGGCTCGCCCCGGTGGTGGTGCGGGCGCTGGGGGAGCAGATCGCCGCGCTCAAGCGCGAGGGCCTCACCATCCTGCTCTCCGAGCAGAACCTGCGCTTCGCGGCCCGGCTCGCCGACCGCGCCTACGTGATCGAGAAGGGCGAGATCCGGTGGGAGGGCCCCATCGCCCGCCTGATGGCGGACGAGGCGGCCCGCCGCGCCTATCTGTCGGTCTAGGAGAATTTCCCCCAATGCGCACCCTCGTCAAGGGCATCGGGCAGATCGTCTCGGGCGACATCGAGCGACCCCTCCTCGACGGCGATTCGATCGTGATCGAGGACGGCAAGTTTACCGCGGTGGGTCGCGGGCTGGATGCCGACGCCGACACGGTGGTGGACGCCCGCGGGTCCACCGTCATCCCCGGGCTCATCGACTCGCATTGCCACCCGGTATTCGGCGATTTCACGCCGCGGCAGCGGACGGTCGACTTCATCGAGTCCGGGCTCAACGGCGGCCTCACGACGATGATCTCCGCGGGCGAGGTGCACCTGCCCGGGAGGCCCAAGGACATCGTGGGCCTCAAGGCGCTCGCCATCGTGGCCGCCAAGGCCTACGCCAATCTCCGGCCGGCCGGGGTGAAGGTGCACGGCGGGGCGCCCATCCTCGAGCTGGGCATGGTGGCGGACGACTTCGCGGAGATGGCGAAGGCCGGCGTGAAGCTGGTGGGCGAGATCGGGCTGGGCTCCGTGAAGACGGGAAAGGACGCGGCTCCCATGGTGCGCTGGGCGAAGACGCACGGGATGACGGTGACCATCCACACCGGGGGTCCCTCCATCGCCGGATCGAACCCCATCAACGCCGAGGTCGTCCTCGAGGCCGACCCGCACGTGGTCGGCCACATCAATGGCGGAACCACGTCGATGAGCGAGCGCGAGATCGACTCGCTGGTGGCCACTCAGATGGCGCTGGAGATCGTCCACTGTGGCAATGGCAAGACCGCCCTGCACACGCTCGCGCGGGCCACCGACGCGCGGGCGCTGTCCCGCGTCATCATCGGCAATGACGCTCCCTCGGGCACGGGGGTGGTGCCGCTCGGCATCCTCCGCGTGCTCGCCCATCTCGCGTCCCTCGGCGGCGTCGCGCCCGAGGTGGCCATCGCCATGGCCACCGGAAACACCGCGCGCGTGTACCGGCTGCCCGTGGGCGTGATCGCGGAGGGGCGCGAGGCCGACTGCTGCATCGTGGACGCCCCGGTGGGCTCGGTGGGACGCACCGCGCTGGAGGCCCTTCGCGCGGGCGACCTCTTCGGCATCTCCATGATATTGATCGACGGGCAGATCAGGATCGGACGGAGCCGCAACACGCCGCCGGCCGCGCGCGCCGCGGAAGTGGTCAAGGGCCACGGCCCCGGCGGGGGAGGGCACTAATGAGGATCCGCAAGGTCGTGACGGTGGTGGAGGAAATCCTGGAAGACGGCGGTCGTCGCGCGGCGAGGCCGCTGAGGAAGGTCGCGGCGGTGGCGGTGATCGAGAACCCCTTCGCGGGCCGCTTCGTGGAGGATCTCCAGCCCCTCGTGAAGACGGGGGAGGAGCTGGGCGATCTCCTCGGCCACCGCGCGGTGGCTGCCCTCGGCGCGCCGGTGCACTCGTACGGCAAGGCCGCGGTGGTGGGCGTGGATGGCGAGTACGAGCACGCCGCCGCCATCCTGCACCCGACTCTCGGCACGCCGTTCCGGGCCGTGGTCGACGGTGGCAAGGCCATTATCCCGTCGGCGAAGAAGCTCGGCGGGCCGGGCACGCCCATCGACGTGCCGCTCCACTACAAGGACGCCGCGTTCGTCCGCACGCACTTTGATGCCATGGAGGTGCGCCTGGTGGACGCGCCGCGGGCGAACGAGATCCTGGTCGCCCTCGTCGTCACCGACGGCGGCCGCCCGCACGCACGCGTGGGCGGCCTCACCGTGGACGAGGCGAAGAAGGAGGACGGTCTCCGATGAACTTCGGCCTCCGCATTCCGAGCTTCTCGCTGGGTCCCAGGACCGCGTCCCTCGCCGAGATGGGCACCTATCTGCGTCGCGCCGAGGATCTCGGCTTCGACTGCGCGGTGTCCATCGACCACCTGCTCCTCACGCCGCCCGCCTACGCCTGCACGTGGCTCGAGCCGGTGGCGCTCCTCTCCGCGCTGGCCGGGGTCACGCGCTCCATCAAGCTTGGCACCATGGTGCTGGTGCTTCCGCTACGCAATCCCGGCTACTTCGCCAAGGAGTGGGCCACCCTCGATCTGCTCTCGGGCGGTCGCTCCATCCTCGGCGTGGGCGTGGGCTGGCACGAGGAGGAGTTCGCGCTCATGGGCGTACCCCACAAGGAGCGCGGCCGTCGCATGGACGAGATGCTGGAAGCCGTCACCGCCCTCTGGGCAGGCGACCGCGTCACCTACAAGGGCAAGTACTACGCCTTCGAGAACCTGACCATCGATCCCAAGCCCGTGCAGAAGCCGCACCCACCCATCTGGATCGGCGGCGGGACCCAGCCCTCGGAGAAGATCTACGCTCAGTCCGTCGCCAACATCGATCCGGTGCTGCGGCGTATCGCCAAGTACGCCAAGACCTGGGTGCCGCACTCCTCCTCCACCGCGGACATGGTCCGGGGTGACTGGGACAAGATCCAGCGCTTCATGGCCGAGTACGGGCGGAAACCCGGTGACATGAGCCGCGTCTATTCGAACTTCGTGTGGGTCCTCAAGAAAGGCGAGCGGCCCGAGTCGGCCATTCCCCACTTCAAGACCTATTCGGGCATGGACTTGCCGTACTGGAAGGAGTTCTACCTGCTCGGCGAGGCGGAAGAGGTGGCCGAGAAGATCCGGAAGAAAGTCGAGACTCTCGGCGGCTGCGAGTCCGTCGTCCTCAATCCGCTCAACTGGGGCATGGAGCAGCTCGAGCTGCTCGCGGGCGAAGTGCTGCCGCGCGTGGCGAAGCGCTGACGACCACCCCACCCGTGCGCTACACGGGCGCGATCGTCAAGCGTCGGGAGGATCCGCGCCTCCTCGCCGGACGCGGCGCCTACCTCGACGACCTTCGGCCCGACGGCTGCCTGCACGCCGTCTTCGTCCGGAGCCCTCACGCCCACGCCCGCGTGCTCGGGGTGGACGCGCGCGCCGCCCGGGCGCGGCCCGGCGTGGCCGCCGTCCTCGCCGGGCGCGATCTCGCGGGGCAGGTGGGTCCCCTCGCGCCTCGGCTCGAGGGCGAGGGCTTCTTCGCGACCGAGTGGGCGGCGCTCGCCCCCGAACGCGCGCGCTTCGCCGGTGAGGCGGTGGCGGTGGTGGCGGCGGAGGATCCGTATGCCGCCGCCGACGCCGCCGAAGCGATCGAGGTGGATTACTCCCCGCTCCCCGTGGTCGCCGACGTGGACGCGGCGCTTGCCTCCGACGCGCCGCGCGTGCACGCCTCCGTCGCCGGCAATCTCCTCTTCGAGCGCCGGCACTGCCGCGGCGACGTCGATGGCGCCTTCGCGCGCGCGGCGGTGCGGATCGCCGAGGGATTCACCCACGGACGCGTCTCGGCGTCCCCACTCGAGCCGCGCGGCCTCGTGGCGGCCTGGGACGGCGCGCGGCTTACCGTATGGATGAGCACCCAGGTGCCGCACATCGTCCGCGCCGGGCTGGCGCGCGCCTTCGCCGTGGCTCCCGACGCCGTGCGCGTCGTCGTCCCCGACACGGGGGGAGGGTTCGGCCAGAAGATGTGCGTCCAGCCCGAGGATCTCGCCGTGGTGGCGCTCTCGCGCGCGACGGGGCGGCCGGTGAAGTGGGCGGAGACGCGGCGGGAGAACCTCGCCGCGGCCGCCCAGGCCCGCGAGGCCCGCGTCGAGGTCGAGGCCGCCGCCGACTCGCGGGGCGTTCTCCTCGCCCTGCGTGCGCGCGTGGTCTCCGACGCCGGGGCCTACCACGTCTACCCGCTCACCCAGGCGCTCGAGCCGCTGGGTATCGCGAACATCCTTCCCGGTCCGTATCGCACGCCCGCCTACGCGTGGCACGCATCCGCCGTCGCCACCAACAAGCCGCCGGTGGCCGCCTATCGGGGAGTGGGGATGACCTTCGGGGCTTTCGCCATGGAGCGGACCCTGGACCTCCTCGCCGACCGGCTGGGGCTCGATCCGGCCGAGATCCGACGACGCAACCTCATTCCGCCCGAGGCGTATCCGTTCACGTCCGCGTCCGGCCTCGTCTACGACAGCGGAGACTATCCCCGCGCGCTCGCGGATGCCCTCGCGCTGGCGGGCTACGAGCGGCTCCGCGCGGAACAGGCGACGGCGCGCGCCTCCGGCCGGCTCCTCGGCGTGGGGCTCGCCTGCTACACCGAGTACACCGGGATCGGCTCGCGGACCTATCGCGGGCGCGGGATGGTCGAGGTCCCCGGCCACGAGGCGGCGACGGTGAGCGTGGACGCTGACGGCAACGTCCGCTGCGACGTGTCCTTTCCTTCGCAGGGGCAAGGGCATCCGACCACGGTGGCCCAGATCGTGGCCGACCGGCTCGGCGTGAGCCTGGACCGCGTCACGGTGGCCCAGCCCGACACCGACGTCGCGCCCGCGGGCAGCGGCACCTTCGCGAGCCGCGGGGC
>JBKPDT010000273.1:0-5881 GCA_046728035.1 Candidatus Methylomirabilota bacterium | reverse complement strand
GTGAGGTTGGCGTCCTTCTCCGCGACCAGGCGCGCCTTCACCTCGCTCTCGATCCGGGCATCCTGCCACGGATCGACGGTGGCGCAGGCGCCGACGGCGAGGATCAGACAGACGAGGAAAAGCGAGAGGCGCCGGTCCATCTCAGTTCAGCCCGGGGCGGCCGTCCGACTCCGTCTGGCCCAGGAGTCGCCGCAGGAAGCCGGGCCGCCCCGGCGGGCCCGGAGCCTCCGGCTCGACCAGGTCCACCTTGACCTGGCCTTCCCCGCTCTCCGCCGTGGAAAGGGCGACCACCTTGAGCCGCCCGCCGTCGACGCCGGCCTTCTTGATCCCTTCGCGCACCGCTTCGAGGCGCCGGGCGGCGAGGTCGGCGAGCGGCGAACCCGTGTCGCCGGCCCCGGGGCGCGCCGCCTCCGCCGGCGCCGTCACCACGGACTCCGGCGCCGTCTTCTTTTCGCGGACCCGGCCGCCCGCCGATTCCCGCGCTTTGTCCTCCTCGAGTGCCGCGCGGTCTCGCGAGGACACCACCGGCATGAGCGCCAAACGCACCGCGGGCACCTGCTCGAGGAAGGCCGCCAGCCTGGTCACTTGCTCCTGGGCTTCGGGCGCGAGCGTGGCTGACCCCGCCGCGAACGGGATCGGGTCCACGTCCACCCGCTCGATCCTCGAGTTCGCCCCGACCTGCACGCGGCCGATCCAGCTCACCGGTGCCATGATGGTCTTGACCGCGACGTTCCGTAGCGTGCTCCAGAGGGCTTCACTCATGTCGAACCGCGGATCGCTCAACCGTCCGCCCACGGGCAGCGACACGCGGATGTCGCCGCGGCGATCCTTCATCAGCGCGACGATGGTGCCGAGCGGGAGGCCGATGCGCGCCTGCGCCTCGTCGGGGCCGCCGGCCCGCGCCACCTCGAGCCGACTGAGCAGAATCTCCGTCTTCGCGTCGAGGGTATCGCCGTCGATCCGGCAGCGCACGCTCGTGGTCAGCGATCCCGACCGCGCCTCCCACGCCACCTGTTGCACGAGGTACGGGTTCGTGCGCGGCACCGCGAAGCCACGAAGGTCCGCGCTCATGTCGAGACGGAGGGGCCCGCCCAGCGAGCCCAGGGTGCCCTGGAGGGCGAGGCTCGAGTCGGCGCCGACGCGCCCGGCCATCTCCAGGCGGGCGGGCCTGGCCGCGGGGTCCGTCGAGAGACCGTCCAGGCGGCCGGTCAGACGCTGCGTGTCGAGCGCGAAGGGCGGCGCGACGCGCTGGTCGACGGTGCGGGCGCCCCCGTCCTCGACGACGAGATGGGCGACGGTCACGGGGACGGTCGCGCCGCCGTCCGGCGCCGAGCCGTTCGCCGACCCGTTTGCCGATCCGTTCGCCGTGCGTGGAGTGAGCAGCGTGCGCAGAGGCAGTGCTCCGCGCTGGTCCCGCTCGAGCAGGATCCAGGGACGCTGCAAGGTCACATCGCGGATCGCCACGCGCCGGGGCCAGTCGACGTCGACGCCGGTCGCCCGGGCCCGCTCCACCCGCATTACCGTCCGCTCGCCATCACGGACATCGATCGACGATGCCCCTGCGCGGCCACGCGCGATGGCCCGGCCCTCCGCCACCGGCGGGAGCGCGATGGCGAGATCGAAGTCGACGCGGCCGCTGACGCGCGCGGGCAGCGGAACATAGGGCTGATACGGCGCGAGCTCGGCGTCCGTGGCGGTGACCTGCCCCTCCGCGGTGAACGGATCGACGCCCACGCGCCCGTTGACCTCGATCCGGCCGCCGCCCGGTGGGCGCAGCCCCGCCCGGACGCCCAGGGGACCGTGAAGGGGCCAGGCGGCCCCCGTGACTCTGGCCTCGACGCGCGCGAATTCGAGGGCCACATCCGGCTTGACGGCGTGGTCGCGCCACCTGAGGCCGCCGTCCCTCACGACGACCTCGCCGACGGCCAGGGCGAGCGACGAAGTCGGCGCCGCGGACGCCGAGCCGGCGGGCGGGGGCACGGGATCACTCGGCCGGCCCGGCACGACGATGCTCCCCGCGCTGTCCCGCTCGATCGTGGCCCGTGGCCCGCTGATGACGAGTTGACGGGCGGCGAGCCGCGACGGCCATTGCACCTCGAGCCCCGTTGCCTCCACCCGCCTCGCCCGCAGCACCTCGCTGCTCGCGTCCTTGACCCCGAGCTGGTTCACCGCGATCGAGCCTTGCACCCGGGTCGGGACGGCGGGCGCCAGGGGCTCGTCGATGTGCAGATTGGCCTCGGCGAGGCCCTCGATGCGCAGCGAGCTCGGCACGAGCCTCGCCCACGGCCCGAGATCGACGCGCTCGAGCTGCAGGCGAAGCTGGCTGGCGTCGGGGGGCGGGCTCAGGCGGCCGGTGAGATTGAGCAGGCCACCGCCGGGGACGCTGCTCCGTACGTCCACGCGGCCGGGCCGGAGGACCGGCCATGTGACGTCGGCGATGCTTGCCCGAAGGGTCGAGACCTGAAAGCGGCCGCCGCCGCGCGCGCTCGGGTCCTTGACGCTCGCCGCGCCCGCCAGCTCGAAGCGGCCGATCTGGAGCTGCTCGTCCTGGTACTGGAAGTCGGCGAGCTCCACGGTGAGCTTGGGGAGAAGCACGGCGGGGTCGCGCTCGCCGCGCTTCACAAGCACGACGTCCTCGAGGGAACCGCTGACGTCCGCCCGCAGCCCCGCCCGCGCGTCGAGCGTGACCTTGAGCGTCGAGCTGGCGCGTCCCCGCTCGAGGACCACCGCCGCGTCGGGCGGGAAGTAGAGGCGGGCGAGCGAGAGGTCGAGATCCGAGGTCGTCACCGCGGCCTCGAGGTGGATGGGATAGAGCCGCACGTGCCGCATCTCGAGCAACACCGGTGCGCCCACCGTCACCGAGCGCGCCACCGCGCGCCCGTCGCCGCGGCGAGTCGAGAGGTTGCGGGCTTCGATCTCGATCTTCTCCGAATACCACGTGCGTGGTTCGGCCAGGGCTCGGTCCTCGAGGGCCACGGTGCCCTTCGTGACCACGAGACGATCCACGGTGACGTCGAACGTACGGCCGGTCCCGCCCGAGCGCGGGATCAGATCCGAGATGTTGAAGCCCTCGGCGAGCCGGATGATGCGCACCGTCGAGCCCTCGAGTGTCACCTCGCGGATCCAGAGGTGCCCGCGCAAGAGAGACAGGGGCCGGATGCGGACGTCGAGGAGCTCGAAGTCGGTGAACGGGGCTTGGCCGTCCGGCTCCTGGAGGCGGAATCCGCGGACGACCAGTCGCCCGGTGAAGGGATTGAGCGTGACGGCCTCGATGCTGACCGGGCGATGGGTCAGCGACTGAATCTGCGCGATCAACAGGTGGCGCAGCAGCGCCGGAGAGGCGTAGACGGCCACCGTGGTGGCTAGCGCCAGGACCACGCAGGCGACGACGACCCACCGGCCGGACCCCAGCGCTCTCGCTCGCAGCCAAGTCATGTGGAGCCCTCCGATGTAGCGGAGGGAACGCATCGCCTGTGCCAGGCGGCCCATGGCCCACCGGCGGCTCTTAGCGCCATTTTTGCGTCACAAATGGGCGGCAACGGCGACGGGGTGGGTATGAATTGCCGGCCCCGTGTAGAAGCTACCGGTCGAGCCGGTGAGGGCCTGGCAGCCGAGCTCCCGATGTGATGGTGCTTTAGGTGAAGGCTTCGCCCGGCTAGACGCCCAGGAAGCGCTGCTGGATGGCGGGGTCGGCGCGAAGGGCTTCCGCCGAGCCCTCGAACTGGATGCGCCCCTGGTCCATCACGTAGAGGCGGTGCGACAGCGCGAGGGCGACCTCCAGGATCTGCTCGACGAGGAGGATGGCGGTGCCGCGCCGGTTGATCTCGCGCAGGATCTCGGTGAGGCTCTCCACGATGAGGGGCGACAGGCCCTCGGTCGGCTCATCCACCAGCATGAGCCGCGGGCTCGCTACCAGTCCGCGCGCGATGGCCAGCATCTGCTGCTCGCCGCCGGAGAGGCTCTTGCCCTTCTGCGCGAGCCGCTCCTGCAGGCGCGGGAAATAGCCGAGCACCTCCTCCATCACCGCGTCGCCGTCCCGCGGCGCACGGTCGGCCCCGAGCTGGCCCAGACGCAGGTTCTCCGCGACGGTGAGGTTGGGGAGGATGCGCCGCTCCTCGGGGACATAGGCGATGCCCGCGCGGGCGATGACATGCGTGGGAAGGCCACGGAGCTTCCGGCCGGCGAAGGTGATGTGCCCGCCGCGGGGCGGCACGAGCCCCATGATGCTGCGGAGGGTGGTGGTCTTGCCGGCGCCGTTGCGGCCGATGAGCGTCACCACCTCGCCCTCCCCCACGTCGAGGGAGACGCCCTGGAGGATGTGCGCCTCGCCGTAGTAGGCATGGACGTCGTTCAGGGCGAGCAGGGGCGTCGTCACTTGGTGATCCCGAGATAGGTCTGCTGGACGAGGGCGTTGGCGCGGATGTCGAGGGGCGTGCCTTCGGCGAGCACCTGACCCTGGTGGAGCACGGTGATCTTGTCGGAGATGTTCATGACCACCTTCATCTTGTGCTCGACGAGGATGACGGTGCGGCCGGTGGCGATCTTCCGGATGAGCCGGATGGTCTCGTCGGTCTCCTCGGGGCTCATCCCCGCGGTGGGCTCGTCGAGGAGGAGGAGGGAGGGCTCGGTGGCCAGCGCGATCCCCAGCTCGAGGTGGCGCTTCTCGCCGTGCGAGAGATACGCGGCGGTGAGCGCGCGCTTGTCCCAGAGCGCGACCTCTCGGAGAATGGCTTCCGCGCGCCCGCGCACGCCGTCGAGCGCCGCCGCCCGCGACCAGAAGTTGAACGAGTGCCGGTAGGACTGCACGGCCACCCGCACGTTCTCGAGGACGGAAAGATGCGGGAAGACGTTGGTGATCTGATAGGACTTGGACACGCCGAGCCGCGAGACGCGGTGCTGCGGCATGCCGGTGACGTCCTGGCCCTTGAAGCGGATGCGCCCGCGGCTGGGCACCATCTCGCCGGAGATGAGGCGGAAGAAGGTGGTCTTGCCCGCGCCGTTCGGGCCGATGATGGCGCGAAGCTCGCCCGGCAGGACCGCGAAGTCCACCTCGTGGACCGCGGCCAGGCTGCCGAAGCTCCGGCAGAGCTTCGTCGTCTCGAGAATGGGCTCGGCCATGGGGCGGCGGGTCGCGCCGTAACATAGCAGCCCGTTTTTCCAAGTGTCAAGGTAGACTTCCCCCGGATTCGCCTCGATGAAGCCGGCGCCCTTCGCCTACCACCGCCCCGCGTCGCTCGAGGAGGCCTTCGACGCCCTCGCGCGCTACGGTCCCGACGCGCGCATCCTCGCCGGCGGCCAGAGCCTGGTCCCCGCGCTCAACATGCGGCTGGCCCAGCCCGCGGCGGTGGTGGACATCAACCGCGTGCCCGGCCTCGACGGGATCCGGCTCGCCCCCGAGGGACTCGTGATCGGCGCCCTCGCGCGCCAGGAGGTCGTGCTCCGGTCGCCGCTGGTGGGCCGGCACGCGCCGCTGATCGCCCAGGCCATGCCCCACGTCGCGCACCTCGCCCTGCGTACCCGCGGCACCATCGGCGGGAGCCTGGCGCTCGCCGATCCCGCGGCCGAGCTCCCGGCCTGCGCGGTGGCGCTGGACGCGGTCATCCGGCTCGCCCGGCGCGGATCGGTGCGCGAGCTCCCCGCCGCGCGCTTCTTCCGCGGGATCTACACCACCGCGCTGGAGCCGGGCGAGATCCTCACCGCCGCCGTGATCCCGCCCCCCGCCGCCGGCTGGCGCTCGCATTTCAGCGAGCTGGCCCGGCGCCACGGCGACTACGCCCTGGTGGCGCTGGCCGCGCAGGCCCGCGTCGTCGGCGGCGTGCTCGCGGAGGCGCGGCTGGTGCTGGCGGGGGTGGGCCTCACCCCGGTGCGCGCGGCCCGGTGC
>JBKPDT010000272.1:0-21713 GCA_046728035.1 Candidatus Methylomirabilota bacterium | reverse complement strand
GTCATCGAGCAGGGCGTGGAGGTGGTCGCCATCCGCCAGGCGGGGGGTCGAGTGGCCGGCGTGGACACGGCGGCGGGTGACCGCATCGACGCGCCCGTCGTGATCAACGCCGCGGGCCTCTGGTCGCCACTCGTGGCGCGCCTGGCCGGGCACGAGCTCCCCATCATCATCGGCCGCCACCCCGTCTTCATCGTCGAGCGTGACGCGGCCTTCGGCCCCGCGCACACGGTGTATCTCGACCTCGCCGGCGGCTCCTACGCGCGCCCCGAGACGGGCGGGCTCACCCTGACGGGCTCGCTCACCGACGACGAGACCGAGCATCCGATGGACGCCGATCTCCTGGGCAGCGAGGCGGGCTTCGACGAGGCCAGCGCCGTGCTCGCCCGGACCGCGCGCGCCATCCCCGCGCTGGCGGACTCGCGTTTCAGCCGCGGCTATGCCGGGGCCTTCGACATCACCCCGGACTGGATGCCCATCCTCGACGAGTCCTCGCTGCCCGGCCTCTACGTGGCGGGGGGGATGTCCGGGCACGGCTTCAAGCTCGCGCCGGCCGTCGGCGAGATGATGGCGGCCCTGGTCACGGGCGCGCGCCCGCCGGTCTCCTTGACGCCTTTCCGGCTCGACCGCTTTGCCGGGGCCGCGGCCTCATCCACCTTCGTTTCCTCGTATCTCGGCCCTCCCGCACCGTCACCCGTGGAAAAGAGGGCGAGCTGCTGAACGCCACCCCCACCAATCGTCTTGTGGCCGGACTGACGGGCGACTTTCTGATTCTCGCCTTCTTCGGCCTCGGGAGTACGGCCCAGGGATTCAGGATCACGTTCGACGGCCCGCACAGCGCCAGCTCACCGGGCGAGGTCTACTTGTGGCTCGGGCACGCGCTCCTGTTGTTTCCCGCCGCGTGCCTGCTGGGTTATAGCCTGGCGCCCAGGCTGGGCCCGGCGCTTGTCCGCCTCTGGAGGGCGCTCAACTCCCTGGGCCGCCGCGAACTGGTTCTTGGCCTCGTCGCGATCTTCCTGCTCGCGGTCGCGGTGGCGCGGATCGGCCGGATCGCGGTGCTCTATGACCTCCCGTTCACGGACGACGAGTACGCGGTGGATTTCGGCGGCCGCATCCTGGCGACCGGGCACGTGACGGCCCCACGGTCCCTGCCCGAGGCCGCGATACCGACCCTGGGCCTCTTCTTGAAGGACGGCCACATCTCGAGAGCCGATTGGCCCGGCGGACAGGTGGTCTCGGCGATCGCCGAGCTGACGCGGCTCGGCCCGCTGGTCTGGTCCATCGTCGCGGCGGCTCCGATCCTCGCGCTCGGCATTCTCATGGCGCGGCGCCTCGGGAGGGGTTGGGGGTTCGTGGCGGGAATCGTGTTCCTCTGCTCGCCGATGGCCCTGATGTTGTCGCTGACGACTCACGCCCACCTCGCATCCAGAGCGATGCTGGCGCTCGCGATCGCAGGCTACTGGCTCGCCGCGCAACGAGGGGCGCTTTGGGGATGGGCCCTGACCGGGCTCGCCTTCGGGTTGGGGTTCCTGTGTCGCCCGCTCGAGACCGTCTTCTTCTCCGCGCCGCTGCTGCTGTGGGCGGTGGTGCAGAGCGTACGAGGGGTGCCCGGCTACTCCCGCGCGCTCCCAGGCCTCGTGCTCGGCGGTCTCGTTCCCGTCCTCCTCATGCTTGCTCACGCCTACGCGGTGACCGGACATCCGCTCGTTCTCCCACGGATGACCGAGTCCCACGACGTCCAGGCCGTGACCCTCTGGGTCCGGTTCGGCGCCAACATGGCCTACAACACGTTCATGCTGGCCATCTGGTTCCTCGGGCCTCTCGGCATCGTTCTGGTCGCGGCGGGGGTGATGACCGACCACTTCACGCGGCTCCTTGGACTGGGTGTCCTGACCGATCTCCTGCTAGCCCTCTTTCACACGAACATGGGGCTCCATTCCGTCGGGCCGATCCACTACTCCGAGTGCGCGGTGCCGCTCACCGTCATCGCGGTCCACGGCCTCGCCAACCTGCTCAGGGGTGCAAGAAACCACCAGTTCGACTTGAGGCCCATCGCGACCGCTTTTGCGCTCGCCCTCGTCATAGGCCTCGGCATCTTCAATTTCATCCATGCCCTGGCGCTCCAGGAGCAGGCGCGCATCCAGCGCGACATCTACGCGTGGATCGACCGCTCGGTGCACGAGCCAGCGGGAAAGAAGGTCGTGGTGCTGGCGCCGCAATTCGCCGCGATCTGGATCCATATGCCGTCGATGCGGCAAGTCGGGACGCAGGTGTTCGAGTGGCGCCGACCCCGTCTGGATCTGAGTGAGGAGGTGCTGATCCTGCACGATCGGACCGGCGTCGAGCGGTGGGTGCATGAGCGGATGCCCGAGAGGCGGCTTTACCGGATCGAGCTCCTGAAGGAGACCCCCTACGCGGTCATCAAGCCGTTCCCCGCCGGCGCACCGATCCCGTGGTGTGTTCCCTCGTCGGGCGTTCCATGTGGCGGCCTTTGAGGATGGCGTCTTGTCGCGGTGCCGGAGCATGAGCGCGTGACTCCACGCGTCCGGTCCTGGCTCCTCACCACGGGAGCCGGCCTCTGCCTCGCCGAGATCTGGATTGCCGGGCTCTACTATTCGGGCTATCAGGTTCTCGCCGGACGGCATGGCTGGTTCCCCAACGAGATGGCCTTCCTGCTCTACTACCTGCTCTTCGGCCTTCCCGCCATTGCCCTTCTCACTGCGGCCCTTGCCGGGTCCGCCGGACCGCGGCTGCTGGACGGGTTCGACCGGGCCGGCGAGCTATCGTCGCGCGAGGTGTCGGCGGCCGTCGTCTGCGCCTCCGCGCTGACCCTCTTTCTCGTCACCGTCGTCCGGTACGGGCTCCTCAAGGATGCCGCCATCAGCGACGACGAGCACGCCTATGCCTTCATGGGCCAGCTCTTCGCCTCCGGGCGCATCTACGTGCCCTCCCTGTCGCCTGCCCTCCGACCTTTCCTCGACAACCAGTTCATCGTGAACACCGGGAAAATGTACGGGATCTACTTCCCCGGGCATCCAGCCGCCCTCGCGATCGGCGAGCGGCTGCACGCGATGGCCTGGGTGCCGACGGTGTCGGCGACGCTCACCGTGCCTCTCGCCTTCGGCGTCGCGCGCCGTATCTTCGGCCTGCGCGCCGCGCTGCTCACCCTGCCCCTGCTCCTCGTCTCGCCCTACTTCGTGTTCCCGTCCGCGACTCTGCTCGCCCACTCCACCGCCGCGGTCCTGCTGATGGCCTTCGTCTATTCGGCGCTCCGCCTCCACGAGCGCCCGGACGCCCTCCGGTGGTGGATCGCTGCCGGCGTCGCGGTGAGCTGGGCCGCCCTCACACGGCCCTTCTCGACGCCGTTCTTCGCCGCGCCGTGGCTCGTGTGGCTCGGCATGGACCTCTGGCGGCGACGCACCGGCCGCGCGATGGCCGGCGCGGCCGTCTTCTGTCTCATCGGTGTCACCGCGCTCGGCCTTCTGCTTGCCTACCAGAACGCGCTGTCGGGCTCCCCATTCATCAGCGGCTACCAGACCTTCAGCCGCATGCATCACTGGGGGCTCATCGGCAAGGCCCTCGAGGCGATCCCACCGCTTCCCTCCATCCACGAGCTCATGTTCACCCTGGCCCGCGTCAACTTCTGGCTCTTCGGCTGGCCGGCGTCGCTCCTCCTCATCTTCTTCTTTCGCCGCACTCCCGGGGGCATCCGCCTCGTCACCGGCGTGGCCGCCGTCTTCCTCGTCTACGCCGCGATCTCGGCGGCGACCATCCATCCCGTGGGCCCCGTCCACTACTCAGAGCTCGCGGTGCCCCTCGTCATCCTCTCGGCGAGCGGCCTGGAGCGCCTGGTCGAGCTGGGGCGGACCGCCATCGCCTGGGCCGGGGCCGCGCGCGCCGTGGCGACGGTCCCCGTCGCTGCCACCCTCTGCGCGCTCGCGACCTTCTACCCCGTGTACGGCGGCTCGCTTCGCGCCAGCGCCGATCTCACCCGCGCCCCGTACGACCTGCTGGCCGAGCGGGGCATCGAGCGCGCGCTCGTCTTCGTACACAGCCTGCCCGCGCTCCACGTCTCGCCGTACTCCTGGGCCTACTACCGCCGGAACAACTCCCCGGACCTCACGGATCCGATCCTCTTCGTGAACTACCTCGGCCCGGAGAAGAACAAGGAGCTGATGCGGCACTTCCCCGACCGGCCCGCCTTCTCCATGGGGATGAAGGACGGCAAGTTCGTCCTCCTTCCGGCGCCTTAGGCGGGACGGGCCCTCGACACGCAGACGAGGTTGGAAGGCAGGAGCGGCAGGCCGGAAGCCAGCAGGCGGTTGTCGCGGTCGGCGGGAAACAGCGAAAGGAAGGTCGGCGCGTCCAGCAGGTTGAGGTTCTCCACGTCCGCGAAGTAGTGCTGCCCGAGGCGGCGGAGCGTGGCGCGATAGCTCGTGTCGGGCAGCCAGTGAAGCAGCGGCAGGAAGGTGTGGAGCTCCACGGGAAAGCGCTTGTTGGGGGTGGTGAAGAGGACACAGCGGCAGACACGACACACCTCGGCCACCAGCGCCCGCTGCTGATCGCGGGGGCCGCCGTGCTCGACGACCGCGTTGCAGATGCCGTAGTCGAAGTAGCCGGTGGGCAGCGGGATGGCGCGCAGGTCGGCCTCGAGGTAGGTCAATCCCGGGAACTCCTCCGCGAACCAGCCCGCCTCCTCGGCCTCGCGCCCGATCACGGTGAGCCGGTTCCGGTGCGGATAGAGCGTCTCGAAGAAGTAGTGCACGGGATGGTCGCGATGGCCGGACACCCCGAAGTCCGCCACGCGCGAGTCCGGCCCGGGCGCACACTCCTCCATGAAGGTCGCGAAGATCCGGCGGCGCACGCGGAAGGCGAGATCGTTCTTCATCCGGTCCAGCGCGCCGAGCTCGGTGGAATACTTGAGCGCCATGGACGTCTCTAGCGCGCGGGCTTGCGAGCCACGAACGCCATGGTAGCGGTGCGGCTCACGAGGGCCTGGAGCACGGTGACGGGCAGGAACGGCGCGATCAGCAGCGGGTACCAGCGCACGCGCCCGTTCGCCGGCACGCGGAGGCCGGCGCGATCGGCGAGCCAGTTCTGGATGCCCGCGCTCCAGCCCACCGTCCGGAGCCGCGGGATGATGCGCGCCTCGTCGAAGCCGGCGCGCGTGCAAGCCGCTCGAATGGTCTCGGGGCTGAACAGCGCGATATGGCGAGGGAAGTGGAGCGCGCCCCAGTAGCGCCCGAAGAGCGTGAAGTCCCAGCAGTCGATGTTGGGGGTCTCGCCGAACAGCGTGCCGCCCGGCTTGAGCAGCTCCCAGGCGCGCCGCAGCGTGGCGAGCGGGTCCCGCACGTGCTCGATCACATGCCCCATGCGGATGAGGTCGAAGGAGCTGGGCTCGAAATCCGTGTCCACGAGATCGCCCTGGCGCACGTTGAAGCCCTGGGCGGCGGCCCGGCGCGCGGCCTCCACGTCCAGCTCGAGCCCGCACACCTCCCACTTTCCGGCCCGCGCCAGCGCGACGAGGGCACCCCCCGCCCCGCAGCCGACGTCCAGCACCCGGCCGGTGGGGCCGATGAGCCCGGCCACTCGCCGAGCGTCGAGCCAGTAGGTGATGCGGAAGAGCCACCCCACCACGGGGTCGTCGCCGTAGACGGCATAGCTCGGCGGGTAGAAGGCGGGGAGCGCGGCGGCGGCGGGACGCGGCGCCTGGTAATAGAGGTCGCAGGCGGTGCAGCGCACGAGCCCCCAGGTTCCCGGTACGCCGTATTCGTAATCGCTCGCCTCGAGCACCGGCACCGCGTGGCGGTCGGAGCGGCAGAGGTCGCAGACCGAGCCGGTCAGCTCGCCGCGGGCGACGGGGGCGCTCACGCGGCCCTCCTCGAGCGCTCGGGGCTGTCCCACTCGGCGCGGATCTTCCGGAGCACGAAGCCCACATAGCTCCGATTCACGGGCACCGGGATGCCGGCAGCGAGGAGGAGCCGGTGCACCTGGGGCAGGTTGTAGTTCGGGATGCTGGGGAAGACGTGGTGCTCGTAGTGGAGGTACTGCCCGAAGGGCGCGACGATCCACTTCTCCAGCAGGTTCAGCCGGCTCGTCCGCGTGACCCACGTCTCGCGCGCGCCGCCGGGGCGATACCCCGCTTCGAAGCCGTGCTCGGCGATGGAGCGGATCCGGATTTGCACCGGATAGAGCGTCATGATGGGCAGGACATGCAAGAGGAAGTAGGCCAGCGGGCCCGCCGTCACCGTGTACAGCGCCAGCAGGGCGAGCTGGGTGAGGGCGACGGGCAGGAAGGCGGCGGCCAGCCGCCCGAAGTACGCGGGGGTCAGGGTCCGCCACGGCGACACCGAGTAGGTCGTCCGGTCGGACTGAAAGTACTGGAGGAAGCGCTTGAGGGCGGAGACGAAGAAGAGGTCCTGGACGAGGCCGCGCGCGATTTCGCGGCCGGGCGCGCTCGGCTGGCTGAAGATCAGATCCGGGTCGCGGTCGGTGTTGAGGTAGAGGTGATGATCCATGTGCGCCTGCCGGTGGCCGGAGCGCGTGTAGCCGAGGAGGTAGGCGCACACGTTCCCGAAGAACCGGTTGAGGCGCGGTTCGCGGAAGAGCGT
This sequence comes from Candidatus Methylomirabilota bacterium, assembly GCA_046728035.1. Taxonomy (GTDB): domain Bacteria; phylum Methylomirabilota; class Methylomirabilia; order Rokubacteriales; family CSP1-6; genus DASRWT01. Next base: position 15,105 of record JBKPDT010000272.1, on the reverse strand, counting down.
GCCGTGATCGCTCTCGTGCACGAGCTGGGCGGCGCAGTTGAAGTTGCGGATCGCCAGCAGCACGCCGAGGCCGTAGACCCACCAGTGAGGAACGAGGCCCACGATCACAGGCAGAGCCACGAAGGAGGCGAGCGCGGCGACCACGTCCAGCGCGCTACGGCCGTCCCGCAGCCGGTGCGCGGCCCGCAGCGCCTCCAGCGTGATCGCGCCCGACTGCAGGGCCTCGCGCGCGGACCGGGGCGCCCCGACAGTCATCTCGTCGAGGCTGCCGGGCGCCCGATCGATCTTCGGCGTCTCGATGCCGGACATATTCCTAGAGCGCCTTCATCGTGAGAACGCGCCGGGCCAAGGTCCCGCCCAGGCCGCCGAGACGGCCCTTGGGGGCGAGGTGATAGCGCCCGTCGCGCCGGACCAGGAAGCCGTTCATGGTCATGGTGTCGAGCCGGTCCTGCATCAGGACCTCGACGCCGCACACCGCCTGCAGCTGGGCGAGACTCAGCCGTTGCTGCGGCGCCCGCGCCAGCTCGATGAGAAGGCGCACCGTGATGGACCGGTCCGCGTGGTAATAGAAGAGCACTCCGGTGAGGAAGAGCAGGACCAGCACGGCCAGGCCATTGAGCAGCCCGAGCGGGGTCGCCGCCCGGGTGAAGCGCTCCGGGAGGACGCCCAGGTCGGCCGGCGTCAGCAGGTAGAGCAGCACGTAGGCGGGGACCAAGGGGGCGAACCAGGCGACCATCGACGCAAAGGCCTTGTGGGGCGCGCGGAGCTGGAAGACGATCCCCTGCAGCACCGCCCAGGTGGCGACCAGCATCCCGGCGAGGACGAGGCCCTTCAGCATGTCCGGCTCCCCGCCACCGGCGCCTCGGAGTTGATCAGGCGCTTGAGGAACGCGCCCAGCGCGGCGATCCGCCCGCCGCGCGGAAGCAGCCGGTACGCGCCGCCCTCCTCGCGCACGTAGCCACCCTGCACCAGCTTCGGGAGCCGCCGCTGGAAGATGAGGTTCACGGGCTCCTCGCGGCCCTGCATGGCCAGCGCCTCCTCGACGCTGATTCCCCGTTCTCCGCGCGCGCGTAGCTCGACCATCACCCCCATGGAGGGGCTCAGGCAGGCGAAGTAGGCGAAGCACCAGAAGCCGTGGAAGACCAGGGCGAGCACGAGGAGCCCGTTAGAGAAGTCCACCACCGTCGCCGGCTCGAGCCACGCAACGGGGAGGAAACCCAGGTCGTGGGGCGTGAGCGGAAAGGCGATCGCGTAGCCCGCCACCGCGGCCGCGAAGGCGCCCAGGAACACCTTGAACTCCTTGTTACCCCGGTAGACGCGGAGGGCGACCGCGCTCCCCGCCACGAGGAGGAGGAAGGCCAGCGATGCCAGGACCAGACCCTTCATCTACTCCAGCCACTTCTGGAAGTCGGTGATGAACTTATTCACCGCTTCGTCGGTCTTGGGATGGCTCACCATCTGCCGGAAGAACTTGGGCGGCACCGTGACGATGTCCGCCCCCGCCTGGAAGGCCTCGTTGATGTCGGCGATGTGTCGGATGCTGCCCACGATGATCTCGCACGCCGTCCCGCTCTCGCGGAAGGTCTCGTGGACCTGGCGCACCACCGAGGCGGCGTCGTAGCCGATGTCCCGGATACGTCCGTAGAAGAGGCTCACGTAGTTGGCCCCCGCCCCCGCCGCCATCACCGCCTGATTGTAGGACATGCAGCAGGTGCAGTTGACGCGGATGCCGCGCCGCCGCAGCTCGCGGATCACCGCCAGCTCGTCCCAGCCCACCGGCACCTTCACGTTGATGTTCTTGTAGTGGCCGAACTGGCCGACGAAGTCCTCCGCCTGCCGGATCATCTCCTCGCGCTTGGTGGAGAACACCTCGACGCTGAGGGGGATGTCATAGCCGTAGCGCTGGGCGAGATCGATGATCTTCTTGATGTGCTCGCGGAAGTCGCCCTTCTGTTCCTTGGCCAGGATCGACGGGTTGGTGGTGATGCCGGCGGGGAAGCCGCGGTCGAGGGCCTCCTCGATCTCCACCAGGTTCGCGGAATCCACGAAGATCTTCATGGGCATCCCCCTCTTGGTCCGGCGACCTACTCCGTCACCGTCCAGTAGTAATCACCGCTATAGCCGGCCTCCTGGAACAGCCGGCGCCAGCCCTCCGGATCGAAGTAGGTGGCCGCGGTGAGCTGCCACCGCTCGAACTTCTCCCGCTGCTCTTCGGTGAGCCAGGAGTCCACCTGCACGTAGCGATGCCGCCGGCCCACTCGCTCGATCTCGCGGAGGGCCTGGAGGCATTCCGCGCGCCCGAGGTTGTGGATGGCGTTGATCGAGAGGACCAGGTCGAAGGCGCCGCCGGGAAAGGGCAGCTGCTCGGCGGTGCCGCGCACGAGGAAGCGTCGGACGTCCTCCATGGCGTGCTCGAGGGCGTAGGCGGAGACGTCGAGTCCCGCCACCCGGATGCCCGGCACCACGCGGCGGAGATCGTGGAGGAGAAAGCCTTTGGCGCAGCCGACGTCGAGCACGCGATGGCCGCCGGCGAGCCCGTAGTGGTCGCGGAGCCGCTCGGCGATGGGGCCCCAGCGCCCGTCGTAGCGGTAGCCCCCGTACCCCTGCCCGCGGTCGCCGTCGAAGTACTCGCGGCCGAAGCGCTTCGCGATCTCACGCTGGGCGGGCACGGCGGCCGCCCGGGAGGCGATGTCGCGGCATGTTCGAGGGTAGCGATCGAGCAGGTTGATCTCACCCACGTCCCAGCGCTCCGAACGCGCCGAGGGTGGCGCGCAGTCCTTCGTCGAAGGGCGTGAAGGCGAAGCCCGGCACCGCGCGGGCGAGCCGCGCGGTGTCGAACCGGCGATGCGTGATGGCGCCCGCTCGGGGCGCGTGGGTCACCGTCACCTCGTAGGGGACGAGGCCGCGGATCGCCTTCACCACGTCGGCGAAGGGCCGGCTCTCGCCGGTGGCGAGATTGTAGAGGCCGTCGGCGCGGGAGCGGATCAGCGCGGCGATGAGCCCGGCGACGTCGTCCACGTAGATGTGGTCACGCTCCTCCTCGCCGTCGCCGAAGATCCGCACGCTCCGGTCGCGGGCCAGCGAGCGCGCGAAGGCATTGGGCCCGTAGGCGCCGTGAGGATCCCCCGGGCCGTAGACGCCCGTCACTCGGAGCGTGAGGAGCGGAAAGCCCCCGGCGCGAGCGGCATACTCCATCACGCGCTCGCCCGCGTACTTCCCCAGGGCATAGTAGCCGCCGGGGCTCACCGGCGTGGACTCGGTGACCGGGTTCACGTCGAAGCCGTAGACGGCGTCGGAGCCCACGTAGACGCAGAGCCCGACGGTGCGGCCCTGGAGATGCTTGGCGAGGTTGCCGGCCATGGCCACGTTGGCCATGAGGGTGTCGGGGGTCTGCCCGCGGTCCGGAGTCAGGGCGGACGCGAAGACGAGAGCGGTGTCCGCGTCCAGCGCCCCGTCCAGGACGGCGAGCGACTCCCCCCGTGTGAGGTCGAGGGTCTTGGACGTGTGCGGGACCACGGAAACGCCCTCCCGCGCGAGCCGCGCGGAGAGCTCGCGCCCGATATGGCCGCTCGCCCCCAGCAGCACCACGCGCGCCGGCCAGCCGCTCATCGGCCCATGCTCTCCCACTTCATGGGGGCAACCTTGAGCCGGGGATGCGACACGAGGCAATGCCAGACCACTGCCTGGAAGGCCTCGGCGTGGGCGGTGACGAGATCGGGGCTCACGGTGGGGACGATCACGCAGGCATCCGCCACCTTCGCGGTGAAGCCGCCGTCGCGCCCCACGATGCCGACGACGCGCGCGCCCGCTGTCTTGGCATGCTCGAGCGCGCGGACCAGGTTGATGCTCACTCCGCGCTCCGCATCCCCGCCTCCCACCGAGAAGACGAGCACGGCGTCCCGGGAGGAGAGCCGGCTCCCCTTCAGCCAGGCGGCGAAGGAGGTGTCCCAGCCGTCGTCGTTGATCCGCGCCGTCAGCTCGGACACGTTGTCGGTGGGGGCATACGCCTCGAAGCCCGCGATCTTCCGGAAGTCGTTGACCGCGTGCGACGCGTTCCCCGCGCTTCCGCCCACGCCCAGGATGAAGAGCCGGCCGCCCCCATCCCGCACCTGGACGAGGAGTTCGACCACCCGAGCCACCGCGCCCTGGTCGATGGAGGCGGCGACGCGGCCGGCTTCAGCGAGATAGCGGGCGATGAAGTCCATGGAAAGCCTCGGCCCGCGCCAGGACGGCGTCCACCGCCTCGGCGAGGCCGGCCACGCGGGCGTCGGCCGACGCGCAGTCGCTGTAGGGACGGTCCAGCAGCACGGTGTAGCAGCCGGCCACGCGGCCGGCATCGATGTCGCGCCAACGATCGCCCACCACGAAGGACGCGGAGAGATCGAGCCCCCACTTGGCCGCCGCCGCGTGGAGCATCCCCGGCCGCGGCTTCCGGCACGCGCAGTCCGCCGCGTCGTCGTGGAGGCACACGAAGATGTCGGCCACGCTGACGTCAGCGCGGAGCCGCGCGTGCATGCGGTCGAGCGTCGCCGGGTCGAGGGACCCGCGCGCGACCTCCGGCTGATTGGTAAAGACGATGGGCAGGAGCCCCGCCGTGCGCAGCCGGGCGACCTGGGGGCCGGCGTCCGCGCAGACGCGGAACTCGTCGAGGGACAGCGCCGCGTAGGCCCGGCCGTCGCGCACGGAGGTCTCCACCAGCACCCCGTCGCGGTCGAGGAAGACCGCCCGGCGGTTCATGGCGCGGCGGACCCCCTCCCGGCCGACTCCTCGCCTGCCCGCTTGTCGCCCGCGGGCTTGCCAATGGTCACGTAGTCCACGCCGTCCAGATCGGTCCGTCGCGGATCCACGACACCTACGCAGTCGATGATCAGCGGGCGCCGCATGGCCTTGAAGGCGTCACGCGGCGTCGCGGCGAACTCGTCCCAGTCGGTGAGGATCAGGAGGCAGTCCGCGCCGGCCAGGGTCGCCTCGCGATTCGCGAGCACCGCCGCGGGCACGTCGATCTCCGACGCCCGCACCAGCGGGTCGTAAGCCTGTATCTCCGCGCGACCCAGCAGGTCGTCGATCACCCGCAGCGCCATCGAGTTCTTGGTGGACCGTGTGTCCTTCTTGTAGGCGAGGCCCCACACCGCGATGACGGGCCGCGCCGACGCCGCGAGCACACGCCGCTCGAGCTGGCGGTGCACCCAGCGATAGCGCGCCGCATTGTATCGGATGAGCGTGTCGATGTAGGAGGCGTCCACCCCGTGCGCGTCACAGAGCGCGCGGAGCGTCACGAGGTCCCGCTCGAGGTTGCCTCCCGCCACGCCGAGGCTCGGGCGGATGTAGGCGGACGGCCCGATGCGCTTGTCGAGCCGCAGCGCGGGGACCATTTCGGACCAGTCCGCCCCTACCTCCTCGCAGAGGTCGGCGAGCGTGTTGGCGTAGGTCACGGCACCGAAGAGATAGAGATTGATCGCGGTCTTGGTGAGCTCGGCGCTCTCATAGCGCATGGGCAGCACCGGGCAGCCGAAGCGCGCGAGGCCGTCGGCCAGCTCCGCCGGGAGCGGCCGTGCTGGATCCGCGGCCCCCACGATGATGCGCTCCGGCTCCAGGAAGCGCCGCACCGCGTTCCCGAAGATCAAGGTCTCGACCCAGTAGTGGACGCGTAGCCCGAGCCCGGGACGGCGCGCCTCGATCCGCGCGGCGAGCGCGCGCGTGAACCCCGGCGGCACCTGGCTCATCACGGCGAGGACCCCGCCGGGACGGAGGTGCGGGATGGCGGCGTCCACCAGACGGAGCACCGCGGACGTGTCGCTGCCATTGTCGGCGTCGGTGGGGACGTCGCGCGAGACGATGACCAGCGCGCACTCGGCGAGCGCTGCCGGGTCGGTCGTGAAGCGCATCCGCTCGCGCGCGGCCGCGAACGTCTCGGGGAGGCCGGGCTCGTGAACCGGCAGCTCCCCGCGCCCGAGCCGCTCCACGGGATCCCGCTCGAGATCCACGCCGATCACCCGCGAGCCCAGGGAGGCCCAGCCGATGCTCGAGACGAGGCCCAGGTGGGAGAGGCCCAGGAAGCCGGTGAGCCCCGCCGTCACGGCTCGCCCTCCAGACGCGCCGTCGCCGCCGCGTGGATGGTGCGGGAAAGCCAGAGGTCGTTGTCGCGCGACGTCCGCCCCGCGGCGGCGAGCGCCTCGAAGTGGCGAAGGTCGCCCGCCCAGGTCTGGTCCGGACCGGGGAGCACGTCGCGCGTCTCCTCGGGCACGCCGCTCGGGAGCGTGCGCCGTCGGACCACCAGCTCGCTCGCCCCCCACTTCGTGAGCCCATCCATCTCGAGGGCGCCGCGGTCGCCCGTCACCTCGATGCGCCAGCGGTTTTTCCAGGCGAGGAAGCTGCACTCGATGACCACCGCCCGATCGGCTGTCGCGAGGATGCAGTGGTCCAAGCCCTTCAGCTCGTGCCCGCGGCGCTCCCAGACCCGGAACTCGTCGCCGAAGCGCCCGAAGACGAAGCCGGCGAGATCGATGAGGTGGCTGGCCATGTCCTCGAGGATGCCGAGCCGGCTGTCCCGCCAGGTGCCCGCGATGCTGCCGGCGGTGCCGTTGCCATAGAACATCCGCACCCGGTACACACGCCCGACCGCTCCCGCGTCGAGGTGCCGCTTCAACGCGATGACGTGGGGCTCGAAGCGGAAGTTGTAAGAGGTGTACCAGATCGCGCCCCCCGCGCGGGCGTGTCGGTCGAGCTCGTCGGCGGCCTCCACGTCCAGGATGAGGGGCTTCTCGACGAGAGCGTGCTTGCCGCGGGCGAGAAAGTACTCCATGAGCTTGAGCTTCACGTCGTTGGGCACGGCGAGGATGGCCGCGTCGTAACGGTCGTTCGGGCATTCCTCGGGACGCCGGTAGTCGGCGGCGGGGTTGAAGGGGTCCACGGTGGCCACGCAGCGGTCCCCGAGGACGGCCTGCCGCTTCCCGCCGATATTGCCGAGGCCGACGACGACGTACCGCATGCTCATCCGAAGTGCGCCTGCTTCTCGAGCCGGGCGATCTTCTCCTCGACCTCGGTGGGCGCCACCGGCCGGTTTCCCTGGTACTCGCAGGCGATGGCCGCCGCGACGGAACCGAGGATGGAGGCGAGCACGATGTCGCCGGTGCGGGCCAGCCCCAGAGAGGCGTAGGCGAGGAGGGCATCGCCCGCCCCCACCGGATCCACGAGGGAGTCCACCACGCTGTCCACCGTGAAGAATTCGCGGGGCATGTGCCCGGGCGTACGGTAGCCGAGGATGCCGCGCTCACCCAGCTTGAGGATGAGGTGCTTGCAGCGGGCGAGCCGGAACAGCTGGAGCGCGAGGGGCCGCACTACCGAATCCTGATCCCCCAGCGCAAACCGTGCCTCCCGCTCGTTGGGCGTGATCAGATCGAAATCGGTGAACTCGAGGATATTGCCCCACCGGTTCGACACCTGGCTGTCGGCCACCTTCAGGGTGGCGTCGGGGATGCGCTCCCGGAGGATCCGGATGCTCTTCCGGTTGAAGATGCCGTGGCGGAAGTCGCTGAAGATGACCACGTCGGGGGCGCTCCCGGCGAGGGACTCGCCCATCGACCGCAAGGCGCGGTCCGAGATCGCGCGATTGTCCACGCGGTCGACCTGGAGCATCTTGTAGCCGTCGGCGATGAAGCGCTCCTTCTGCGTCGTCGGCCGCGTGCGGTCGATGAACGCATGCACGGTGATGCCGGCCTTCTCCAGGTCCTCCAGGACGAAATCCTTCACGGGGTCGTTGCCGAGGACGGTGGAGAAGGTCACGTCGCCGCCCGCCGCCTTGACGTGCTTCGCCACCACCGCCGCCCCGCCCGCGAAGACGTCGGTCCGCTCATGCTTGACGCTGAAGGTCGGCGACTTTGCGGTGGCGCCCAGCAGGAAGCAGTGGCTGTAGCTGTCCACGATGGTGTCGCCGACCACGTGCACGCGCACCCCGCGGACCTGGCCCAGCGCCTGCCGGAGGCGATCGAAGCCGAACCCCTCGGACTCCATGAGGGCGAGCAGCTTCTCGACCGCGAGCTTCGGCGGGGAAGACTCGATGAGCCGCGACGACGAATAGACGACGTCGCCGGGAGTGAAGACGATCTCACCCCCGTAGCTCTCCAGGGTGTCGATCTCCTCCTGGGTCCTCGGGGGGACGCCCTCCGCGAAGTACTCGTAGCCCTTGGCGAAGAAATCGGGCTGCAGGTGCTTGATGTGCTCGATCGGCGTGGGATGGGGATCGATGATCACGAAATCGACCATCTCCAGCGCGGCGAGGTTCGCCGCCCGCAGATCTTGAGGAACGTACGGGCGGAAGTCCGCCTTGGTAGCGTGCACGTCCGCGGTCAGGCTGGCGATGAGCAGGTCGGCCTTCTCCTTCGCGTACATCAGGTGCCGGAGGTGCCCGGGATGGACGATGTCGAACATGCCGTGGCACATGATGACGGTCTTGGCCCGGGGCCGCGGGCCGATGGCGGCAGCCAGCTCCGGCAGCGTCTTGATCTTCCCGCGATAGTCGGACTTCATCGCACGAGATGCTGGAACCACACGCGGGTGGCCGCCTCGATCTTCTCGGGCGTCCACAGCGGCGCGGTTCGCCAGTCCTCGATGTGCCGGAGCATGGAGGCCACCCCCTGCGGGAAGGGCACCGTGGGCGCCCAGCCCAGATGCCGCTGGATCTTGCTCACGTCGGCCCACGTGCAGTCGGGCTCGCCCGGGCGCTTGGGGACGTACACCACGTCGCCCTTCATCAGCTCGACCAGACGGTTCACGGTGGGAGGCTCGCCGCCGCCGCCCAGGTTGTACACCTCACCCTCACGCTCCGACTCCGCCGCCAGCAAATAGGCGCGCGCCACGTCGGTCACGTACACGAAGTCCCGCCGCTGGGTGCCGTCGCCGACCACGGTGAAGGGCTTGCCGTGGAGCTTCTGGGCGAGGAAGACCCCGAACACGGCCCCGTAGGCGCCGGTGGTCTTCACGCGGGGCCCGTACACGTTGAACATCCGGATCGAGATCACGGGCAGCCCGTAGACGTGTCCCCAGTGCAGCGTCGCGCTCTCGCCCAGGTATTTGCTGAGCGCGTAAGGGTACTCCGGCCGGATGGGCGCCGTCTCCGTGGTTGGAAGCTCGGTGGCCAGGCCGTAGCACGACGAGGACGCCGCGTACACGACCTTGCGCGCCCGCGCGTGCCGGGCCGCCTCCAGCACCGCGAGGGTCCCGTTGACGTTGGCCCGCATGTAGTCCAGGGGGCGCTCGATGGAAGGCACGATGTCGCCGATCCCGCCGAAGTGGAACACGTAGTCCACGCCCCGGAAGAGCGCCGAGTCGGACGGGAGCGCGCACATGTCCACGGGGCCGTCGAAGTGGACGCTCGGATTGCCGCGGTGGTGGGCGAGGTTCTCCACACGCCCCCCCACGAGGTTGTCGATCACGACCACCTCGAATCCGCGCTCGACGAGGAGATCGACCATGTGGCTCCCGATGAAGCCCGCTCCTCCCGTGACGACGGCGCGCGGCATCGCTCAGGCCAGGCCCGAGGCCTGGATGGTCTTGACGTTGTAGTAGCGGATGTCGTCCTTCGCGTTCGGCACCTTGCCGGCCCGGAACGCCGCGCACAGGTCCCGCACCGCATCCTCGATGGTCCGCTGGGGCGTCCAGCCGAGCTCGCGCTTGATCTTGTCAGAGGACACGTGGTACGAGCGCAGGTCGTTGCTGGGCGAGGTCTCCACCGTGATGGGCGCCAGCTCCGGCATCTCCCGCTCCACGATGGTGCGCACGATCTCCCCAAGCTGAGCGACCGTGTGATTCTGGTAGGCGGCGTTGAAAGTCTTGCCCGCGATCAGCTCCGCCGGCGTGGTCAGCAGCTCCACGTAGAGATCGGTGATGTCCTCGATGTGGATGTTCGGACGCTTCTGGGCGCCCCCGAAGATCGTGATGCGCCGCTGAGTCACCGCGAGGCTGGTGAGGATGTTCACGGTCAGGTCCAGGCGGAGTCGGGGCGAGTACCCGCAGACCGTCGCCGGCCGGATGATGACGGTGGTGAAGCCGGCGGCCTGGTAGCGGAGCAGGATCGGCTCGCACATGCCCTTGTACTTGTTGTAGTCGGTGAGGGGGACGAGCGGGTGGTCCTCGGTGACGTCCGGCGCGTCACTGACGCCGTAGACGCTCGAGGTGGAGGCGTAGATGAACCGGCGCACGCCGACCTGCCGGGCCTCCGCCACCAGCGGCTCGAAGCAGTCGTAGTTGATCGAGCGGCTCAGCGCCGGGTTGAGCTCGAAGCTGGGATCGTTCGAGATGCACGCGAGGTGGATCACCGCATCCACGTCCCGGAGGGCCTTCTTGACCGCCACCGCGTCGCGCAGGTCCCCCTTCACCAGCTCGAGCGCCGGGTGCCGCGGCAGCACGTCCTCACCGAAGAGGAAGAGGTCGATCACGCGGACCCGGTAGCCCCGGGCCAGCAGCTTCGGCACCAGGACGGCTCCGACGTAGCCGCCCCCGCCGGTGACCAGCACCGTCTTCCCGTCGCTCGCCATCTCAGGCTCCTCGCGCCACGGACTCACGCCTGACGTAGATCGCCCACCACACCCGGGCGATGGTCCGGAGCGCCTTCAGGATGTTCGTGATCGACACCGCCTTGGAGCGGCCATGGGCCCGCTCCACGTGGGTCAGCCCCACCTCGACCACGCTGTGGCCGGCATGGAGGGCGTGGATGAGCATCTGGGTGAGGAAGTAGAACCCGCCCTCCGACTTCGGGAGCGCGCGGGCCAGCGCGATGGGATAGATGCACGGCCCCTGGTAGTAGCGCATCTTGAAGCCGAAGAGCACGTTGACCAGCCCGGTGGATACGCGGGTCAGGACGCGACGGTGGAGCTGACGCGCCCGCGGGTTCTGGTGGTAGGGCGCCACGATGTCCGCGCGGCCGACCGCGGCGAGAATGTCGCGCACGGAGCCGCGGTCGATCTCGCCATCGCCGGCGAGGAAGCTGAAGTGGTCCAGCTTGGCCTCGTCCAGCGCGCGCTCGTAGGCGGCGGCGATGCCCATGTTGCGCGGCTGGTGGATCGCGCGCACCCGTGGGTTCTCGTGGGCGAGCCGATCGGCGAGCTCGCGCGTCCCGTCGGTGCTCCCGTCGTCGACCACCAGGATCTCGTACTCGGCAAGCACGCCGTCGGCGGCCCACACGATGTCCGCCACCGCCCGCTCGAGGTTGTCCACCTCGTTGTAGGCGGGAAGGAACACGGAAACGCGGCGCGCGGGCTCCATCTCAGTAAGGCCCCGCGAAGGTGGCCTGGACGTCGGTCACGCCCTTGCCCGCCGCCGCCCCCGCCTTGAGCACCTCGAGGCAGGCGCGGGCGATGGTGAGCGGGTTCGGATGGAAGGCGTCCTCCAGCGGCTTGGAGACGGGCGCGGGGGAGTCGGGCGGCGTCACCCGGCGTACCGGCGCCCTGAGCGACGCGAAGCCCTTTTCCGCCGCCACCGCCGCCACCTCGGCGGAGACGCCGCAGAGCGCCCAGCTCGTGTCGGCCACCACCAGGCGCCCGGTCTTTCGCAGGGATTTCAGAAAAATCTCCTCGTCGAGGGGACGGACGCTGCGCAGGTCGATGACCTCGGCGTCCACGCCATGCTCGGCGAGGAGCCGGGCCGCGCGGGTGGCCTCGTAGGCCATGAGCGAGATGCCGACGATAGTGATGTCCTTGCCCGGCCGCACGACCGCGCCCTTACCGAAGGGGACGGCCGCGAGCCCCTCCGGCACCTCGCCCTCCAGCTCGTACAGCGCCCGGTTCTCGAGCAACACCACCGGACCGGTGCCGCGGAGGGCGCTCACCAGGAGCCCCTTGGCGTCGGCGGGAGTGGCCGGAGTTCCCACGTAGAGGCCGGGGAAGTGCGCGAACATCGCCTGGAGGCTCTGGGAGTGTGTGGCCCCCTGCCCCCAACCGCGGCCCACGATGCCGCGGAAGACGATGGGGACGCCGGTGCCGTTGGCGAACATGTAGCGCCACTTGGCGGCGAGGTTGGCGAGCTGGTCCATGCAGAGGAACATGAAGTCGTTCCGCGGGTGCACGACCAGCGGGCGCTTGCCCACCGCGGCCGCGCCGATCGCGATGCCGGTCATGGCATTCTCGCAATTGGGGATGTCAAAGACACGTGCGGGCCCGAAGCGCCGGTGCGCCTCGAACGTCGTGCCGAAGATGCCCTTGAAGTCGTCGACACCGATGCCCGCCAGGAAGATGCTGGGATCGGCCTCCATGCACTGGACCGTCGCCTCGCTGATCGCCTGTCCGTAGGTGAGTCGCCGCATGGCCCGGTCCTAGTAGGTCCCCAGGGTGAGGTCTTCGACGGCGGGGAAGGGCGCCGCCTTGGCCGCGGCCACCGCGCGATCGACCTCGTCCTGGCTCGCGCGCGTCATCGCCTCGACCTCCGCGGCGGTGCACGCCCCCTCGCGGATCAACCGACCGGTGGCGTGCTGGATGGGGCAACGGGCGACCCACGCGTCGACCTCGGCCTTGCTCCGGTACCCCTTGTCGTAGTCCCAGAGCGGCCCCACGTGCTCGCGCCAGCGGTACGTGGTGCACTCGAGGAACGAGGGCCCGGCACCGCCGCGGCACGCCGCCACCGCGTCCCGCGCGGCCTCGTGCACCGCGAAGACGTCGTTGCCGTCCACGAGGCGGGCGGGCATCCCGTAGGCCCCCGCGCGCGCGTGGATCGGGATACCCGCGGGCTGCCGCACCTCGAGGCGCGTGTGCGTGGAGTAGCCGTTGTTCTCGCAGACGAAGAGGACGGGTACTTTCTTCATCACCGCGAAGTTGAGGGTTTCGTGGAAGATCCCTTCCTCGACGGTCCCGTCGCCGAAGAAGCACGCGGCCACCCGCGGGAGCCCGTCCATCGCGAAGGCCAGCGCGGTGCCGACCGCCACCGCCATGGTCTGCCCGAGAATGGCCGACGAGGCGAGCACGCCCACGGCGGGATCGCTGAGGTGGACCGAGCCGCCGCGGCCACGCGCGCAACCCGTCTCCTTGCCGTAGAGCTCGGCGACCATGGCGCCCAGGTCGCCACCCTTGGCGAGGTAGTGGGCGTGACAGCGATGCCCGCTATAGATCGCGTCCTCGCGACGAAGAGCCGCGCAGACGCCCACCGCCACCGCCTCCTGGCCGATGGAGAAGTGGGTGGGGGTGCGCATCTCCCGGGCCGGATAGAGGTCCGCGAGGGTTTCCTCCGTCCGCCGGATGCGAATCATGTCGCGAAGCAGCCGCGGTCCCAGATCCGTCGTCATGTTCCTCGCGCTCGGCCCCTCTGGGCGCAAACTCATACCTAGCCGCCCGGCGTCAACCGGATGGCACTCTTGGTCACCACGACCTCCCGCCCGGGAAGCCAAGAAGTCCGATACGTCAGTAGTTTAGCACGCACTGCCCGCCGGGGCAGAAAAGCTCGTCACCCAAGCGGAGCAGGAGGCGTGCCAGCCCCCGCTCGACAGGAGCGTCGTCTTCGTGCACAGTCTCTCCACGTCGACCCCAAGGAGCCCTGCCCGTGAGCCAGTCCTCCGTCTTCCGCCGCCACTCCAGCGCCCCCCATCCCGAGATCATCCGGGGCGAGGGCATCTACCTCTACGACAGCGACGGTCGGCGCTACATAGACGCCTCCGGCGGCGCCCTCGTCGTCTCCGTGGGGCACGGCGTCGCCGAGATCGCCGACGCCGCGCGCGAGCAGACGGGACGGCTCGCCTATGTTCACGGCTCGGAGTTCACCTCCCCTACCGTCGAGGCGCTGGCACGGGAGATGGCCCGGCGCGCGCCCATGGAGGACGCCCGGCTCTTCCTCGTCTCGGGCGGCAGCGAGGCCACCGAGACCGCCATCAAGCTCGCGCGCGCCGTTCACGTCGCCCGCGGCGACCGGGGTCGCTACAAGGTGGTGTACCGCTGGCCCTCCTATCACGGCGCCTCGCTCGGCGCCCTCGCGGTTTCCGGCCGGCCGCTGATGCGCGGACCCTTCGCGCCCATGCTCGCCTCCTACCCGCACGTCCCCGCGCCGTATCCCTACCGCTGCACACTGCGGAACTGTGGCGAGCAGTGCTCCCTGGCCTGCGCCGAAGAGCTGGACGCCACGATTCGAAGAGAGGGGCCAGGGACGGTCGCCGCGTTCATCGCCGAGCCGGTGGTGGGCGCATCGGCGGGCGCGGTGGTCCCGCCGCCCGGCTACTATCAGATGATCCGGGAAATCTGCGACCGCCACGGCGTGCTCTTCATCGCCGACGAGGTCATGAGCGGGGTGGGCCGCACCGGCCGCTGGTTCGGCATCGAGCACTGGCCCGGCGTGTCGCCCGACATCGTCACCTGCGGCAAGGGGGTCACCAGCGGCTACATCCCGGGCGGCGCCGTGCTGGCGCGCGGCCGGCTCGCCGAGGAGGTGAGCGCCCGGGGCGGCTTCCCGCATGGCTTCACCTATAGTCACCACCCGGTGGTGGCGGCGGTGGGGCTGGCCGTCCTGCGTTACGTGGAACGCCATGGCCTCGTGGCCAAGGCGGAAACGGCGGGTGCCCATCTCCTCAAGCGCCTCGGCGGGCTCCTCGACCTGCCCGCGGTGGGAGAAGTGCGCGGGCTGGGCCTCCTCACCGCCGTGGAGATCGTCGCGGACCGTGCGAAGCGGGCCTCCTACCCCGCCAGCGACGGCATGGCGGAGCGCATCCAGGCGGAGGCCATGCGGCGGGGCGTGGTGGTCTATGCCTCGGGCGGCCAGGACCACGGCGCTGGCGATCTCTTGCTCGTGGGGCCGCCGTTGACCATCACCAACACGGAGATAGACGAGGCGGTCTCCACCCTCGGCGACGCCATCGCGGCGGTGACGCGCGCCTAGTCGCGCCTTCCCGTCGCCCTCGCCGCAGACGGTATAATACGAATCGACTGGCGGAGGATGCCCATGGACGAGACCGCGGTGCCGACCATGACGGGCGTGGCGAAGCTCTTCGACCTCCATGCGCTCAAGGCCTTCGCCCCCGACCGGCGGGTCCGCAAGATGCTCTTCAAGACCGATCAGCTCTGGTCGGAGATCGCCTGCTACGAGCCCGGCCAGTCCACCGTCATGCACCAGCACCCGCGCGAGGAGGAGGCCATCTTC
>JBKPDT010000271.1:0-4185 GCA_046728035.1 Candidatus Methylomirabilota bacterium | reverse complement strand
GGCCGCCAGCAGAATCATCGCGATGCCATACGCGAACGCGGGTCCGGGCAGGGCCATCAGGAGGGTGTGAGCGAGATACACGGGGATGCCGCTGGCCGCCCACACGAGCAGGTAGACCGCGGTGAACGTCGCGACCGGGACGCCGGTGGCGGGACCTCCCGCGGCGGCCCCGTCGGCGGCTGCTCCTCGGGCGGCGCCCCGCCGCATCGCGGCATAGAGCGAGATCATGGGCAGCGCGCTCGGCAGCATCATCGCGGTCATCATGATGCCCCAGCCGACGGTGAAGGCGAAGGCGTCGGCTGCCGTCGCCGGCATCGGCATCGTCATCATCATGTCGTCGTCGCCGCGCAAGCTCGATCGGACAACCGAGACCCACGCGCCGGCCGCGACGACGAGCAGGCCGACGGAGGTGAGGACCGCGACCCGATCCCGCACCGGCGCCGGATCCTCGCCCGGGGTCACCCTGTGCACCCTCACGACTGGCCGCTCGCCCATTTCACCCTCGGCTTTCGAAGATACCCCATTCCTCCTCGCGCTGCGGAGCCGGTTCGGCCGCGGTAGGATTGGCGCGCATGAGCCCCCGGCCGGACACGAGCCCCGCCGTCGAGATGACGAACGTCACCAAGCGCTACGGCGCCTTGGAGGCTGTGCGCGGGATCGATCTCACCATCCAAGCGGGCGAGATCGTGGCCATGCTCGGCCCCAACGGCGCGGGGAAGACCACTTCGGTCGGCCTCATGCTCGGGCTGCGCACGCCGACCTCGGGGACGGTGCGTCTGTTCGGCCTGCCGCCCACGGACCGGCGCGCGCGCAGCCGCGCCGGGGTCATGCTGCAGGAGTCGGGCACCACCGGCGTGCTCACGCCCCGGGAGATCGTGGCGCTCTTCGGCACCTACTATCCCTCGCCGCTGCCGCCAGAGCGGGCCCTCGCGCTGGCCGGGCTCACCGACAAGGCCGACGCGCGCATCGGCACGCTCTCCGGCGGTCAGCGCCAGCGCCTGTACTTAGCGCTGGCCATCTGCGGCAACCCGGACGCGCTCTTCCTCGACGAGCCCACGGTGGCGATGGACGTGGAGGCGCGCCGGTCATTCGTCGCGAGCATCCACACGCTGGCCGCCGCCGGCAAGACGGTGGTGTTCACCACCCACTATCTCCGCGAGGCGGAGGAGCTCGCCCGCCGCATCGTGGTGATCGACCGCGGAATCGTCATCGCGGACGCCACGCCGCGCGAGCTGATGTCGCGCGTGGCGGCAAAGCGCGTGGCCTTCACGGTGCCGGGCGCGCTGCCCGCCGGCGCCTTCGCCGGGCTCGTGGTGACCGCGCTGGAGGCCTCCGACGGGCGCGTGCGCTTCCTCACCAACGAGCCCGAGACGGTGCTGCGCGCGCTCTTCGCGCGCGGCGTCGAGATGCGCGAGCTGGAGGTGGTGGGGGCCGACCTCGAGGACGCGTTCCTCTCCCTCACTCGCCGCGGGGAGCCGGCATGACCGCCCCGCTCTTCCCCATGCTCCTCGCCCAGACGCGGAGCGAGTTCGTCACGCGCTGGCGCGTGGCCGCCTTCAGCCTCACCAGCCTGCTCCTCCCCATCCTCTTCTTCACCTTCTTCGGCCTGCCCTTCGCCCGGCAGACCTTTCCCAACGGCGTGAGCGTGGGCGCCTACCTTCTCGCCTCGTTCGCCGCCTACGCGGTGGGCAACGTGATGGTGTACGGCTTCGGCATCGGGGTGGCGGTGGAGCGCGCGCAGAAGGTCGACGTGCTCCTCCGCGCCACCCCGCTGCCGCCCGCCATCGCCATCCTCGCCAAGGTGCTCAACGCCCTCGTGTTCTCCTTCCTGTCCATCGCCGCACTCATCGTCTACGGGATCCTGGTGGGCGGCGTGCGGCAGGACCTCGCCGTCTGGCTCAACGTGACCGCCCGGCTCCTCGCGGGCTCGCTCCCCTTCGTCGGGCTCGGCTTCGCCATCGGCTATACCGCGGGCCCCAATGCCGCGCCCGCGCTCGCCAACCTCATCTATCTTCCCCTGTCCTTCGCCTCGGGCCTCTTCATGCCGGTGAGCCAGCTGCCCGGCTTCGTGCAGCGCGTGGCGCCGTACCTGCCCACGTATCACTACGGCCAGCTCGCCTGGAGCGCGGTGGGCGCGCCGGCCGAGCCGCTTCTCACCAGCCTCGCCTGGCTCGCCGGCTACACCGTGCTCTTCATGGCCATCGCGGTGCGCGCCTACCGGCGCGAGGAATCGCGGAAGTTCGGGTAACATGGCCAGCACCATGACCCGCACCGGGACCCTCGCCATCGACGTCGGGGGAACGTTCACCGACATCACGTACGCCGACGCCGAGACGGGCGCGACCTGGATCGCCAAGACGCCGTCCACTCCGGCGGACCTCTCGCACGGCTTCATCACCGCCGTGCGCAAGGTGCTGGGGCAGGCCGGCCGCACGCCCCCCGACGTCCTCCGCGTCTTCCACGGCACCACCACCGCGACCAACGCCATCCTCGAGGGGAAGACCCCGCCCACCGCGCTGGTGACGACGGCCGGCTTCAAGTACGTCCTCGAGATCGGCCGCCACGACATCCCGCGCCACGGTAACCTCTACGGCTGGAGCAAGCCCGCGCGGCCCATCACGCCCGACCGCGTGCTCGAGGTGACCGAGCGCCTCGACGCGGACGGCTCCGTCCTCACGCCGCTCGACGAGGACGAAGCGCGGCAGGTCGCGCGCCGGCTCGCGCAGTGGGGCGTGCCCGCCGTCGCGGTGGTCTTCCTCCACGCTTACGCGAACCCCGCCCACGAGCGCCGCATGGCCGCCCTCCTCGCCGAGGAGTATCCCGGCGTACTCGTCTCGCTCTCCTCCGACGTGCTACCGCAGTTCCGCGAGTTCGAGCGCAGCATGGCCACCGCGCTCAACGCCGCCGTCATGCCGCCGGTCAGCCGCTACGTGGGCCTGCTCCGGGACACCCTCGATGCGGAAGGCGTGCGCGCGCCGCTGCTCATCATGAAGTCGGACGGCGGCGTCACCAGCGCCGCCACTTGCGCCCGCCAGCCCGTGCAGACGGTGCTGTCGGGCCCCGCCGCCGGCGTGGTGGGGGCGGTGAGCGTGGCGCGCGCGGCAGGCCACCACGACATCATCTCCATCGACGTGGGCGGGACCAGCGCGGATATCTGCCTCGTGCGCGACGGCCGGCCCGAGGTCACCAAGGACGGGATGGTGGGGCCCTTCCCGCTCAAGCTCCCCATGGTGGACATCCATACCATCGGCGCGGGCGGTGGCAGCATCGCGGCGGTGAGCGGGAGCGGGCGGCTCACCGTGGGCCCGCGCAGCGCGGGCGCCGAGCCCGGCCCCGTCTGCTACGGCCGGGGAGGCACCGAGCCCACCGTCACCGACGCGCATCTCGTGCTCGGCCGCATCCCGCCGGCGCTGCTCGGCGGCGAGATTCCCCTCGACGCCGCCGCCGCGCGCGCGGCCATCGCGGCACGAGTGGGGGCGCCCCTCCGGCTCGACGTGGAAGAGGCGGCCGCCGGCATCGTGGAGATCATCGACAACTCCATGGCCCGCGCCATCCGCACGGTCTCGGTCGGGCGCGGCCACGACCCGCGCCGCTTCGCGCTCGTCGCCTTCGGCGGCGCGGGACCGCTGCACGCCTGCCGCCTCGCCGAGCTGCTCGAGATCCCCACCGTGGTGATCTCGCCCCGCCCGGGCGTGCTGTCCACCTGGGGCCTCCTCGACACCGACATCCGCGCGACCTTCGTGCGCACCGTGGGCCCCGACGAGCGCCGGGCCGCGGGGAGCGCGGCAGCGCCGCGGCTCGAGGCGGCCTGGCGCGCGCTGGAGGGGCAGGCCCGCGCCTGGCTCGACGGCGAGGAGGTGCCGCGCGAGCGGCAGCGATTCGAGCGCACCGCCGACCTCCGCTACGAGCACCAGAGCTTCGAGCTCACCTGCCCCACCGGCGTGGGCCCGGCGACGGGGGAGGAGCTCGCCGCCCTCGTCGCGACCTTCCACGCCGAGCACCGGCGCCTGTACACCTACGGCCTTCCCGAGGCGCCGGTGGAGCTCGTGAACCTCCGCGTGACCGCGATCGGCGCCCTGCCACGGCCCGCCGGGCCCGCGACGCCGCCCGCGGACACCGGCTTGCGCGACGCGCGGACGGGCGAGCGTCTGTCTCTTATACACATCTCCGAGCCCACGAGACGGT
>JBKPDT010000270.1:0-6988 GCA_046728035.1 Candidatus Methylomirabilota bacterium | reverse complement strand
TGCACCAAGGGGTTCGCCACCCAGAATCGCCCGCCGGCCATGCCCAGGAAGAAGCCCGCGAGCGCCTTGGTCAGTGCCTGCACACCCACCAACCCGCCCGCCGCCACATCCTGGAGCAGGCCCGCGAAGAATCCGGCCACGCAGCCCGCCTCCGGGCCGCGCCGCAGCGCCCAGAACACCGTCATGATGAAGGGTAGGTCCGGCGTGGCCCCCGCCACCGAGAGCACCTGGACGAAGCTCGACTGCGCCACGCTGCCGCCGAGGGTGAGGAGGAGGAGCCAGCGCATCCTAGCCCTCCCGCGCGAAGAGACCGGCCAGATCCTGCGTGCTCTGGCCGGTGAGGAGGAGCACTTCCTCGACGCGCGCGAAATCCACCACGGGCGCGAGAATGGCGAAGTGGAAGAGCGCGGACCCCTTGTCCTCGATGGCGATCACGCGTCCGACGGGCAGGCCCTTTGGGAAGACATTGCCCTGCCCGGAGGTCACCAGGATGTCGCCCACCACGATGCCGGCGCCGTCCCGAGCCATGAACTTGAAGCGAACCGCGCCGCCGGGATCGCCCTCGACGAGGCCCGCCGTCCGGGTCCGCTGCACCATGGCGCCCACGGTGGAGGCGGGGTCGTTGAGGAGCTGGACCACCGAGGCCCCCGGGCGTACGCGCACCACGCGCCCCACCAGCCCGTCGGGCACGATCACCGGCGTCTGGGTGGCGATACCCTCGCCCGCCCCGCGGTTGATGGTAAGCGAGCGCACCCAGCCGCCGCCTTCGCGTCCGATCACCTCACCGGACATCGTGGTCATGGGCAGCCGTTCGCGCAAGCCCAGGAGCCGGCGGAGCCGGTCGTTCTCGTCGCGGGTCTCCACGACCTGGAGCGACTGCACGCGGAGCCTCTCGTTCTCGGCGCGGAGCTGGTCGTTCTCGCTCCAGGAGACCCGCCATTCCCGGTAGCCGACCCAGAGGCCGACCGCTCCGCGGTGGATCTTGGTGAGGACGATCTGGACGGGTGTGGTGAGGATCGAGACCACGTCAGCCGCCCGTCCCGTCCCCCCGCCGCGTGTCTGCACGGTAAGGAGCACAAGGCAAACCAGGAGCACCGCGATGAGGAGACCATACCTGCGAAATTTCACCGAAGGTCACCCACTGGCGACCGGCCGAACCGCGCCTCAGGGAGCGGATCCTAGGCCGGGATCGCCACCTTCTTCAGGAGGTCCAGCTCGTCCAGAACCTTGCCGGTGCCGAGGGCAACGCAGGACAGCGGATCGTCGCCCACCGTGATCGGCAAGTCTGTCTCCTGTCGCAGCAGCAGATCGAGCCCGCGGAGCAGGGCCCCGCCGCCGGTGAGCACGATGCCCTTGTCCACGATGTCCGCCGCCAGCTCCGGCGGGGTGCGCTCGAGGCAGGTGCGTACCGTGTCCACGATGGCCATGACGGGCTCCCGCAGCGCCTCCCGGATCTCCTCGTCCGTGACGACGATCGTCTTCGGGATGCCGTCGATGAGATCGCGCCCCTTCACTTCCATGGACAGGCGCTCGCCGCCCATGGGATAGGCCGACCCGAGCTTGATCTTGATCTCCTCTGCGCGCCGCTCGCCGATCAGGAGGTTGTAGTGCTTCTTGATGTACTGGACGATGGATTCGTCCATCTCGTCGCCGGCGATGCGGACCGACTTGGAATACACGATTCCGGACAGCGAGATCACCGCCACCTCGGTGGTGCCCCCGCCCATGTCCACGATCATGTTGCCGCCGGGCTCCTGGATGGGGAGCCCCGCCCCGATAGCGGCGGCCATGGGCTCCTCGATGAGGTACACCTCGCGCGCCCCCGCCTGCATGGCGGAGTCGCGCACGGCGCGCTTTTCGACCTGGGTGATGCCCGACGGGACCCCGATCACGATGCGGGGCCGCACCAGGGTCTGGCGCCGGTGCACCTTGCTGATGAAGTGGTGCAGCATCTTCTCCGTCACGTCGAAGTCGGCGATGACGCCGTCCTTGAGCGGGCGAATCGCAGTGATGTTGCCCGGCGTGCGGCCGAGCATGGCTTTGGCCTCGTGACCTACCGCGAGCACCGAGTGATCGGCCTGGTGGATGGCGACGATGGACGGCTCGTTCATCACGATGCCTTCGCCGCGAACGTACACGAGGGTGTTGGCAGTGCCCAGATCGATGGCGAGATCGTTCGAAAACAGCCCGGCAAGCAAGCTGAACAGCATCGCCGCTCCTATCCACTGTGTAAGGGGTTCGCTACAGTTCTACTCATCCCAATCTACCATCGGGCGGGCTTTGGAACAAGAGAAACGTAAGAGTTTTCAGGAAGATGGACGTCACTAACCCAACGGTGTCCACTGACATGTCATGCCGTTGACACCGGATTCTCCGGCGACTCGAACATAAAATCGGCGTTCTTTCGACGGGTTAAACACAGCCAGCTGGAATGAGGGCGCCGTCCGGCTGGGAACCCCGACTGAGGTGCCCTGACGGGGCGTCAGCGGGGGGACGGCAGGCCGGGCACGATCCTGGTGCGGTAGAGACGGATGGCGTCCCGGATCACGTGCTCCGCGTCGATGCGACCCCGGAGTTCGTCGATGTCCACCGACTTGTCCTCGAGCACCTTGTAGTCGAGGAAGAATCGCTGCATCTCCTTCAAGCGGTGCGGAGGCAGCTCGGAGACGTCGCGGTAGTGCGAGTACTCCGGATCGTCCACGTGCACGGCGATGATCTTGTCGTCCTGGCCCTTGTCGTCGCGCATGGTGATCACGCCGAACGCCTTCGCGCGGAGCACGCAGAGGGGAACGACCGGCTCCTGCCCGAGGACGAGCACGTCTAGGGGATCGCCGTCGTCGCAGTAGGTCTGCGGGAGGAAGCCATAGTTGGCGGGATAGTGCACGGCGGAGTGGAGCACGCGGTCGAGCGAGAGGAGGCCGGTGGCCTTGTCGAGCTCGTACTTGATCTTGGAGCCCTTGGGAATCTCGATCACGCAGCGGAAGTGCTGCTCGATCTCGTCGCCCAGCGCCACGTCATGCCACGCATTCATGCTCTCCCAGTGTGGCACGCACCCGAAAGGTATGCCAACATGACGTCCCTCGGCGATGGACGACCACGAGGTCTGGTTCGACAAGGGCGTGACCGACGGCCTGCCGGTGGTGCCGCCGACGCGCGAGCGCGTGGAGCGCATGCTCGCGGGCACCGCGCGCGACCGCGCCACCCTCGTCGGCGAGGTGCCGCCCAACTACGGACGCGCCACCGTCGAGAAGATCGCGATCAACGCGGTGATGGCGGGCTGCCGCCCCGACTATTTCCCCGTGATCCTTGCCACCGTCGAGGCGGCCTGCGATCCCACCTTCGCGCTGCACGGTATGGCCACCTCCACCCACTTCTCCGCGCCCCTCATCGTGATCAACGGCCCCATCCGCGAGCGCCTCGGCGTCAACTGCTCGTTCGGCGTCTTCGGGCCCGGCTATCGAGCGAACGCCACCATCGGGCGGGCGCTGCGCCTGGTCATGATCAACGTCGGCGGAGCCAAGCCCGGCGAGACCTCGATGTCCACCTTCGGCCATCCGGGCCGCTACACCTACTGCATCGGCGAGTTCGAGGAGGCGAGCCCGTGGCCGCCGCTCCACGTCGAGCGCGGGCTGCCCGCGGAGCGGAGCGCGGTCACTCTCTTCGCCGGCGAGGCGCCGCACGGGATCACCGACCATGCCAGCCGCACGGCGCGAGAACTGGCGGGATCGATCGGCTGGTCCATGGCGGCTCTGTGGAACATCAAGCACTTCCCCCTGTACTCCCACACCATGCTGGTCGTGGGCCCTGAGCATGCCCGCACCATCGCGGACGGGGGCTGGTCCAAGGACGATCTCAAGCGGCACATTCACGAGACGGTGCGGGTGCCGTACCGGACCTTGCTCCCCGACGCGGATAGTGGCGAGGGCACCAACCTCAGGTTCGGCAAGGGGGCCAAGCCCGCGCCGGACGACCTCGTGGCGAAGTTCACGTCGGTCGACGAGCTCCACGTGGTGGTGGCGGGGGGTACTGCCGGGCGCTTCTCCATGGCCATTCCGGGCTGGTTGGGGACCAGGAACGGCTCGACCCCGGTGACGGTGGCGATCGAAGAATAGGCTTGACCGATGGGCGGCCCTGAGGGTATCGTAGCCCCAGGTTGTGGGTTCACCCGGTAACAGATCTCGAATCTAGACGCCGCGAGGACCTCAAGTCCCGCGGCGTTTTTGCTTGTCCTCCATTTCAGGAGGGCCCCCCGTCATCGTGACGGGGTATCACCGAGGCGCAAGCCTCAGAAGAAAGAGGTAGTAGCGATGGCTCAGGGAACGGTCAAGTGGTTCAACGATGCGAAGGGGTACGGCTTCATCTCCCAGGAGGGTGGCGAGGACGTGTTCGTGCACTTCAGCGCTATCCAGGCCCAGGGCTTCAAGAGTCTGGCCGAGGGCGATCGAGTCGAGTTCGAGGTCACTCGCGGGCCCAAGGGGCTCCAGGCCGCGAACGTCCGTCGCGCGTCCTAAGAACCTCCCGATAGGGGGTCCAGACGGACCCCCGAAGCCTGAGAACGCCGGATCCCCAGAAGTTGGGGGGTCCGGCCGTTTCTCCTTTATGGGGGTGAATAGAAGCCTTGACAGGAGGCCCGCCGGATTGATACGTTACCCGCGACCTGGAAGTGCAGTGACGCTTGACCCGTACGTGAAAGAGACCCGAGAGTAGTCAGCGGAAGCGCCCGGAGGACCTCGGTCCTCGGTGGCGCTTTTTTTGTTTTCCCCCGATTTTGGGGGAACCCCGGCCATGGGGGTTCGGGGATCAGCGGGTGGCCGCGCGCCGCTCAAGGAGAGAGGGAACCGAGGTATGGCACAAGGTACGGTCAAGTGGTTCAATGACGCGAAGGGGTACGGCTTCATCCAGGTCGAAGGTGGCGAGGACGTGTTCGTCCACTACAGCGCCATCCAGGCTCAGGGGTTCAAGAGCCTGGCCGAGGGCGACAAGGTCGAGTTCGAGGTCACCAAGGGCCCGAAGGGGCTCCAGGCGTCGAACGTTCGCAAGGCGTAGCGACAACTCCACGAGACGACGACGGCCCGCCGGAATCCCGGCGGGCCGTTTTACTTTCCCGATCTCGGCGCGGAGCGACCGGACAAAAAAAGCCCCGACGGTACCTTGCGGCAATCGCGCTGCAAAGCCGCCCCGCTGGTGAAGGGCGGGACCGTCGGGGCCGGTGGTTCCTGGGTCCTCCAGGGCCACCTGCAACTGCTACAACCGGGCCTTAGGAGGTGACCACCTCACAGATCACCGTAGGGGTACACATCGGCTGGATCACCTCCCTTTCTCGGCGAGGCCCGACTCGGGGCCCAGGACCCACCACCTCGCGCCGGACGCCGACTCCCGACCCGAGGCTCGATCACGTCGTCGCCGGCGAAATTGCCGACGGGAGACGCCAAGAGAGCCTGTGTGCGCTCCGACCGATTTTGAGGTCATCCTACCCATTCATCGGAGAGCGCGCAAAGGCTTTTTTACCTCACCGCGAGCCGTCCCTCGTTGCGTTCGATCACGCCCTTGCCGACGCCCTCCACCTTCTCGAGATCCTGCACGCGCCGGAACGGGCCATGTGCCTGCCGATACGAGATGATCCGGTCCGCCATTCCCGGGCCCACGCCGCTGAGCTTCATGAGCTGGGCGCGCGTGGCCTCGTTGATGTTGATCCGGCCTTCGGCCTTCGCCATCCCGGTCTTCGTGCCCTCGCCCTTCCCGGATTTGTCCTCGGCGCTGGCGATGCCCGCGACCAGGCACAGCGCGAACGCGAACGTGACCGCCCATCCGATCCGTGACCGCTTCATGGCTCGTCCTCCGTGGTGGATGTTTTGGCGACCTGCTGACGGAGGCGATTTGAGCGGGCTGGCGGCGGTGGGACAATGTCCAACGTTCGATACGGTAAGGGCGACTCCGAGGGGATACGGTGGGTGATGGGCGGATCAGGGCGCGACGCGGAAGGTGAAGTCTCCCTCGACGACGTGACTGTCCACCGAGAGCACGCGCCAGTGCACGGCGTAGCGGCCGGGCCCGAGCGGCTCGAGTGGCACGCGGAGCTGGCGGGGCACCCCCGGCTCCATATGGGCCTCGCCGCGATCCACACGGCGCCCCTTCTCGTCGGTGACCCGCACGGTGGAGAATGCCGGCTCCAGCCGCTCGGTGAAGCGCAGCCGCACTTCCGCGGGAGCCGTCTTCACGGTGCTGCCGGGCCGCGGGTCCGCGCGCTCGAGGAAGGAATGGGCGACGGCGGCGGCGGCGAGAACGATGAGAAGGATCCCGATGAGCGCAGGGCGGGCGGCGTGGACACCCCAGACGGGCCACCGCCGCATGCGAGAGGCTACTCCTCGGCGGTCCGGCCGAGGCCCCGCAGATAGTCCTCCCACTCCCACGGCAGAAGCGAGCGCTTCCGGTTGTTGCAATCCTTGCAGGACGGGACCATGTTGCCTCGCACCGAGCGTCCGCCGCGGATGAGCGGCACGAGGTGGTCGGCGGTGAGCCCCCGCGGCCCCACCTGAACCCGGCAATAGTGGCAGACGCCCTCGGCGATCCGGCGTTTCCACCAGCCGGTGCCGCGCAGCTCGCGCGCGCGGGCTTTTTCCCGGCGTAGGTCGACGTCGCCGACCTCGGGCACGAAGCGCCGCTCGCTCATGCGGGGCCCTCGACGGCAGAGAGGCGCTCGGACAGCTCCTCCCACTCCTTCATGAGCCAGGCGACCTGCTCCTCGGCCTGGCGACGCGACTCGGAGATCTCGCGGGCGCGCGCGCCGTCACGATAGAGGTCGGGGTCAGCCAGCGCCAACCCGATCTCGGCGAGCCGGGTCTCCATCTCGCCGATCTGCTTCTCCACCGCGCTCAGGCGCTCGCGAATCGCCCTGACCTCGCGCTCGATCCCGCGGCGGTTCGACTTCGGGGCGCCGCGCTCCGCGCGCGGCCCGGCCGCGGGGAGACGCGCGCGCTCGCCCTTGGGC
>JBKPDT010000269.1:0-4409 GCA_046728035.1 Candidatus Methylomirabilota bacterium | reverse complement strand
CCGGCCGCAATCGCCGACCCATGAGCTGACTGCCGGCGCCGGGGCGGGGTGGGCCTTGGCCGTTTCTCCGGCCAGATGGCCTTAATGTCGACCATCCCCAACCGGTCGCGCCTCACCCCGCTGGTAAAGGACCTCTTCGCCTGCTGGCTCCGCTTCACGCGATAGGACCCGCCGCCCGCCGAAAAGGAGCATGCGTGGGTGCTGGCCTCCCTCGCGACGAGGACCCGTGGATGCCCCGGCCGCGCCGGGATTCGCGACGACCTTGTAACTTTCCCTGCTCCACTGCCGAGCGATCAGGATGGACGAATGATCCGATCGCGAGCGTGTCGCGCGGTGGTAGGCTGGCAAGAAAGACGCGCATCCGCACGCGCACGTTCCGGCGCTGCTCGGACTCTGAAGACCCACGTCGAAACAGCTTGAACAGGAGAGATCCCATGGCACCCCACAAGGTGGTGAAGCACGACCAGTGGCTCGCGGCACGGAAAAAGCACCTGGCGAAGGAGAAGGAGTTCACCCGGCTGCGTGACCAGCTGAGCCGGGAGCGGCGCGATCTGCCCTGGGAGCTCGTGGAAAAGCAATACACCTTCCAGGGCGAGCACGGGACGCAGACGCTCGGCGACCTCTTCGAGGGACGCCGCCAACTGGTCATCTATCACGCCATGTTCAATCCCGACACCGCGGGGCCCCATACGCCCTGGACGCAGGACGCCCCCTGCTACGTCTGCTCGTTCTGGATGGACAACTTCAACGGCATCACCATCCATCTGAACCACCGCGACATCACGATGGCTGCGGTCTCACTGGCTCCCTACGCGAAGCTCGCCGCCTACAAGAAGCGGATGGGCTGGGGCTTCCCCTGGTGGTCTTCGCTCGGCAGCGACTTCAACTTCGACTTTCGCGTCTCGTTCACCGATGAGGAGACGAAGGCCGGGAAGGTCGACTACAACTATCGGCTCAACCCGTGGGCGATCTCCGAGGGACCCGGTATCAGCGTGTTCCTGAAGGACGGTGACCAGATCTACCACACGTACTCTACCTATGCGCGTGGGCTCGACATGCTGAACGTCGCCTACCACTACATGGATCTCGTCCCGAAGGGCCGCGATGAGGGCGACGGCGGCGCGGCTGCGTGGGTTCGCCGTCGGGACGACTATCGGGACTGATGGACGGCGGGCGGCTCCTTTCGGCGATCGGGCTGGTCAGGCAATCGAGGCCGGGCGAATTCTGTCCAGCGTGCCGCGTCCTGATGAGGGCCCGCGACGCCAGACAGGAGCTGGCCAAGCCCATGGTGGCCGCGGTGGTCGTCCTCGCCGTCGCCGGCGTGGCCTGGGCGGCCATGGTGCATCATTCGCGCGCCATGGCCGGAATGGACATGGGCCTCGGCCCGATCCAGTCCTTCGCCGTGACCTGGGTCGTGATGATGGCGGCGATGATGTTGCCCTCCGCGATCCCGGTGGTCCTCGAGTTCGCGCGGACGGCCGAAGGGCGACGGGGATGGCCAGTCGCCACGGGAGTGCTCGGGGTCACGTACCTCGGCGTGTGGCTGATGTTCGGCGTGGCGTGCTATGCGGTCTACACCGCCGCGGGAATGCCGTGGCCCAACCAGCCCGTGGTGGCGGGACTGGCGCTGGCTCTGGCCGGCGTCTACTCCGTCAGCCCGATCAAGCGGGCGAGTCAGGTCCGGTGCCGCGAGCTGTGCGCGCTCCATGGGCCGCTTCCCTTCAACCTGATGCGCAGCGCCGCTGTGGCAGGCGTGCGCTACGGCCTCAGCTGCCTCGGCTGCAGCGCGGCGCTCATGGTGGCCATGGTCCTCATCGGGATGTCCAGTCTGTGGTGGGCGGTGATCCTGGGTATCGTCGTCCTCATCTACAAGCTCGCGCCCCCGCTGGCATTGCGCTACGAGCTGGTCCTCGCGCTCGCCCTGGCGGCTCTCGGCGTGGCATACGTCCAAATGGCTTGAGACTGTTCGGCGTGACGAGGCAGCCGCGGCGGCAAGATCGGCGGCAAGCGCCGCCTGGAGACACTGACGCCTGAGCGGCGCCGCGAAATTGCGCAGCAGGCCGCCTGGGCGCGGTGGAGAACGCGTCCGTCAGCACCAGCGCCGTAGCCCTTCGTCGCGCATCCAAACGGAGGATATGATGAGAGCCATCCGGCTCGATTGCCCATGCGGCGACAAGGCCATGACCCCGCAGCAGGAGAAGATGAAGGCCTGTAACGCTCAGGCCGATGACAAAAAGCTCGAGGGGGATGCGCGCAACCTTCATGAGCGACTGCCTCAAGGCCTGGGCGCCCGCGACCGAGCAGAATTGTCGTCGGCGGCAACATCCCGCTGGGGGGTATGAGGGCTGGCATACCGGCGGCACTGCCGGTGCCGAGGGACGCGGGCGCAATCCCCGCGCCATGGCTCACTGCCGGCGGCCGCACGGGGGAGGCCCGGCCGTTTCTCCGATCGGGACCGCGACGACCTTCTTCCTTCGCTCGCCATGACCTCATAAGAAGGAAACTGATCGGAGCGTGGCGATTGGCGGTGGCTCCCCGCTCGGGCTGAGAGCTGGCTGGAAAGCTGACGAACCCCAGCCGCTTCGGAAGTCCAGCCTAACGCGCTGCCAGCATCGCCAGAATGCCATTGGCGATGGTTGTCGTCCCCGAGAAGGCGACCAGATTCATCTGGTTCATGACAAAGAAAATGCCGACACCCTTACCAGGAACGAAAGCCACGTAGCTCATGAAGTCATCTACACCGCCGCTCTTCTGCACGATCAGTGGCATCTGATCGCGCGGAGCCCCGATCACCCAGCCGAGGCCCAGGCCACTCATCGCGCCTGCCTCATCGAATGCGATTGCGGCTGACATCTCCGCGCGTTGCCGATAGACCGCGCGTGCCATCAATCGAGCTGGAGCATTGACGTCGGGGCCGGCGACGAGATGGCGTAGCCCTTTGGCCATGTCGTCGCCCGTCGAGTAGACGCCGAGGGTGGCCCCCGTTGCGGTCGAATCAACACAAGCTGCGGCCGATCCAACACTCGCCATCATCCGAGCGCATTGCTCCTCCGAAGGCTGTAGCGTGGTGTCCGTCATCCCGAGCGGCCCGGTCAGCCGGTCGCGCAGAATGGCACAATATTCTTCGCCCGTTGCGGTGGCCATCACGTGGCCGAGTAGGTGGAATCCCACGTTGGAATAGGCGGCGATCGTCGCGGGAGGCCAAAGGAGCTTGGCCGAGCCAACGAAATCCCAAAGCTCCTGTTTGTTGGGCCACGTGACATACGACCGCCCTTCCGGCACGGGGCCGATCTCGCGGGGCAGGCCCGCAGAATGCGTCGCGAGGTCCAGCACGCTGATCGCCCGTCCGCCCGCGCTCGGCACCGTCTTGCCCTCCGGCGCAAAGCGCTGAAGCGGCTCGCTGAGCCGCAGCCGGCCTTCGACGACCAGATCGGCCAGCACCTCTCCTGTCATGGCCTTGGAAACGGAGCCGATCTTGAAGAAGCTCCGGCCGTTCGGCTCCTGGCCATTGCCCTTCGCCGTTTCACCGAATCCACCCACGAGACTTTCCGTCCCCGCACGAGCGCGATCACCATTCCTGTCGCTCCGGAGCTGGAGAACATGGCGAGGGCCGTTACCTTGGCGATTTCCATGAGTACCGGATCGCTCGCGGGTCCCAACCCGGGCACGGTCGAAGTTCCGGGTCCAGCCTTGCGTGCTTGTGGCGCTGTCGGCATTCGAATGCCTCCCTCTGCGGCCAGCGAGGGACACCCGGCCGCGCTCAGCGAGAGAAAGAATCGATGTCGTTTACGCACAGAGTATAGGGGCGGCCGTCCAGCGTGATGTGAGTCATCACGGATAGATGATCACGGGTGTCGACCGCCCGCGTGACTGGCGAAGCTCAACCGCGAGATCGGCTCGCGCGCGGACGAGGGCCCTGCGGTGAGGATCGTGATCGGCGGCAACATCCCGCTGGAGGGCATGATGACCGTCACCGCGCCGGCACTGCCGGTGCCGAGGGACCCGGACGCATCGCTCACGACCCGGGTGCAGCGAGGCGGCGGCCCGGCAGTACCGGTGTCCTGGTCAAGAACTCCATCTCCTTGTCCTGTCTGAACTTACCTCGTCACCGGCGTCGCTGATCCGGTAGAGTCTCGGTTCAGACGTCATCCCGGATGGTGGGGTGGTGGCCCCATGCTGTTCGTGATCGGTCTCTGGACATTCCTCCGCGCCTTGCACTTCGGCTCGGCGACCATCGCCCTCGAGAATCTTGCCCTGCGCCACCAACTGGGGTGCTCCAGCGCTCTGTCAGCCGCCCTCGGCTCGCTCGATGGGACCGGATCCTCTGGGTCTGGCTCTCGCGCCTGTGGCCGGGTTGGCGCTCGAGTCTCGTCATCGTTCAGCCCGGCACCGTCCTCGCCTGGCACCGC
>JBKPDT010000268.1:0-23350 GCA_046728035.1 Candidatus Methylomirabilota bacterium | reverse complement strand
CGGCGGCCCCGTGCGGCTGCGGGCCAGGGGCGCGACGGCGCGCCGGCTCGTCGGCGCGCGCGCCATCCCGGACGGGCAAGCGTGGGACGCGATGATCGAGGAGGTGGAGCCTGCCTCCGCGTCCGCGCCGGGCGCGACGGTGTGGAACGGCTGGCTGGGCCCGCCGTGGCTCAAGCAGGGCTGGTACCACGCCTCCCTTGTCCACTCTCCCTCCATCGCCGCGCCCGCGGCCCGAGGGGCCACGGAAGCCCTCGTCCAGCGCCTCACCACGGCGGCGCCCGCGGATCCCGCGGAGGCGGCAGAGCTCGGACGGCGGCTCGTCGGCGAGCTCACCGCGGGCTGTGAGCGCGCCGTCGCGGGATACCTCGTTCGGCGCGAGCCGTTCAGCAACGAGTTCTCGCAGGGGATCGAGAACGTCGCGCGTGACTCGCAGGCAGGACTCGACTCGCACATCTTCCTGCGTACCGCCAAGCTCAAGGACTTCCCGTGGAACGGCTGGCTGCGCGTGGCCATCCCGACGCGCCCCCAGTCGGCGTGGAACCCGCTCGGCGGCTTCACCGATCCCGCGGGTCGGCTGCTCTGGGCCGCGGTGGGTGATCCCGCGCTCCTGCCGTCCCCCGCGAGCGCCAACTGGCTGGGGAACCGGGTCACCCTGCCGGCGAGCGCGGTGGAGACGGGCGCGTCCATCCCCGTCCCGGACGATGCGCTCGCCCCCGAGCCCGGCACCGGGCTGTTCCGCGAGGTCGGCAAGGGCAAGACGGCGCGAGCCCGAGTGACCTACCGCGTGTGGACCTCCGCCTTCCACGACAATACCCGGATGACGCCGGCCGACGTGGTCTATCCCTACAGCGTCGCCGCGCGCTGGAGTGAGAAGGCCGGGCGGAGCGGGGAGCACGACGCGGCGATCGAGGCCGGGACTGCCCTCGCGCGGCAGTCGCTGGTGGGATTCCGGGTGGTGCGCGTCGAGACCGAGGTGCGGAAGTACAGCGACGTCGCCTTCACCTACGTCGTCCCCCTGGTGGAGGTCTACCTCGCCTCCGCGCTCACCGACCCCTCGACGCTCGCCGCGCTCGCGCCGCCCTGGAGTCCCGTTCCGTGGCACCTCGCCGCGCTCATGGAGGAGGCGGTAAGGCGGGGCGCCGCGGCCTTCTCGGCGGATGAGGCGCGGCGCCGCGGCGTGCCCTGGCTCGACCTTGCCCGCGACGCCCGCGTCCGCGCCGCGCTGGGAGGGATCGCGGGCGAGCTCGCCGCCCAGGGCCATGTCCCGCCGGCGCTCAGGCGCTTCGTCAACGCCGACGAGGCGCAGGCCCGGTGGGCGTCGCTCCGGGCCTTCGCCCAGAAGCGGGGCCACTACCTGATCACCAGCGGCCCGTACCAGCTCGACAAGTGGTCCGACGGCGCCACCGTGCTGTCGGTGTTCCGCGACTTCTCGTATCCCCTCGGGGTGGGCTCCTACGACCGCCACGCCATCCCCCGCCGGGCCTACGTGACCAAGGTCGCGGTGGTGCCCGGGGGGCTCGAGCTGAACGCCGACGTGGAGCGCGTGGAAAAGTTCCTCCGCGACTGGCGGCTGGTCCGCGAGCCCCTGGCGCCGCTGCCCGCCAGCGGAGACCGGCCGGAGATCCCGACCTGCCGCTACGTGGTCATCGGCGCCGGGGGCGAGGTGGCGGCGGCGGGGACGAGCACCGACGCGCCGGGCGGCAAGATCGTCGTGCGTCTGGCCGGCCGGCTCAAGCCCGGTGCCTACACCGTGGTCCTCGCGCTGGCCCTCGGCGACAACTGGGTCAATCCCGAGGTCGCGATCGCCAAGTATCGGGTTGACCCGAGCCCCTGAGCGAAGGCAGAGTATCCGGGCCCCATGGACACGCTCATCATCCACGCGCTGAACGCGCTCCTCTACGCGTCGGTGATGTTCCTCATCGCAGGTGGGCTCTCCCTCATCTACGGCGTCATGCGCATCGTGAACCTCGCGCACGGCAACCTCTACGCCTTCGGCGCCTATGTGGCGGCATGGGCGGCGGGGATGGCGCTCGGACGCCTGCCCGTCGGATTCGCGTACGTCGTCCTGGGGGCGGGCGCGGTGGCGGCCGGCGCGCTCGGCGCCGTGCTCGAGCCCACGCTCCTCCGGCCGCTGTACCGGCGCGCGGAGGAGTACCAGCTTCTCATCACGTTCGGCCTCCTCCTCATCCTCGAAGACCTCATGCGCCTCATCTGGGGCCCGTACCCGCTCTCGGTGAGCGCGCTCTTCGAGGCGCTCGGGAGCCTGTCCATCGGCGAGTCGATCTATCCCGGCTACAACCTGGCGGTGATCGTGGTGGGCGGGCTCGCCGCCGCCGGACTCTGGGCCTTCGTGTATCGCACGCAGTTCGGGGTCGTGCTCCGCGCCACGTCCCAGAACATGCGGATGGCCTCCGCGCTCGGCGTGAACGTGAACCGCGTGTACGTGCAGGCCTTCACCCTGGGTTGCTTCATGGCCGGGCTGGGGGGCGCCATCGTGGTGCCCCAGCAGGGCGCGGTGCTCGGGATGGGCGTGGACGCCCTCATCCTCGCCTTCGTGGTCGTCGTCATCGGCGGGCTGGGCAGCCTCGAGGGCGCCCTGGTGGGCGCGCTCATGGTGGGCATCGTGCGCGAGGCCGGCATCACCTTCTTCCCGGAAATCGAGCTCGCGGTGCTCTACCTCATGGCCGCCATCGTGCTCCTCATCCGACCCGCCGGGCTGTTCGGCCGCGCATGAGCGCTCTCGACGCCTCGCCCCGGGCGCTGCTCAAGGTCGGCCTGCCCATCCTCGTCTTTCTCGTCGTGCTGCCCTTCGCGGCCCCGCCGTATCAGACCGTGCTCCTCTCGTACGGCCTCATCTTCGCCATCGCGGCGCTCGGGTTCAATCTCCTGCTCGGCTACACCGGGCTCCTCTCCTTCGGTCACTCCGCATACTTCGGCATGGGCGCCTACGCGGTGGCCCTCGCCGTGAAGTATTTGAAGTTCACCTCGATGGAGATGCTCCTCCTCGGCGGGGTGCTCGCGTCCGCCCTCGTCTCGGTGGTGTTCGGCTTTCTCTGCGTCCGCTACACCAGGATCTTCTTCGGCATCCTCACCATGGCCCTCTCGCAGGTGCTGTGGAGCCTCGCCTTCAAGTTCTTCTGGGTCACCGGCGGCTCCGACGGCCTCCGCGTCCCCACCCCCACCCTCCTCGGCGGGCTCGTGAGGATGGGCGACGGCGACAAGCTCGACTTCCTCTCCCACCGCTACTACTTCTACGTGCTCGCCGTCTTCGTTGCCGCCGTGCTCCTGATGTGGCTGATCGTGCACTCGCCGTTCGGCAAGGCGCTCCAGGCTATCCGCGACAACGAGACCCGCGCGGAGTTCGTGGGAGTTCACGTCCGGGGCTATCGGTTGGTCGCCTTCGTGATCTCCGGCGTCTACACCGGGCTCGCCGGCGTGCTGTGGGTGCCCCTCAACGGGCTCACCACGCCCGACATCCTGCACTGGACCTTCTCCGGCAAGATCGTCTTCTTCACCGTGCTGGGGGGCTTCCAGACCTTCGCCGGCCCCATCATCGGGGCGGTGGCCTACAACTACCTCGAAACCTACGCGGTGGGCCACACCGTGTACTGGCAGCTCGTGCTCGGCGTGGTCCTCGTGGTCCTCGTCCTCGTCCTGCCCGCCGGCATCGTGGGCTCCGCCCTGCGGTGGCTGCCCCGCGCGCGGCGGAGCGCGGCATGAGCCTGCTCGAGACGCGCGCCCTCGCCAAGTCCTTCGGCGAGACCCACGCGGTCGATCACGTGGACTTCCGCGTGGACAAGGGCGAGGTGCTCGCCCTCATCGGGTCCAACGGAGCGGGCAAGACCACCCTCGTGAACCTCATCAGCGGGCTCATCCCGCCCGACTCGGGAGCCATCGTGTTCGAGGGCGCCGACATCACCCGGGCCTCCGTTCACGAGAAGATCGACGCCGGTATCGCGCGGAGCTTTCAGCTCGTCAACCTCTTCGACCAGCTCACGAGCCTCGACAACCTCGCTCTCGCCATCTTCTCCCGCGAAGGCAAGACGCGGCGGCTCTTCGCGCGGGCCGACGCCGATCCCGTCGTCCGCGACGAGGCCCACGCGGTGCTCAAGCAGTTCGGGATCGAGGCCAAGGCGGCGGTGCCCGCGGGCGGGCTCTCGCAAGGGGAGCGCAAGCTGCTCGACGTCGCCGTCGCCTACGCGCTCAAGCCCAAGCTCCTCTTTCTCGACGAGCCGACGAGCGGGGTGAGCACGCGCGAGAAGGCCCCAATCATGGACATCATCTCCGCGATCGTCCGCGACGGGCATATCACCGCGGTGATCATCGAGCACGACATGGACGTGGTGTTCCGCTACTGCGCGCGCATCGTGGCCATGCACCAGGGCCGCATCCTCGCCGACGGGACGCCCGACGCGATCCGCGCCAACGCCGAGGTCACCGCCAATCTCCTCGGGACGCCGGCGGGGGGGGCCTGATGCTCGAGATCGAGCGCGTCAACACCTTCCGAGGGCCGGCGCACGTGCTCCGCGACGTCCACCTCCGGGTGGACGACGCGGAGGCCGTCTGTCTCGTGGGCCGGAACGGCGCCGGCAAGACCACCACCATCGACAGCATCATGGGGCTCCTGCCCGTGCGGAGCGGGCGGGTCATCCTGAACGGCCAGGACATCACCCGTCTGCCCGCGCACCGCCGCGCGCTCCTCGGTATCGGCTATTCCCCCGAGGACGCCGGCATCTTTCCCGACCTCACCGTGGCGGAGAACTTCGTCATCAGCCAGTCGCTCGCCCGAGCCGGCGGCCGCCCCGTCGCTCCCGTGGGGGAGGATGGGATCGACGCGCGCGTTCACGCGGTCTTCCCTGAGGTTCACCAGTTCCTCCAGCGGCGCGGCCTTTTCCTGTCCGGCGGGCAGAAGAAGATGGTGGCGATCGCGCGGGCGATGACGCTGTCGCCTTCGGTCCTCCTTCTCGACGAGCCCTTCGAAGGGCTGGCCCCGGTGGTGGTGAGCCGCTTCATCGAGGCGGTGAAGCAGATCAAGGCGATGGGGGTCTCCCTCCTCATCGCCGCGTCCAACCTCGCCTCCGCCTCCCGGGTGGCGGACCGGCTCTACGCCGTCGATCGCGGCGAGATCATCTACGAGGGGAGCCCGCAGCGCGTCTTCGAGGACGAGGACGTGATGAAGACCATCCGCGGCTGACGCGGGCCCCGCGCGCCGCTCAGCGCCCGCCGGGGGGTTCGGCGGTGAGGATGTGGGAGGCGTGGTGGAGCACCATCCGCCACTCCGCGCCCCGTCGCTCGAAGACGTTGGTGGCGATGAGCGTCGTCACCGCGATATTGCCTCGCACCTGGGAGAGGATGTTCTCCGCGCAGGTCACCCAGCCGAGGTCGCCCCCCACCCGCGCCTGCACGTCGCCCAGGCTGAACCGCATCTCGCGACTGTCCTTGAAGATCGCCTCCCAGGACTGACGCACCGCCTCCCAGCCTTCCAGCATCGCCCAGCCCGGGTGCACGCAGCGCACGTGCTCGCCGTGCGCCCAGACCTGGTCCATCTCCGCGAGATCCAGCGCCTCGAACGCCCGGTAGAAGCGGGCGTTCGCCTCCTCGAGCTCGGCGCTCTCGTCGTCGGGCGTCATGTCGGGCACGTGATCACCAGTCGATCGCCGTCGCGCGCGACGGCGAGTCGCTCGAGGCGGGCGCCGGGGCAGGGGCCCTCGACGCAGACGCCGGTGTCGGGAGCGAAGACCGCCCCGTGGGTGGAGCAGACGAGGTGTCGCCCGTCCTCGGTGAGCAGGGTGTCGGCGCGCAGGTCGAGGGGGTTCCCCGCGTGCGGGCAGCAGTTGACGTAGGCGGACACGGTGCCGGCGTGGTTGATCACGAAGCCCTCCACCGACGTCCCGCCGCGCCGCAGCCGAAATTTCGCCGTCTTCCCCGGCGCGAGCTCGCGCGCATCCAGCCGCCAGGTGTCGGCATCCACGCCCCGGTTCTATCACAAGCCGGCGGCCAAGGTTAGGTCACCTCGGGCGTGCGGGGCGGCATGGTACAGTGACTTCCTATGGCTGCGTCCGAACTTCTCGCCGTTGAGGCCCGCGATCTGACCAAGACGTTCCGGAGCGGATGGCTGGGTCGGCGGCGCACCGAGGCGCTCCGCGGCGCCAGCCTCGAAGTCCCGCGCGGCGCCATCTTCGGGCTCCTCGGCCCGAACGGAGCGGGCAAGACCACGCTGCTCTCTATCCTCGCCACCCTGCTGATTCCCGACGGCGGAACCGCGCGCATCCTCGGCATGGACGTGGTCCGCGAGGCCCGCGAGGTGCGCCGGCGGCTGAACATGGCGAGCGGCAATGCCTCCTTCGTCTGGAGCCTGCGTCCGGCCGAGGTCCTGGACTTCTACGGCCGTCTCTACGGGCTCCACGGCCGCACCCTCCGGATGCGCGTGGAGGCGCTCATCGAGGTCTGCGAGCTGGGCCCCCACCGGAAGACGCAGTACAACGAGCTGTCCACGGGGCTCAAGCAGCGCCTCGCCTTCGCGAAGGCGCTCCTCAACGAGCCCGAGGTGCTCTTCCTCGACGAGCCCACCCTCGGGCTGGATCCCGACGTCTCCGTGCGCATTCGCGCCCAGGTGGCGCGACTCCGCCGCGAGAAGGGGACGACCATCATCCTCACCACCCACTACATGCGTGAGGCCGAGGAGCTCTGCGACGAGATCGCCTTCATCAAGGGCGGACGCATCCTCGCCCAGGGGCCCGCCGACGCCCTCAAGCGTCAGATCCGCATCGGCGAGGTGGTGGCCCTCCGGCTCGATCCCGTCGAGCCCGCCGGCCTGGCCGAGCTCGCGGGCGTCCTCGACGTGCGGCGGCGTGGCGAGACCCTCGAGGCCACGGTGGACGGTGTGGACAAGCGCCTGCCCGAGCTCCTGCGCTGGCTGCACGAGCAGGGGGTGCTGGTCCGTGACTGCCGTGTCCACGAGCCCGACCTCGAGGAGGTCTTCGTTGAGCTCGCTCGCTGAGCCCATCCCCCGCCGGACGCTGCCGCCCGAGGGGCTGTGGGCGGAGTGGACGCGCACCTGGGCCTTCGCCCAGCGGAACCTCGTCATGGCGCGAAGGAACATCTTCTTCGTCTTCGAGCTCACGTTCTGGCCGGGCGTGGCCATGCTCTCGCATGGCCTGCTCACGCGCTTCCTTGAGCTCACGCCCCAGATGACCGCCTTCATCCTGGCGGGGACGGTGGCGCTGTCCACCGTCCAGGTGTGCCAGCTCGACGTCGCCTACGTCGTGCTCTTCGACATCTGGTCGAAGTCCATGAAGCACCAGTTCCTCACGCCGGTGGGGATCCGGCACCTCGCGCTGGGGTCCTGGCTGGTCGGGGTGGGGCGGGGGCTCGTGGTCTTCGCGCTGATGGCGGCCATCGGCACTTCGTTCTTCGGCTTCGACTTCGTCGGCGCCGGCCCGGCAAGCCTGGCGGTATTCCTGCTCGGCTGTTTCCTTTGTTCCCTCATCGTGGGGCTCGGTGTCTGCGCGCTCGTGATCCTGTTCGGTACCCGGGCGGAGACGTCGGCATGGGCCGCCGTCAACTTCCTGCTCATGCTGGCGGGCATCTACTATCCGGTCTCGGTGCTGCCCGGGTGGGCGCAGGTGATGTCTTCGGCCATTCCGCTCACGTACTTCCTGGATGCCTTCCGCGCGGGCTACGGGTTTCCGTCCGTCTACGCGTATCCCGTCG
Organism: Candidatus Methylomirabilota bacterium; assembly: GCA_046728035.1. Lineage (GTDB taxonomy): Bacteria > Methylomirabilota > Methylomirabilia > Rokubacteriales > CSP1-6 > DASRWT01. The sequence continues at coordinate 15,637 of JBKPDT010000268.1, read as the reverse complement.
CCACGGGATTGGGGCTCACCGTCGTCTATCTCCTACTCGCGCACTGGGCGCTGTCCGCCGCCATCACGCGGTCGCGCCGCACCGGCCTTCTCCTCAAGCTCTCGGAGTGATCCCCGCGATCGACGACACCGGCGGCCTGTCCGCCGTGTTTCTCGGGCTCCTGCTCGGCATCCAGCACGCCACCGACACGGATCACGTGTTGGCGGTGGCGACCATCGTGAGCCGCACGCGCCGGTTCGGCGCGGGGGCCCTCATCGGCGCGTTCTGGGGCCTCGGCCACACCGTGACGATCGTCGCCGTCGGGACAACCATCATCGTCTTCCGGGTGACGGTCACGCCGACGGTCGGGCTCGCCACCGAGCTCGCGGTGGCGGTGATGCTGATGGTGCTGGGAGCGATGCGCATCGCCCGCGCGGCGCGCGGAGCGGCGGACGTCGCCCCCGAGCATCTCGCGGAGCCTCACCGCCACGATGCCCAGCCCGCCTTCCACAGCCACGCCCATGCGCATGGCGCGGTCGTGCACCGGCACCCGCACGTGCATCCGCCGGCGCGACTCGCCGCGGCGATGCGAGGCGCGGGGTTCGGGCAGGCCATCCGGTCCGCGCTGGTGGGGGTGGTCCATGGCCTCGCCGGCAGCGCGGCGGTGGCGCTCCTCGCGCTGGGGACCATTCCGGACCCGTATCTCTCGGTGGGCTACCTGCTCGTCTTCGGGACGGGGACCATCGCCGGCATGACGGCGATGACCGCGCTCATGGCGCTGCCCTTCGCGACGGGCGCCCGGCGGCTCGCGCCCTGGCGGCGCGCCCTTGCCATGGGCACCGGAGTGCTGTCACTCGCGTTCGGCGTCTACCTCGGAGCGCAGATCGGTTGGGCGTTCTAGCGCGCGAGGAACTTTCGGACGGTGGTCGCGATCCCCCCGGCGTCGAGGCCGTGCTTGGCGTAGAGGCCCTTGAAGTCGCCGGACTCGCCGAAGCCGTGGACGCCGATCTTCCGGAGCGGGGTAGGCATCACCTCGGACAGCAGCTCCGCGACGGCGCCGCCCAGCCCTCCGGAGATGCTGTGGTCCTCCACGGTGACGACGCGCCCCGTCTTGCCTGCCGAGCGCAGGATGGTCTCCTCGTCGAGCGGCTTGACGGTGGCCACGTTCAGGACCTCCGCGTGGATGCCGTCGGCCTCGAGCCGCCGCGCCGCCTCCAGCGCGTTCCAGAGCGGGCCGCCGGTGGCGAGGATCGACACGTCGGATCCCGGCCGCAGCACGTCGGCGCGGCCGAACTGGAAACGATAGTCCTCGCCGTGGACGGTCTCGAGGTTCTGGCGGGTGAGGCGGAGATACACGGGGCCGGGATGCTCCACCGCCCAGGCCACCGCCTGCTTGGTCTCGATCTCGTCGCCGGGCTGGACGATGGGGATGTTGGGGAGCGCGCGCAGGCAGGCGATGTCCTCGAGCCCCATCTGGGAGTAGCCGTCCTCCCCGATCGCGACGCCCACGTGCGTGCCCACCAGCTTCACCGGCGCCTGCGAGTACGCCACCGACACGCGGATGGTCTCGAAGCGGCCGGCCAGGAAGCAGGCGAACGAGCAGGCGAAGGGAATGCGCCCCGTCAACGCCAGCCCCGCCGCCATGCCGATCATGGTCGACTCGGCGATCCCCACGTTGAAGGCCCGCCCCGGATAGGTCTTCGCGAACTTCGCGGTCATGGTGGACTTCGACAGGTCGGCGTCCACCGTGACGATGCGCTCGTCGCGGGCGCCCAGGTCAATGAGGGCTTCGCCGAAGGCGGCGCGGGAGGCCTTGCCTGCCATCACTTCTTCTCCATGGCGGCGAGCTCGGCGAGGATGGGCGCGGCCCAGGCCGGCGGCTCCCCGCCGGTCGGCGGCAAGCCGAGGATCTCGCGGATGGCGCGCACCGCCTCCGCGGGCGTCGGGGCCTTGCCGTGCCATTCGGGGTTGTCCTCCATGAAGGACACTCCCTTGCCCTTCACGGTATGCGCCACGATGAAGGTCGGCTTGCCGTGGATCGCCTCGGCCTGGTCGAGCGCCTTGTCGATCTGGGCGAGGTCGTGGCCGTCGATCTCGATCACCGGCCAGCCGAACGACTTCCACTTCTCCATCACCGGGTCGAGGTCGAGGATCTTCTTCACGTGGTCGTCGAGCTGGATGCCGTTGTAGTCGAGGATCACGCACAGGTTGTCCACGTGATGGTCGGGCCTCCCGAGCTGGGGCGCCGACATCGCCGCTTCCCATACCTGGCCCTCCTGGATCTCGCCATCGCCCACGATGCAGTAGACCCGCGAGGTCTTGGCGGCGAGCTTGAGGCCGAGTGCCATGCCGACGGAGATCGAGAGTCCCTGCCCGAGCGAGCCGGTGGCCGCCTCGATGCCGGGCAGCGCCGCCCGATCGGGATGACCCTGCAGCGGGCTGCCGAGCTTGCGCAGGGTGACGAGCATGCTCTCCGGGAAGTAGCCGGCCTTGGCCATGCAACAGTACTGGGCAGGGACGCAGTGGCCCTTGGAGAGCACCAGGCGATCGCGATCCTCCCACAGCGGACGCTTGGCGTCATAGCGCATGCGGCCGAAGTAGAGCACGGTGAGGATGTCGATCACCGAAAGCGAGCCGCCGGGATGCCCCGAGCCGGCGTGGGTGAGCATCCGGATGATCTGCACGCGGCATTCCCGCGCGATATCCTGCAGCCGGCCGAGATCCGCCTTCGTCATCGGCTCACGCCTCCTGAGATTTTTCTGGATGATACGGACGGTTTGGCCGGGGCGCAAGCGAGCGCGGGCTCAACGCGTCCCGGGAGGCTTCGCCGCGGTCACCGCGGTGGGATAGCGCTTCTGCACCCAGCCCGGGATGCCCTCGTCGAGGATCTGCATGTTCCGGTACCCGGCGCGGTAAAGGATCTTGTAGGCCCCCCGGGCCAGCTCGTGGGGACAGGCTCAGTAGAGGACGACGAAGTCCAGTCGGGGGACGTCCCCGAGGCGCCTCGGCAGGTCGCGGAGCACGATGTTGCGGGCGCCCGCGATGTGCAGCTCGTCGAACTGCTCCCGCGTCCGGACGTCCACGAAGACCACCCGCTGCCGGAGATCGAGGAGCGCCTTCACCTCGTCCACCGAGATGTATCGCTCGGGCACCTCGGGGTCGCCGCCCGGGGCGGCGCCGAGGGCGAGGAGCGCGAGAGCGGCGAAGCCGCCGGCGAGCGCCCGCCTCACTGGAAAAGCTCCACCCAGACGCGCTCGCCCGCCTGAACGTCGCCGCGCTCCTCCTCGATCACGATGCAGCAGTCGGCCTGCGCCATCGAGGACAGGATGCCCGAGCCTTGCGGGCCGGTGGTCCGCACCTCCCAGTGGTCGCCGGCATACGTGAGGATGCCGCGTTTGAACTCGCGCCGTCCCGTCCGCTTCCGCATGGCCTCGGTGGCCACCGCGTGGAAGCGGGGCGGGAAGAGATCGCGCCGGCCGGCAAGCTTCCAGATGGCAGGCCGGACGAAGAGGCTGAAGGTGAGCATGGACGCGACGGGATTGCCGGGGAGGCCGAAGAAATGAGCGGCGCCGATCCGCCCCACCGCGAGCGGGCGGCCGGGCTGCATGGCCACCTGCCAGAAGTCGATGCCGCCCGCCTCCTGGAGCACCGCCTTGACGAGATCGTAGTCGCCGACCGACACGCCGCCCGAGGTCAGGACGATGTCGGACGAGCGCGCGGCCTCCGTGAGCCGTGCATACAGGACGTCGTGCAGGTCCGGCACGATGCCATAGTCGGTCACCGTGCCGCCGGCCGCCTCCACGAGCCCATGGAGCGAAAAGCGGTTCGAGTCGAAGATCTGGCCCGGTTTGCGCGCGTCGCCCGGCTCCACCACCTCGTCGCCGGTGGACAGAATCGCCACCCGGGGGCGCTGGCGCACGAGGAGCTGGGGGAAGCCGAGCGAGGCGGCCACGCCCAGCTCCTGCGGCCGGAGCACGCAGCCGGCGGCCAGGACCACGCTGCCCGCGCAAACGTCCTCGCCCCGGCGCCGGGTGTTGACGCCGCGCTCGATGGGGCCGACGGTGATCCGCGCGTCTGCCCGCTCGACCACCTCCTGCGGATACACCGTGTCGGCGCCGGCAGGCAGGGGCGCGCCGGTCATGATGCGGAGGGCCTGGCCCGGCTCGATGGCGCCCGCGAAGACGCCGCCGGCGGCGAGCTCGCCCACGAGCGCGAACTCGCACCGCCCGCCCGCGGGGATCTCGACATGCGTGACGGCGTAGCCGTCCACCGCCGAGTTGTCGGTGGGGGGGACGTCGATGGGAGCGCGCACGTCCTCCGCGAGGATCCGCCCAAGTGCGCCGGTGAGCGGCACGATCTGCGGCGGCGATACCGTCACCACCTGAGCGAGGATATGCGCCTGCGCGTCGGCCACCCGAATCATGGGGCGATTATATATCCACGCGCCTCGCGTGCGGCTGGCCCTGCTTGTGCCGGGCTATAATCCCGGCGATGGACCAGGTCGCCGAGACGCTGCATGAGATCGAGCCCGTCGAGGCGGCGCCTACGCCGTCGCCGCGGCCTGCGGGATTTTGGCGGCGCGGCGGCGCGTTGATCCTCGACTACGTGTTCCTCGTCATCCTGTTCGGGGTGGCGAGCGGGGCGGCCGCGCTCCTCTGGGGCGACGCCGGGCGGGCCGCCCGCGTGCTGAACGCGGCCATGACGGCGTTCCAGTGGTTTCTCCCCCTCCTCTACTCGGTGCTGTTCCATTGGCTCTGGGGGCAGACCATGGGCAAGATGCTGGTCGGCGCGCGCGTGGTCACCCTCGAGGGCGGCCCGCTCTCGTTCCGACGCGCGATGGGCCGCACGCTCGCGTGGATCCTCGCCGCCCTGCCGGTCGGCGCGGGGCTCGCGGTGGCGGCACTGCGGCGCGACCGGCGCGGGCTCCACGACCTCCTCGCCGGCACGCGCGTCGAGCGCGTCTGAGCGAGCGGTGGCCCTGCCGCTCCCCCTTCGCAACCGGCTGGCCGAGTTGATCCTCGACGCGATCCACGATCCCGCCGCGCGCGAGGGCCTGGCCGCGCTCGCCGCGGTGTCTGCCGATCCCCACGCGTTCGACGGCCGCCGGCTGCCCGAGCGGTTCCCCGCCGACTTCTTCGAGCGCGGGCGGGATGGGCTCGCCGTGCGGAGCGGGTTCGCCTCGCATGCGGGAGAGCTCGCCAGCCGCGCGCAAGGCGGCTGGAACGTGCTGCGCGACCGGCCGCTCGTCGCGGCCCCGCCCCCCCTGGCCGAGGCCCTCGACGCCGCCGCGGCGCTCTTCGACGCCGGACTCTTCTTCGAGGTCCACGAGCTCCTCGAGCCGCATTGGTTCCGGGCCACTGGCCGCGCGCGCGAGGCGCTGCAGGGGCTCATCCAGGTCGCGGTGGGTTTTCAGCACCTCGTCAACGGCAATCGCCGCGGCGCGCTGGCGCTGCTCCATGACGGCGCCGCCAAGCTCACCGCGGGGGCGCTGCCCGACCTGCCGCTCGAGGACTTCGCGGCCGGCGCCAGGCGCTGCGGCGCCGCCCTCGCCGCGCTCGGCGACGCTCAAGCCGGCCCCGCCGCGGGATCCGACGTCGGCGCGGTCCCGCGATTCCCACGCGCCCGGCAAGCGGCGCGATGAGTCGCCTCTTCCTCGTCGGCGATCCCGCCGAGATCGCGCGCCGCCGCCGCCAGGTGCCGTCGGGCCACGTCGTCGAGGCCTGGCCCGACCTGCAGGTGGCCGGCGAGTGCTGGATCGGTGAGACCAGCAAGGCCCTGCTCGACGCCGCCGGAGAGCCGCTGCCGGTGCGGCTGAGCGTGGACGGCGCGCGCGTGCCCGTCTATTACGGGCCGCGCCTCTGCGACGTCGAGTCGCTGCCCACCGAGGAGTCGCTCCGCGGACGGGTGCTGTCCGCGCACGGGATCGCCGCGGCCTGGATCACCCTGGATGCCGCCGGCGAGCGGGTCACCTACGAGCCGGCCTCGCCCGATGACCCGGTCTTCTTCCTCCGTCGGCCGGGCGGCAGCACCGCGCACGTCTGGCGGCTCTTCCGCCGCCGCGTCGAGGCGGAGACCTACATGAAGGAGCACTACGGCCGCGACGAGGAGGCGGCCGCGTGGGCGCGCGCGCTCCCCGCGGCAGGCTGGGACGACTTCATCGTGCGGCACACCACATCGGGGAACGGATAAGGGAGACGGAATCGCCATGGATCTCGGACTCGCGGGCAAGACGGCGCTGGTGACGGGCGGGAGCAAGGGCATCGGGCGCGCGGCGGCGCAGGGACTCGCCGCGGAGGGTGCTCGCGTGATGATCGCCGCGCGCGACGCGACGGTCCTCGGCGGCGCCGCGAAAGACATCGAAGCGGCGACGGGCCGCCGGGTCGAGACGGCGGCGGTGGACCTGTCCACCCTCGAGGGCGTCCGCGGTCTGGTCGCGGATGCCCACGCCCGCCTCGGACGTCTCGACATCCTCGTCAACAACGCAGGGGCCATCAAGGGCGGTGACTTCCTCGCCACCCCGGACGAGGAGTGGATGCGGGGCTGGAGCCTCAAGCTGCTCGGTTATATCCGGATGGCGCGCGAAGCCCTCCCGCACATGCAGCGGCAAGGTCGGGGACGCATCATCAACGTGGTGGGCGCGGCGGCGCGCAACCCCGCCACCACCTACATGATGGGCGGCGCGGCCAACGCCGCGCTCATCAACTTCACCAAGGCCCTCGCCGATCTCGGCGCGCGCGACGGCGTGCTCGTCACCGGCGTGTCGCCGGGGCCCGTGAAGACAGAACGATGGGACACGCTCCTGCGGCAGCAAGCTGAGGCGGCAGGACAGGACGTGTTCACATTTGAGAAAGCGCGTGCCGCAGAGCTTCCCCTCGGACGCATCGCGCTGCCGGAGGAAGTGGCGGATCTGATCGTATTCCTCGCCTCGGAACGCGCAACCTTCTTGACCGGAATTACGATCACGGTGGACGGAGGCATCACGCGCGGTGTGTTTTTATGATCTCGCGAGCCCGGTGACCGCATCGCAACATCGTGAAATAGGGAACTTCCTGCCAGAAAAATCGCTTGACAGCCCCAGGGGCCATCACTAGGGTATGCCAACCCGTTGGAGGACGCGGTCCGCGAGTCCCATCTGACGGAGTGGCTGGTCCGGGGAGCGGTGCCCCACACGCCGCAGGTGAGCCGGGGGAGGGTGACTTCCGTCCTGGGTGCGGCAGGAGGTTCGCAATGCCCGCTAAGCTCTTTGTCGGTAATCTCTCCTTCCAGGCGACCGAAGAGGACCTGCGCGAGCTCTTCCAGCAAGCGGGCGTCGTCGAGTCGGTCCGGATCGTCACCGACCAGTTCACGGGGCGGCCGCGCGGGTTCGGCTTCGTGGAAATGGCCAGCAAGGAAGAGGCCTCCAAGGCCATAGAAATGTTGAATGGCCGCCTCTTCCGGGACCGGAATCTCGTCGTCGACGAGGCGCGGCCCCAGCCCCAGCGGGGGTCGGGTGGCCCCCGACCCGACCGCGGCCCGCGGCCCGGCGGTGGCCCAGGGGGCGGAGGAGGCTGGCGGCGCTAGCCGCCCGGAACGAACGCGAGCCCCGGGGTCGCAAGCCCCGGGGCTTTTTTGACGCGGGTGTATACTCAACACATGGAGAGGTCGTCTCGGATCCCAGCGCGGACCGTACCCGGGGTGCCCGCGCCCGGCTTTGTCCGGCGAATCGGCGAGGTCGTCGACAGCCGCCGCGCCACGACTTTTCAAGAGCTCCAGAGCGTCGAGCTCATGAATCGCCTCAAGCCGGGACCCGGCGGCGGAATGCCGTTCGGCTGGACCGTGAATCCGTACCGCGGCTGCGAGGTTGGCTGCGTCTACTGCTACGCGCGGCCGACTCACGAATACCTCGGCCACGCGGATCCCTCCGAGTTCGAGTCGCGGATCTACGTCAAGCGTGCCGAGCCGGGACGGCTCCACCAGGCGCTCAAGAAGGCGCGCGCGAGCGGCGAGGAGGTGGCCATCGGCACCGCCACCGATCCGTACCAGCCGGCCGAGGGGCGATTCCGCGTGACCCGCGACGTCCTGCGCGCCATCACGCGCGTCCGCGGGCTGCGTCTGGGCATCACCACCAAGTGTGCCTCGATCGTGCGGGACCTCGACCTCCTCAAGGAGATCGCCGCCGGGTCGTCCCTCATGGTGAACATCTCCCTCATCAGTCTCGACGCCGACCTGCTCCGCCTGCTCGAGCCTCGCGCTCCGCGCCCGGATCTCCGCCTGTCGACCATGCGGGCCCTCGACCAGGCGGGGATCCCCGTACGCCTCTTCGTCATGCCGATCCTGCCCGGCATCACCGACGGAGAGGCCGGCCTGCGCGAGCTGCTCGTGGCCGCCCGCGAGGCGGGCGCCCGCGAGGCGGTGTGGAACGTGCTCTTCCTGCGCGGCAGCGCTCGCGGCTTCTTCCTCGACTTCGTGCGTCGCGAGCTTCCGTGGCTCACCACCCGCTACGAGGCTCTGTACGCGCAGGGCACGCGCGCGGAGGCCGACTACCGCCAGTCCGTGGAGCAGAGGGTGGAGCGCCTCGCCCGCGAGGTCGGACTCGGCGGGCTCACGCGCGAGGACCGCGTCCGCCGGGAGGCCCCGACGCCCGCGCGCCAGCTCGAGCTGGTCTGGTAGCGCGGCGGGACGCGCGTCCGGCCCGGTGGGTCAGACGCCGAAGTCGAGCGTCCCCTGGACAGGGACCGGCGCTTCCTCTTCCTCCACCGTCACCACCATCAGGCCGTCCTGCTCGACGAAGGGGAGGAACTTCTCGGCGAGCTCCCGGAGCTTGGCGAGATAGTAGGCGGTGTTCTCGTCGGGCGCGGCGGGGTCCCAGGCCGCGGCGAGCTTCGCGGCTTCGATCACCGTGATCCGGGCGCTCTCGCCGGTGACGTAGTAGGAGACCTGGTCGCCCGCCTGATAGGGACGGTCCGCGCGCAGGGCCAGCTCGTAGGCGGCGCCCGCGTTGCGCGTGCCCGCCGCCACCTTGTCGCGGTAGGCGCCCGGAGACTCCTGGAGGGTCTCCGTCTTCATGAACTGGCGCACCGGCACGCGGCGCGCCATGAAGTCCTCCTCCCAGCGGCGGACGAGGTCGGGGATCTCCGCGCGACGGCCGGTGAGGAGGAGCCGGAACATCTCCTGCATCCACTGCCGCTGGAAGAGCTCGATGCCCCGCGATCGGAGCCCGGAGCCCTTGACGAGGAGCTTGCCGCCGCCGTCGAGGAGCACGTAGTTCTTCATCTTGTAGCTGAACATCGCGGGGTAGCGGCCGCCCAGCTCGAGCTGGATGCCTTCGGGAAAGCCCTCGCCGAGCCGCGCGAGGAGGTCGTCCTCGACCTCGACGGCGGACAGGTGATCGGGCGGGACGAAGTAGAGGCCGTCGGTATCCACCTCGAGGACGGTGGCGCCCAGGGTCCCCAGGCGCTCGACCAGCCCGGTGACGAGGCGGCGGCCTTCTGCGGTGACGCGGTTGGCCGCCTCGAAGTCGTTCCAGTGGCCGAAGCCCGTCCCGAGATACCCGTAGAACGAGTTGATGAGGATCTTGAAGGTCTGCTGGAGGGCGCCGAGGAGGAGGCGATCCACCTCCCGGTCCGCTTCGCGGGCGAGACGCTTGGCGGCCACCCGGAACTCGCGCAGGTCACGCAGCATCTCTCCGAAGATGCCCAGCGTGTCGCCCGCCGGCATGATCCCCTGGGCGAGCATGAGCGAGGGGTAGAGCGAGGTCACGTCCACGTGGAGGACGTTTCGGGCCACCCCCTGCTGGTACACGGCGGTGAAGCCGCCTGCCACCGACTGGCCGGTGGCCGCGCGCGGAATCGCCTGACCGCGGTGAAGGTACTCGCGAAGGAGCAGGGCGTCGATCTTCGTCGCATTGCCTCGCAGCACCACCGACTCGTAGTCGAAGGGCAGGGCCTGGGCCTGGACGAAGTAGGGGGGCGACAGGACGGCGGAGAGCCCGAGCGTCTCGAGCACGTCGTCGCGCGCGTAGGCCATGAGCCGCGCCGGGTCTTCCCGGAAGATGCGGGGGATGTCTTCCGGTGGTAGATAGGTCCGGTCCGGCGCGGCCACCCCGAAGTGGCGCGCGATGTCCTTGAGTCCATAGGAGTCGAGGTCGCGCGCGGCCACGTCGTAGAGCTGGGCGAGCATCCAGGTATCCACGATGTGGCGCCCGGCCACCTCGTAACGCCGGTAGGCGATGGTGCGCTCCGCGACCTGCATGCGCGAGGCATACCCGCGCAGCACCGAGCCGTCGCGCCCCCAGCCGAGCGCCACCTGATGGCGCCGCGCGCGGGCCTCGAGGTACTCGAGGTCGAAGCGGAAAATGTTGTGCCCTTCGAGCACGTCGGGATCGCGCTCTGCGATGAGCCGCGAGCACGCCCGCAGCAGCTCCGCCTCGTCCATCTCGGCGCCGGAGAGCACCGTGCTCCATCCCGTCGAGTCTGCGAGGGCGATCGCGATGATCCGGTCGCCCTCCCGCGTGGCGTTGGGAAACTCGAAGCCCGCCGTCGTCAGCACCTCGATGTCGAGCGCCAGCCGCCGGAGATCGCCCAGGGTCATCCCGCGGAACGACGTGCGACCGGTTCGGAGGAGGTACTGGTGCACGGGATCCGCGAGAAAGAGGTACGGGCCCTGGGGGTCGCCGGCCGTCCGTCCGGAGACGCGGCGGCAATGCTCGCGCGCCTGCACGGCCAGGCTCCACGCCGCGAAGGTCGCCAGCCAGCGATAGGCGCCCTCGCCGGCGAGCGGCGTCAGCTCGCGCTCGCCCTTGAAGCCCTCCAGGAGGTCCGGGTCGGCGAGGAGGATGAACGGCCGGAAGGGCTCGTCGGTGGTGACGATGGCGCCGTCGCGCCGGGAATAGGCGCGCACGGCGTGCTCGCCGGGCACGAAGGCGAGGAGGCCCTGCGTGTCGTCCCGTCCGAAGAGAAGGGGGTTGCCGTAGAAGGGGAGCGGAATCGGGCTCAATTGAGCCGGCTCAGATGCGCCTGCAGGCGCGTGAGCTCCCGGCGGGCGATCTCGTAGCGCGGCTCGATGGCGAGGGCCAGACGCAGCTCCGCGATGGCCTCGCGAAGGCGGTTCTGTCTCACGTAGACGCGGGCGAGGTTGAAGTAGGGGAACTGCCGGGGTTCGTAGCGCGGGGCCGTCTTCGCCCGCGCGAGCCAGTCCGGCGCCTCGTCGTGCCGGCCGAGCTCGATCAGGTACGCGCCGATGTCGTTGTAGGGATTCCCGAATGCCGGATCCAGGGCGATGGCCATCTTGCACTGCGCGATGGCTTCCTCGTGCCCCCCCCGGGAGGACATCGCCCAGCCGAGGAAGGTATGGGCCTCGGCGGTGGGGTGGGCGGCGATGGAGCGCCGGTAGCCCTCCATGGCCTCGTCGATGCGGCCAGCCATGTGGTGCTCGTAGGCGCGCCGGAATTCGTCCCGCGCCTCGTCGAGGCGCTCGGTGTCGTCCATGGGTCCCGGACGGCTAGCCGCCCTCGATCGCCTTGCGATAGGTCGGCAGGTCCACGAGCCCGGTGAGGCGCGCCCCGCCCTCGACGATGATGGTGGGAATCGCGCGCACACGATCCCGGGTGACCGCCCCCTCATAATCATCGAGCACCGGCGCCCGCCCGCGACCCGCCTCGAAGTCGACCACGAAGCGCGCCACGTCCGCTCCCGACTCCCGCACCTCGGGCAGGAGCTCGTCGGGATCGGCGATGTTGACGCTGCGGGTGAAGAAGGCATCGTAGAGGCGGAGATGCAGGCGCTCGAAGAGCTCCGGGCCCTGGAGCGCCACGCACTTGGCGGTCTCCAGCGCGGGCAGGGACCAGCTCGGGTAGTCATCGCGCGGCCACGGCGTGAAATGGATCCCATCGGGCTCGGCCATGGCATTGCACCGCTTCCAGCCCTGCTCGCGGTACGTGCCCTTGAACCGCACGCTCGGGTCCGGCTCGGGGCGGAGCGGGAAGGCCCGCCACTCGATCACGAGGTCATCGCCCATCTCGTCCTTGAGCCGCCGGAGGCGGACCGCCGCCGGATAGCACCACGGTCAAAGATAGTCGGCGTATTCGACGATGTGGACGGCGGCCATGGCGAGCTCCTCCTTCTCGTGATTCTACCCCAGCGCCGAAGGGCTGGCGGTGGCGAGCGTGATCCGTTATGCTGGGCCGCCATGCGGAGCCGGATACTCGTCGCGCTCCTTCTTTCGGCGTTCACCGTCGGATGCGCGAGTCCCACGCGCATCACCTATCAGAACGTGACGCCCGACAAACCAGAGACGGTCAACGCCATCGTCACGCGTCCCTCCGGCGCGGGCCCGTTCCCCGCGGTGGTGATCCTGCACGGTTGCGGCGGCCTCTCGCCCCAGCTGGAACGGTGGTCGAGCTGGTTCGCCGACCGAGGCTACGTGGGCATGGTCGTCGACAGCTTCGGGCCACGGAAGGTAAAGGGCGACTGCGCCCCCGAGACGCCCGAAGATATCCCCGTCACCGCGCGGCTCGACGACGCCTTCGGCGCGCTCCGCTGGCTCCAGGCGCAGCCGGACGTCCGCAAGGACCGCGTCGGCGCCATCGGCTTCTCGCAGGGCGGCGTCTACGCGATGTCGGTGGTCAACGGGCCGAGCCTCGAGCGGGCCGCCCGACGCGGCGTGAAGATTCCCGAGCCCGGCTTCGCGGCGTCGGTGGGTGTCTATCCGGGCGGCTGCCGATCCCTCATCCCCCAGCTGGCGGTGCGCCCGCTGCTGGTCCTCATCGGTGGAGCCGACGACTGGACCCCCCCTGATCTCTGCCGACAGATGGTGGAGTCCATGAAGTCCCGCGGAGCCAACACCGCCATCGTCGTCTATCCCGGGGCCTACCACTACTTCGACGTCGAGGGCCAGAAGCACGAGTATCTCGCCGATGTCGGCAACGATTTCAAGCCGGGCGGCCGCGGCGCCACGGTGTCCTACCAGCCCGAGGCCGCCGCCGACGCCTACCGGCAGGTCGAACGCTTCTTCGGGCAACACCTCAAGCGGTAGCGTCAGTCGCGGGGATGGTGGTGTCGGTCGGCAAGCAAGAGATGCGCGAGCGCGTGTGGCGCGCCATGGAGATCCACGGCGCCGCACGGTTTCCAGGCGCCAAGGGACGGATCCCCAACTTCGCAGGGGCGGAGCGCGCGGCGCTACAGCTCCAGTCCCTGCCGGAGTGGAAGCGGGCGCGCGTGGTCAAGATCAATCCCGACGCCCCTCAGCTCCCGGTGCGGCGCATGGCCCTGCGGGAGGGCAAGCTCGTCTACGTCGCGGTCCCGCGCTTGCGCGCGGAGGAGCCCTTCCTCGAGCTGGACCCCGCGCGCCTCGGCGCTCACGGGCCGAAGGCGGCCACCATCAAGGGGGCGGCGGTGCACGGCCGTCCGGTGCGCCTCGACGAGATGCGGCCGGTGGACCTCATCGTCTGCGGCTCGGTGGTGGTGAACGGGCGCGGGGCGCGACTGGGAAAGGGCGGCGGGTACTCCGACCTCGAGTACGCGATGCTCCGGGCGAGGGGGCTCATCGGGGAGCGCACCCCGGTGGTGACGACGGTGCATCCACTGCAAATCGTGCCTCACCAGCTGCCCCGGCTGCCTCACGACATCACGCTGGACTGGATCGTGACCCCCGAGGGCCTCCTGCGCTGCGCGCGCGGGCTGCCGCGCCCCCGGGGCATCTACTGGGACTATCTCGACGAGGCCGCCATCGCGGCGATACCGGTGCTCGGCGAGCTCGAGCGGGCGCGCGAGGCGCGCTGAGGGGAGAGCATGGATCTCGGACTCAAGGGCAAGGTGGCGTTCGTGGCGGCGGCGAGCAAGGGAATGGGGAAGGCGTGCGCGATCGGGCTTGCCGCGGAGGGCGCGCGGGTGGCGATGTGCGCGCGGGGCGAGGCTGCCCTGAAGGAGGCGGCGGCCGAAGTGGAGGGGAAGACCGGCGCCGAGGTGCTCTCGGTTGCCGCCGATCTCTCGCGGGCGGAGGACTGCGCGCGCGCCATCGCGCGGACGCGGGAGGCGTGGGGCGGGGTGGACGTGCTCGTCGCCAACGTGGGCGGACCTCCGCCGGGCTCCTTCGAGAAGATGACGGATGCCCAGTGGCTGCAGGCCTTCGAGCAGGTCCACCTCTCGACGGTGCGGCTGATCCGCGACATCCTCCCCGGAATGAAAGCCAAGCAGTGGGGGCGGATCCTCGCCATCCAGTCCACCTCCGTCAAACAGCCGGTGGACGGGCTCGTCCTCTCGAACGGCATCCGGCCGGGGCTGGCCGGCCTCTTCAAGACGCTCGCGGTCGACCTCGCCAAGGACGGGATCACCGTCAACCTCGTCCTGCCCGGCCGGATCATGACCGACCGGTTCGTCAGCCACCAGCAGGAGCGGGCGGAGGCCTCCGGCCGGACGCTGGAGGCGCAGATCGCCGCCTCCTCGTCGGACATTCCCATGGGGCGCGTCGGGACGCCGGAGGAGTTCGCGAGCATGGTGGTGTTTCTCGCTTCCGCGCGCGCGTCCTACATCACCGGCTCGGCGGTGCAGGTGGACGGGGGCCTCATCCGGGCCAACGTCTAGCCCGGGCGCGCCGCTCACCCCGGCCGCGATTCGATCGTGATCGTCGCGTTCTGGCACGCCCTCCGGGACTTCATGCAGGACAACGGCCTCTTTCTGGCGGCCGGGCTGTCCTTCTTCTTCCTCGTCTGCCTCGTCCCCATGCTGTTTCTCTTCGTCTCCGCCATGGGCTACCTCCTCACCAGCGAGGCGGCCACCGCGGCGGTGCTGAACCAGCTCTCGCAGATCGTCCCCGTCTACAAGAAGGAGCTCTCCGAGATGCTGTCGCACCTGATCGCCACCCGCAAGACCTCGGGGGTGATCGGGACGGTGATCCTCCTCTTCTTCTCCACCCAGCTCTTCGCCTGCCTCCGCATGGTGATGAACGTCGTCTTCGCGGAACGGCGCGGCCGGGGCTTCTTCCGCGGCATGCTGTGGGACGTGGTGATGCTGGCGGTGATCAGCGTGCTCTTCGTGGCGAGCATGCTCATCACCGACCTCTTCTTCTGGCTGCGCACGTTCGTCCTCGCGCCCGCGCACATGCCGCGGCAGTGGGTACGCTACATGTTCCTCGCCCTCGCCCTGGGCTTCAACACCGGGCTCTACTTCGTCGTGTACCGGTACTTCCCCACGCGCCGCGTGCACGTGGGCGCCGCGCTCGCCGGCGCCGTTCTCGCGAGCCTCCTGTGGGAGATCGCCAAGCAGATCTTCCGCTGGTATATCCTGTCGATCGGCGTCTACGACCAGATCTACGGCGCGCTGGGCTTCCTCGTCGCGCTCACCATGTTTGTCTACTACTCCGGAATCGTGATGGTCCTCGGGGCGGAGTACACGGCGGCGTTGGAGGCGCGCTGGAGAAAGCGTCGCGCGCTGTAACCTCTCGAGCAATCGCCGCGCCGCCAGCCGCGCGGAGCGGATGTATGGTAGCGTATGGCGGCCATGGCCGAGGGCTCCCTGCTCCCGCTCGAAGGCGTGCGCGTGCTCGAGCTCGCGCATCTGATCGCGGGCCCCCTCTGCGGCATGTACCTGGCGGACATGGGGGCGGAAGTCATCAAGGTGGAGTCGCGGGATGCCCCCGACGCGGGCCGGCACATCTATCGCCTCTATCGCGGGGGCGAAGGCAT
>JBKPDT010000267.1:0-14153 GCA_046728035.1 Candidatus Methylomirabilota bacterium | reverse complement strand
CGCGGGCGCCGCTCTCGCCAACCGTCTGCGCGGCACCGACCGCGTGGTCCTTTCCTTCTTCGGCGACGGTGGGGCCAATCAGGGCATCGTCGCCGAGACCATGAACCTCGCCGCGGTGTGGAAGCTGCCCTTCATCTTCGTTTGCGAGAACAACAAGTACGCGCTGTCCACCGACCAGAGCCGCACGACCGCGGGCGACGGGCCGAGCGCGCGGGCGACGGCCTACGGCATTCCCGCCGCGCGCGTGGACGGCAACGACCTCGTCGCCGTGCACGACGCCGTCGGCGCCGCAGTGGCGCGCGCGCGGGCGGGGGAGGGGCCGAGCCTCGTGGAGGCGGTTACCTACCGCTGGGGCGGCCACAGCATGCGCGCCAACCTCCCCGACTACCGAACCAAGGCGGAGGAGCTCGAGTGGATGCAGCGCGACCCCATCGCGCGGGTGGAGCGACGGCTCGCCGAGGCGGGGGTCGCCGAGATGCGCCTGAAGGAGCTGCGCGAGGAGGTCGAGCGCGAGCTGGACGAGGCGGTGCGCTTCGGCATGGCGAGCCCCGAGCCGACGGTGGAAATGATGGAGGCGGCGGTGTACGCGCCGCACGTGGCGACGCCCGAGCCGGCGAGCCGGAGTGGACGCGAGATCACGTTCGTGGAGGCGCTGAACGAGGCCCTCCATCAAGAGATGGCGCGCGACGAGCGGGTCTTCCTCATGGGTGAGGACGTGGGCCTGATCGGGGGGATCTTCGGGGCGTCGCGAGGACTGCGCGACCGCTTCGGCGAGGACCGCGTGCGCGACACGCCGATCTCCGAGCCCTGCTTCGTCGGGATGGGCGTGGGCGCGGCCATCGCGGGACTCCGGCCCATCGTGGAGATCCAGATCTGGGACTTCATCGCCATGACCATGGACCAGATCGTGAACCAGGCGGCCAAGTTCCGGTACATGCTCGGCGGTCGCCCCACCGTCCCCCTGGTGATCCGCGGGCCCCAGGGCGGCGGCATCCGCCTTGCCGCCCAGCACAGCCAGAGCCTGGAGGCCTGGTTCGTCCACGTGCCCGGCCTCGTGGTGATCGCGCCGTCGACGCCCTACGACGCCAAGGGGCTCCTCGCCGCCGCCATCCGGGAGGACAACCCCGTCATCTTCCTCGAGCACAAGATGCTCTATCCGACCAAGGGCGAGGTGGCGGCAGGCGAGTACGTGATCCCCATCGGACGCGCCGACGTGAAGCGCGCCGGCACCGACGTCACCGTGGTCGCCACTCAGGGCATGGTGGGGAAGGCGCTCGCCGCCGCCCTCGAGCTCGAGCGGGACGGGATCAGCGTGGAGGTGATCGATCCGCGCACCCTCGTGCCGCTCGACGAGGAGGCCATCCTCGCCTCGGTGAGGAAGACGGGGCGCCTGGTCGTCGCCCACGAGGCGGTGAAGCGGGGCGGCTGGGGCGGCGAGCTGGCCGCGCTGGTCATGGAGCGCGCCCTCGACGACCTCGACGCGCCGGTCGTGCGAGTGGGGGCGCGCGCGGTGCCGATGCCCTACAACGACACGCTGGAGAAGGCGGTCATCCCGTCGCGCGAGGATCTGATCGCGGCGATCCGCGGGATCGTCTAGGCTCGCGGGGCGCCGCCGAGGGTCTTCGTCACGTAGCGCCGGATCGCGTCCTGCGCCTCCGGCGCGCTCCAGCACCGCAGCGCCTCCCGGTCGATCCGCGCGGCGTGGAGGGCGAGGAAATCGCGCGCGGGCTGGCGTAGCTGTGCCTTGGTCAAGGCGAAGCTTTCGGCGGGGATCGCGGCGAGGGCTTCGGCGGCGGCGACCGCCGCATCCAGCAACGCTCCCGGCTCGACGACGGCGTCGACGAGCCCGTGGGCCTGCGCCTCGCCCACATCCCAGGTCCGCCCGCCGTAGACCATGTCGGCGAGATGACGCCGCGGCACCGCCGCCCGCATGATCTCCAGGGCGATGGCGGGGAAGGGCACGCCCACGAGGAGCTCGGTGACGCCGAGCCGCGCGGCGCCCCGGGCGGCGAGTCGGCGGTCGGCGGCGCAGGCGATCACGCATCCCCCCGCGACGGCGTGACCGTTGATCGCCGCCACCACGGGCCGGGGATGGTAGAAGAGCCGGGTGAAGCAGTCGACGAGGGTGGGGATGAGCGCGGCCGGGTAGTCGGGTCCGCCCGCGGCCAGCCGCTTGAGGTCCACGCCCGGCGAGAACATGGCGCCGGTGCCGGTGAGGACCACCGCCCGCGCGGAGGCCGCCGCCTCGAGCGCCTGGCCGAGCGCCCCCAGCACCTCCGGATCCAGCGCGTTGGCGCGGCCGTGCGCGAGACGCAGCACCGCCACCCCGCCGCGGTCCTCTCTGAGGACCATACGGTCAACGGACGGGGGCGACGACGACGTCGGTGGGCTTGCCCGCGAGAAAGTGCTCGACGTTGGCGATGGCGCGGAGGAGTCCGTCGCGCACGACCTCGGGAGTCTGCCCGGCATTGTGGGGGGAGAGGACGACGTTGGACAGGGTGACGATGGGATCGTCGGCGGCGAGTGGCTCCTGGTGGAAGACATCGAGCCCGGCCCCGAGGATCTTCCGCTCACGGAGCGCCGCGAGGAGAGCGTCCCGCTCGACGAGGGCGCCCCGGCCGGTATTGACGAGGATGGCGCCGGGCTTCATGAGGGCCAGCTCCTTTCGTCCGATGAAGCCGCGCGTGTCGTCGGTGAGGCGCACGTGCAGGCTCACGACGTCGGCCTGGCGGAGGATGTCGTCCTTCATCGCGGGCTTGGCGCCGGCGGCGCGGATGCGACCCTCGTCCCCACGGGCGCTCCACGCCAGCACGTCCATCCCGATCGCGCGCCCGAGGGAGGCAACGCGGGCGCCGATGGTGCCCATCCCGAAGACGCCGAGGGTCTTGCCGAGAAGCTGGGTGAGCATCTCGCGCGGCCACTTGCCCCCACGCATTTCCCGGTCGATGGCGGGGATCTTGCGCCCCACCGCGAGCATGAGGGCGAGGGCATGCTCGGCCACCGCGAAAGCGTTGACGCCGGGCGTGTTGCACACGGTGACGCCGCGCATTCCCGCGGCGTGGAGATCGATGTTGTCGGTGCCGGTCCCCCACACCGAGACCATCTTGAGCGCCGGGCAGGCGCCGAAGACGCCGTCGGTGAAGCGCGCGTGGGCGCGGATGTTCACGGCGACACGCGCCTCCCCGATGCGCCGGATCAGCTCGGCCTCATCGTCGGCGCCGCGCTCGGTGAAGACGCGCACCGCGCCGAGGGCCTTGGCGCGCTCGTGGGCGGCCGAGGCCTGGAAGACCGAGGGGAAGTCGTCGGGAACGACGATCACGCGCCGCGGGCCGAGAAGACCGCCTGGGCCGCCGCCACCCCGGCGCCCGCCTCGGTGCGGTGTCCGAGGTCGCGCAGGGTGAGCTCGAGGGCGGAGAGCGTGGGCAGCACGTAGATCGGGCTCGCCGTGATGCCCATGTGGCCCACCCGCAAGGTGGTGGTGCGGATCTTGTCGAGCCCGGTCCCGATGAGGATGCCGTACCGGTTGCGCATGTGCTTCACCACCGCGGCCGGCTCCACGCCGGCAGGCGTCTTGAAGCACGACACCGTGTTGGACGCCATCGACTCCTCGGGGAAGACCTCGAGGCGCATCGCCCCCAGGCCGGCGCGGAAGGCGGCGCCCGCCACCGCGTGGCGCTGGAAGCGGTTCGGCAGTCCCTCTGCCCGGATGAGGCGCGTCGCCTCCGCGAGGGCGGCGGTGAGGTGCGTGGGGATGGAGATGGGCTGGCGCCTCGGCTGGCCGTCGGGCACCTGACCGCCGCGCGAGGCGGGCACCCAGTGCTCCTTCCAGCGGAGCAGATCGTAGACGAGGGAGCTGGCCTTGTGCTTGCGCCGCTCCATGGCGTCCCAGGCGGCGGGACCGACGGAAGCCAGCGACATTCCCAGCGGCGCGGCCAGGCACTTCTGCGAACCTGTCATGTTGAGGTCGATGCCCCACTCGTCGGTGCGTACGTCGATGCCGGCGAGGGAGGAGACGGTGTCGAGGAGGTAGAGAGCGTCGTGGCGTTTCACGATCTTCCCCACCTCGGCGGCCGGATAGGTCGTGCCGGTGGAGGTCTCGTTGTGGACCATGGTGACCGCCTTGGGGCGGACCCGCTCGATCTCGCGCTCGAGGCGCGCGAGGTCGAGGGAGCGGCCCCACTCGACGGCGAACTCCGTCACCTCGGCGCCGACGCGGGTCATGATCTCCCGCATGAGGATGCCGAACACCCCCGCCACGATCACGAGCACGCGGTCCCCCGGCTCGATCACGGACACCGCCCCCGCCTCTAGCGCGGTGCGCCCGGAACCCGGCATCACGACGACCTCGCCGGCCGGCGTCTGGAAGACGTCCCGGAGGGCGAGCGTGACGGGCTCGAGCACGTCGAGGTCGAAGTGCTGGTCGTACTGGATGGTGGGCGGCTGATTCATGGCCTGGATGACGGTCCAGGGCAATTCGGTCGGACCGGGGATCATCAGGAGCGCGCGCGCCTGCGGCGCGCCCCACTGGATGCGGGAATCCATCGACGCGTCTCCCCCGCTCATGCGCCGGCCTCGGCGAGCATGCGCTCCTTGCGACGGATGAGATAGAGGTTGCGCAGGTACACGAAGAGCCCGGCGCCCTGGCCGACGATGAAGACGGGGTCGTGCCGGTACACCGCGTAGATGAGCAGGGTGAGACCGCCGCCGATCGAAAAGATCCAGAACGAGACGGGAATGACGCTCTCCCGCTTCTTCTCGGAGACGATCCACTGGACGAGGAAGCGCATCGAGAAGAACGCCTGCCCGACGAATCCCACTGTCAGCCAGAAGTGTTCCACACTCATGTCTGATCGCTCCCGCGTGCTAGAATTCCAGCCGTTCACCATACCGGATGGCTCCCACCGGAGCAAGGAGTTTTCGCCGAGCGCCGCGAGGCGTGACATGCGCGCAATCGATCAGGCTCTCGTGGACGGGGTGTGGCGCGAGTTGACCGCCTATGACGCCGCGAGCACCGCCGAGGAGGCACGGCAATTCCTCGCCCGGCAGCCGCACGTCGTGGGCTTCTCGCACGCGGTCACCCAGGGGCAGGACGAGACGGTGCAGCGCGCCGCGCTGGGCCTCTGCTTTCTCCTCTTCAAGGTTCTCGAGGCGAGCCTCGGGCGGCCGTTCCCGGAGGTAACCGAGGCGCGCCTCGTCGCCGCGCACGCGGAGGCGCGGGCGGCCATCGCCGAGCTGGGCGCGCCCGATCCGGAGACGGTCCTGCGCGCGATGGACGGCGCCGCGGGACGGGGACTGGTGGGCCACATCCTCGCCACCTTCTACGGCGGGGACGCCGCGGGGGCGGGCTACGACGACGGCGTGCGGGCAAACCTCGCCCTGCTCCTCGGCACGCTCGCCGGCGCCCTCGACTTCGGTCGCGTCGAGGGCTGATCCCGCCTCGGCCGCTACTGCGGTCGCGCGGGCAGGTCGATCAGCTTCCGCAGCGCGATCTTGAGCGCGACCGACACGCGGTAGAGGCTGTCCACCGAGATGGACTTCTCCCCGCGCTCGACCTCGCCGATGAACTTCCCGGACAGCGCGGAGCGCTCTCCGAGCGCCTCTTGGCTCCAACCGCGCTCCTTCCGCAGGGACCGGATCTTCGTCCCGAGTGCCTTGCGCACGTGGTTCACGCGACGCTCCATCTCAGACGGCCTCCGTTGGTCCGGACGTCACGGCGAGGACCAGCGCGCCCGTCTCGCTCTTGACGCTGTGGACACAGCCCGGCGGGCGCCGGGCGTAGTTGCCTGCAGTGCACACCCCGGTATCGTCCGCCACGCTGCCCTCGAGCACCCAGATCTGCTCGTCGCCGAGGTGGCGGTGGCGCGGGATCGTCGCGCCTCGCTCGTATCGCATGAGGATGGCCTTGTGGCCGTCCCCATCCTGCCAGAGGACCTTCCAGAACACGCCGGGGCGCCGCTCCACCCACGGCACCTCCGCCGCGCTCACGTACACGCTTGTTGGAGCTGCCTCGCTCCGCTCGACTTTCATCATGTATCCGCTCGCCTCGCCTGCGGCTGCGGCTCGCCAATCATCGGCGCGCGTCGTCGAGGGCGGCGCGAACCGCCTCGCGGAAGGCCTCGAGAGGCTGCGCACCTACCAGCCGTCGCCCGTTGATGAAGAAGGTGGGCGTTCCCGTGACGCCGAGGGCCCGGCCCTCACTCATGTCCTGCTCCACCGCATCGCGGAAGCGCCCCCCGTCCAGGCACTCCGCGAAGGCGGTGCGGTCGAGACCGATGCGGTCCGCATAGCGCAGCAGGGATTCCCGCCCGAAGTCGGGCTGGGCCACGAAAAGGAGATCGTGATACTCCCAGAAGCGGCCGCTCAGCCCCGCGCAGCGCGCCGCCATCGCCGCCGGGCGCGCGCCCGCGTGGAAGTCCAGCGGGAAGTCCTTGAACACGAGGCGCACCCGGCCGGGGAATTCGCGCATCACCTGTTCGAGCGCATCCTGCGCCCGTCTGCAATAGGGTCACTGGTAGTCCGAGAACTCCACGATGGTGACGGGCGCCTCCTCCGGCCCCCGCGCCATCACCGGATCGATGGTGACCGCCGCCGTCTGTCCCGTGCACGCGCTCGCCCACAACGTCGCCGCCAGCGCGGCCCCGCTCACCGCTCGTCTCACGTCGCTCCCCCGCGGTCGTCCACCGTATGCGCTCGCACCATCGCCCACTCGCCGCCTGCGCTGCCGCAGCGTACAATCGATCGGCGTGACAAAAGGTGTGATCCAGAATACGCGAGAGCCTCGGAGGAGGCAAGGTAGGAGGCCGCACTAATGGGTTTTCTCGTGCGGGCGCTGCTCAACTCGGTGGCGATCGTACTGGCTGGACTCATAGTTCCTGGCATCCAGGTAGATGGCCTGCTCCCCGCGCTGGGGGCGGGCGTGGCGCTGGGCCTCGTGAACGCGCTGATCCGCCCCATTCTCGTCATCCTCACCCTGCCCATCACCCTCGTCACCCTCGGCCTCTTCATCTTCGTGCTCAACGGCCTCTGCTTCTGGCTGGTGTCCGCGTTCATCCCGGGGTTCCACGTCGCCGGATTCTGGCCGGCGATGGGGGGAGCGCTCCTCGTGACCGGGGTGAGCTGGGTGGGCACCGCCTTCGTGAGCGATCGCGGCCGGGTGGTGGTCATCACCCAGCGCGAGCGCTGAGCCGCCGGCGGGTGGCGGGGGAGAGGCCCTAGGCGGCGCGGCCGCCTTCCTCGAGCGAGGTGATGATGTAGGTGCCGCTCTTGGCGTCACGCTCGAGGGTGAGGATCTTCTGCTTCTCCGCTTCCTCGAGGAGCTTCGAGAAGGTCGCATAGCCGTAGTAGGTCTCGTTGAAGGCGGGGTTCTTCCTGATCATGGTCTGCTTGACCATGGAGCCCCACAGGGTGTCCTTGTTCTCGCGCTGGAGCGCGAGGATGGCCTCGATGAGCTGGGCGAAGGCTTCCGCCTTCTTCTCGGGCAACCCGCGGAGCGCGGTGGTCTTGCGGGACTCGCGGATCAGGTCCTCGTAGAAGATGAACTCGTCGCAGTTTCCCACGAGGAGCTCCGAGGAGGACGACTTCACGCCCAGCCCGATCACGTAGCGGTCATTCTCGCGGAGCTTGGAGACGAGCGGCGAGAAGTCGGAGTCTCCCGATACCAGCGCGAAGGTATCCACATGTGTCTTGGCGTACGCGAGGTCCATCGCATCGACGACCATGCGGATGTCCGCGGAGTTCTTCCCGCTGTAGCGGCTCTGGGGGACGTCGATGAGCTCGATGGCGTGCTCGTGGAACGGCCGCTTGTACTCGGTGTAGCGGTTCCAGTCGGCGTAGGCCCGCTTCACCATGATCTTGCCCTTCTCGACGAGCCGTTCCAGGACCAGCTTGATCTCGAACTGCTTGTACTGCGCTTCCTTGACCCCTCGCACGATGTTCTCGAAGTCGATGAACATGGCGAGTTTCCGGTCGTCGCTCATCCGCGCCGTCCTTCCCGGGGGCGGTGCGGACCGCCCCTCACCGCCCATTATAGGGGCCGGCGAGGCGGCGAACCAAGGGTCAGCGGACGAGCGGGCGCGGGGCAGGGCCCACGTAGTGGGCGCGCGGGCGGATGAGGCGGTTGTCGGCGTACTGCTCGAGGGCGTGCGCGCACCAGCCGGCGACGCGGGCGGTGGCGAAGATCGAGGTGCAGAAATCGGGCGGGATCCCGAGCGCATCGTAGACCACCGCCGAGAAGAAGTCGACATTCACGGGAAGCCCGGTGCGCCGGGTCACCTCGGCGTACACCGCCTCCGCCACCTCGAACAGCCGGGTGCGCCCCGTCGCCAACGCCATGTCCTTGGCCATGCTGCGGAGCACGCGCGCGCGGGCGTCGTCGACCTTGTACACCCGGTGTCCGAAGCCGGGCATGCGCGCGCGGGGGTCGGCCCGCTCGGCGCGGCTGAGCCGCTCGCGGCCGCCGATGCGCCCCTCGACGTAGGCCTCCACCCGGGCGGGATCACCGATGGCCTTGAGCATAGCGAGCACGTCGTCGTTCGCGCCGCCGTGGCGCGGTCCCTTGAGGGTGGCGATGGCGGCCACCACCGCCGCGTGCAGGTCGGCGAGGGTAGCCACCGCCACGCGGGCTGCGAAGGTGGAGGCGTTCAACTCGTGATCGGCATGGAGGGTGAGGATCACGTCGAGCACGCGGGCGACCTCGGCGGCGAGGGGCTGGCCCTCGAGCATCTGGAGGAAATGGGCGGCATGGGTGCCGCCTTCCGTGGGCGGCTCCGGCTCGAGCCCCCTCCGGATGCGGTGCCAGGCCGCCACCGCCGCGGGCACCAGCGCCATCAGGCGCACCGCCTTGGCGAGGTTGGCCTCCGGGGCGTCCGAGCGCACGTCGGGATCGAGCATGGCGGCGAGGGAGACCGCGGTGCGGAGGGCGTCCAGGGGATGGCAGTCGCGCGGCAGGGTGCGGAGGAGCGCGGCCACCGGGGCGGGAAGGCCGCGCGCGCCGGCGAGGCGCGCCGAAAAGGCCTCGCCTTCCGCCGCGCCCGGCAGCTCGCCGAACCACAGGAGGTGGGTGACCTCCTCGAAGGTGGCACGGCCGGCGAGATCGCCAATCTCGTAGCCCCGATAGTAGAGGCGGCCGACGGCGCCGTCCACCGTGCAGATCGCCGAGCGAGTGGCGACCACGTCCTCGAGCCCGGCCTTCCAGTCCGTGAGGGCGGTGGGAGCGCTCATGGGGGCCTCCTTTTGTGTGGAGTTGACTATACATGATTTATATTGATTTACAAGGATTGAGATGGATACTCGTGTATTCGCGAGGCACCGCCCTGTACGATGGGATCGGACGGAGGCGTTCATGATCGTGCTCGAGGGATACGAGTTCCTGACGGTGGAGGAGGCGGCCGGCCTGCTCGGGATCAAGCCGGCGACCCTCTACGCGTACGTGAGCCGCGGCGTGCTCAAGAGCTATCGCCAGGGCATCAAGCGCCAGCGGCTCTATCGCCGCGCGGACGTCGAGGCCCTGCTGCGGGTGGCGCCGTCCTCGGGCGGCGGGAACGCGGAGGAGATGACCCGCGCCGCCCGCCGGACCCGCGAGATCCCGCTCGCCGAGTCCTGGATCCGCGAGTGAGCGGACGCGGGGAGCGGTGATGGAGCGCGTGCCCCCGGGCCAGGTGCTCACGCAGAAGTGGCCCGTCCTCACCTACGGCCTCACCCCACGGTTCGATCCCACGCGCTGGAGCTTCCGCTGCTTCGGCCTCGTCGCCGAGGAGGTGTCATGGAGCTGGGACGAGTTCCGCGCTCTCCCCCGCGCCGAGGTCCACTGCGACATCCACTGCGTCACGCGCTGGTCACGGCTAGACAACCGGTTCGAGGGGGTGCACATCCGGGAGATCATGAAGCGCGTCCGGCTCGAGCCGGGCGCCCGCTTCGTGCGGATCCACGCCGATCCCGACTACACCACCAACCTGCCGCTCGACGAGCTGGTTCAGGACGACGTCCTCCTCGCCCTCCGGCACGACGGGCAGGATCTCGCCCCCGACCACGGGGGACCGCTGCGGCTCGTGGTGCCCCGGCTCTACTTCTGGAAGAGCGCCAAGTGGCTCCGCGCGTTCGAGTTCCTCGACGTCAACCCCCCCGGGTTCTGGGAGGCCAACGGCTACCACATGCACGCCGATCCCTGGAAGGAAGAGCGCTACTCCGATCAGGAGACGAACGCCATGCAGCGGATGCGCGCGGAGGCGTCGCGGCGGCTGCGGGGACGGGAGCGGTAGCGGCCCGGGGCTAGGGGGCGCCGGGCGAGAGGAAGCGCCGCACCACCTCGACGAACTCCGTGGGGCGGTCGCCCGGAACGGTATGGCCCGCGGCAGGCACTTCGACGAGCCGGCCGTCGGGCAGTGCCGCGACCACCCGCTGGGCCAGCTCCACCGAGAGCACGTCCGACTCGGCGCCGCGGACGAGGAGCGTGGGGCAAGGGATGTGGGTGAGCCGCTCCCAGAGATCGAGCGGTTCCCGCCGACCGCCCCTCCGCATCATCTCGCGCACATCGCGCGCGTACTTCCACGTCAGCGTGCCGTCGGGCTCGCGCCGGAGCGCGTGCTTGATCCGGTGGCGCAGCTCGCCCACGTCGGCGCGCGGATTGGCCGCCATCGCCGTCTCCACCGCCCACTCCTCGGACTCGATGGCCTCGGGCGCGTTCGCGATCATGGCGCGGATGCGCGTCATGCCCGGGGGATGGATGTCGGGAGCGATGTCCACGATGACGAGACGCTCGACCCGCCGCGGATGCGCGCCCGCGAAGCCCATGGCCACCCGCCCGCCCATGGACAGCCCGAGCAGGGTGAAGGTGGCGAGCCCCAGCGCGTCCGCGAAGGCGCCCAGGTCGTCCGCCATCGCCGCCACGCCGTAGTCCCCGTCGGGGGCGGGCTCAGAGTCGCCATGGCCCCGCTGGTCCAGCGCGAACACCCGCCAGTCGTCGGCCAGCGCCGTCGCGAGCGTGTCCCATGTGCGGGCATGCCCCGTGATGCCGTGCAGGAGCACGAGCGGCGGGGCCGCGGTCTTGCCCCACTCGACGTAGTGGAGTCCGAAACCGCGAGGCGAGAGCGTGCCCTCGCGCGGCTCGATCGGGGGCGTCATGGCGAGACGCAGTGTACGGCCCGCGGGGAGGTGCGTCAATCGCCTGCGCTACTCGACCGGTCCCAGCGGCGCGAGCACGCCACGCAGCGTGCGCCGCCCGTCCGCCGAGGTCCACGCGAGCTCGACGGCACTCCCGGGGCCGGGCGAGAGCACGATGGTCGGCGCCCGACCCGCGCCGCTCCCCAGCGTCGAGTGGAGACGTCCCTCTTCCACACGGGCCGGGGATAGTCCGCCGCTCACGCGGGCGGCCACCGCGCGATAGAGCAAACGCGGCTCGCCTCCCTCGCCCTGCACCAGGCCGGCCACGACCACGGTCTCGCCGAGCAGGCCGTACCAGAGGCCGTTGAAGGGCGCGAGACCCTTGGGAAGACTGCCTGCGTCCGCGATGGGGCGCGCTCCCGCTGGCGGGGTCCGCAGGAGGAGCTCGCGCGCGGCGGCGCCTTCGCGTCCTTCCGGGCAGAAGAATCGCCCCGGCGGCGGCGTGTCGCCGGACAGGAACTCGGCGAGGCAGAGGCCGTAACGCAGCGCAAAGCGGCCGCCCGTCGCGCCCCCATGGCCCCCGATGGCCCCGGCCGACTCGTCGACGAGCAGGAAGGGCTCGCCCCGCCGCGCGAGGACCCTGAGCGCCCCCGGCCCCCGCACGCGGTTGTCGAAGAGGGCGTCACCCTGCGGGAACACCACGGCGATGCGCGCGGCCTTGCTCTCCCGGAGCAGCCGCTCGATGATGCTCGGGTCGATGCGGTCGACGCCGCCTCTCGCGGTCACGCCGGGGGCCATCGCCACCGCCCCGAACAAACCACGCTGGCCTTCGGCGGTCTCCAGCGTGACGTAGCCCCCGAAGGATTGGCCGGCGAGCACGATGCGGCGATAGCCGCGGCCGCGCTGGGCGCGGATCTCGGCCTCGGTGCGCTCGGTCGCCCGGGTCAGCGACAGCTCGCGCGACGTCTCCCCGAGATTGTTGCGGTTGATCTTGATGATGTCCCAGCCGCGCGCGTGCAGGAGCCGCATGGCGAGCGCGGGCGGGGCCTTGTACTGCTCGTGGGTGCCGGAGATGCCGTGGTTCCAGATCACCACGCCCCGCGCCCTGTCGGGGCCATGCGGCTCCAGATCGCAAAAGCCCCACTCCGTCCAGAAGAAGCGGTTCGCGGGCTCCTGCTCGCACCGGAGATCCGGCGCGTCCGCGGCTCTCGCCGGCGCGACGGTGAGGCCGGCGGCGGCGAGCCAGGCGAGGAGGGCGACGATGAGGGGGCGCGCGGTCATGATAGAGTCAGCCCATACGATTCTTCCCACGGAGGCCGCCAGCATGGCAAGCCTTGCGCTCACCGACGTCGCCATCGTACTCCACCCTCACGACGACGTCGCCATCGCCAAGAAGGAGATCAGGACCGGCACGGTGCTGGAGGACGCCGGCGGCGCCCGCATCGAGGCGCGTCAGGACATTCGCCCCGGCCACAAGATCGCGCGGCACGCGCGCGCCGCCGGCGAGACGGTGCGCCGCTATGGGCAGGTGATCGGCTTCGCCACTGGGCCCATCGCGGTGGGGGACCACGTCCATACCCAGAACCTCGGCATCGGCGAGCTCGCCGCCGATCGCTACGAGGTGGGGGTGGACGTCCGCCCCGTCGACTTTTATCCGCCGGCGCAGATGCGGTACTTCGACGGCTACCAGCGCGGGGACGGCCGGGTGGGCACGCGAAACTACGTCGCCATCATCTCCGGCGTCAACTGCTCGGCCTCGGTGAGTCAGTTCGTGAAGGACAAGTTCCGCGACGTCCAGCGGGACTATCCGAATATAGACGGAGTCCTGGCGATCACTCACAAGTCCGGGTGCGGCACCAAGCTCTTCGGCGAGGATCATCTCGCGCTGCAGCGCGTGCTCGCCGGGTACGCTAAGCACCCCAACGTCGCTGCGTACATCCTGGTGGGCCTAGGCTGCGAGGTGAACCAGGCGGCGGTGATGGTGGACAAGCAGCGGATGGCCGCCCCCGGGCATCCCGAGCGCGCGCCCTTCGTGGTGAACATCCAGGAGGCGGGCGGGATCCGTAAGACGGTGGAGGTCGCCGCGCGCGAGGTGGCCCGGCTCCTGCCCGCCGCCAACGAGGCCCGGCGGACGCGCCAGCCCGTCTCCGAGATCTGCCTGGCCACCAACTGCGGTGGCTCCGACTCGAACTCGGGCATCACCGCCAATCCTGCCCTGGGCTGGGCGGTGGACGAGCTCGTGCGCTACGGCGGCACCGGCGTCCTCGCCGAGACCCCCGAGATCTACGGTGCCGAGCACCTGCTGATCCGTCGCGCCGTGAACGAGGGGGTGGCCAAGAAGCTCATCGATCGCTACAAGTGGTGGGAATGGTACTGCCGCGGCATCGAGGCCATGGACAACAACCCCGCGCCCGGCAACAAGGCGGGCGGCATCACCACCGTGTTCGAGAAGTCGCTGGGTGGCGTCACCAAGGGCGGCACGACGCCGATGACCGACGTCTTCCAGTATGGCGAGCCCATCACGACCCGCGGGTTCGTCTTCATGGACACGCCGGGGCATGACCCCGTGTCCATCACTGGACTGGTGGCGGGCGGCTGCAACCTGATCTGCTTCACCACGGGACGGGGCTCGGTGTTCGGCTGCAAGCCGGTGCCCTCGATCAAGCTCGCCACCAACTCCCTCATGTATCGCTACATGGAAGAGGATATGGACATCAACTGCGGAGTCATCCTGGAAGGCGTGCCGCTGGCCCAGGTGGGGCGTCAGATCTTCGAGGAGATCGTCGCGGTGGCGTCGGGGAAGCGGTCGAAGAGCGAGCTGAGCGGAGTGGGCGAGGAAGAGTTCGCCCCCTGGATCATCGGCCCGGTGATGTAGGGCGAGCCGCAGCCGAAGGCGAGGCGAGCAATCAGATAGAGGGGGCCGAGCGGAGCGAGGGGGCGAGCCGCAGCCGAAGGCGAGGCGAGCAATCAGATAGAGGTGGCCGATAGAAGAGAGGGGGCGATCCTCAGCCTAAGGCGATGCGAGCAATCAGATAGCTGTGTCATATAGTCGTGTG
>JBKPDT010000266.1:0-3640 GCA_046728035.1 Candidatus Methylomirabilota bacterium | reverse complement strand
ACCGGCGATCGCTGGCACGTCATCATGGCGGGCAGCATGTTCGTGGTGGCCCCGGTGCTGGCCGTCTTCATCGTGGCCCAGCGCCACATCATTCGGGCGTTCACCTTCACCTCGCTCAAGTAGGGCTCGGGGACCCGCCGTGCTAGGCTCGGGAACGATGGCGAGTCGCTACGCACCCATCGGCGAATACGGCATCATCGGCGACCTCCACACCGTGGCCCTGGTGGGGATGGACGGATCCATCGACTTCCTCTGCCTGCCCCACTTCGACTCGCCATCGGTCTTCGCCGCCCTCGTCGACGCGGAGCGCGGTGGACGATTCCAGATCGCGCCGCTCCTCGAGGGCGCCGCGCGCAAGCAGCTCTATCTTCCCGACAGCAACGTCCTGCTGACGCGGTTCCTCGATGCCCACGGTCTCGCCGAGCTGTCCGACTTCATGCCGGTGGAAGACGCCGGGCAGGCACACAACCTGGTGCGGCGGGCGAAGACGGTGCGGGGCGAGGTCCGCTTCCAGATGCGCTGCGAGCCGCGCTTCGACTATGCGCGCGCCACCCACACCGTCGAGCGTCGGAGCGACACCGAGGTGCTCTTCCTCGGACGATCCGGCGACGGCGAGCTGGTGCTGCGGCTGCGCTCGTCGGTCCCGATGCGTGTCGAGAACGGCGCCGCGCTGGCAGAGTTCACGCTGGGCGCAGACACCTCGGCCTGGTTCGTCCTCGAGGTGGCGCACGCGCAGGAGCCCTCGCCCTCGGAGCAGCCCGACTACCAGAGTGATGCCTTCAAGCAGACGGTGAACTTCTGGCGCCGCTGGGTCGCGCGCAACACCTACGGGGGCCGCTGGCGCGAGATGGTGAACCGCTCGGCCCTGACGCTGAAGCTGCTCACGTCGCGGCAGCACGGCTCGATCGTCGCCGCGCCGACCTTCGGTCTCCCCGAGACGATCGGGGGCGGGCGCAACTGGGACTATCGCTACACCTGGCTCCGCGACTCGTCGTTCACCCTCTACGGGCTGATGCGCCTCGGCCACACGGAGGAGGCGGCCGCCTTCATGCGCTGGGTGATGGCGCGCTGCGGTGAGCTCGAGCCCGACGGCTCGCTCCAGATCATGTACGGGCTCGACGGCCGTCACGCGCTGCCCGAAGAGATCCTGCCCCATCTCGAGGGCTACATGGGGTCCAGTCCGGTGCGTATCGGCAACGCCGCCTTCGACAACCTGCAGCTCGATATCTACGGCGAGCTGATGGACTCTGTCTACCTGTACGACAAGTACGGCTCGCCCATCGGGTACGACGCATGGACCAATATCGTGCGGCTGGTCGACTGGGTCTGCGCGAACTGGCGGCGGCCGGACGAGAGCATCTGGGAGGTCCGCGGCGGGCGCCAGGAGTTCCTGTTCTCGCGGGTGATGTGCTGGGTGGCCATCGACCGCGCCATCCGGCTCGCCACCAAGCGCTCGTTCCCCGCCCCCCTGGCCCGCTGGTACGAGACGCGGGACACGATCTACCAGGACATCTTCACCCGCTTCTGGGACCCGAAGCGGGGCGCGTTCATCCAGCACGTCGGCGCCACCACGCTCGATGCCGCGACGCTGCTGATGCCGCTCGTGCGCTTCGTGTCTCCCACCGACCCGCGGTGGATCTCGACGCTGCGCGCGATCGAAAGCGAGCTGGTGAGTGACTCGCTGGTCTATCGCTATCGTATCGGCGGCGGATTCTCCGACGGGCTCACCGGAGAGGAAGGCACCTTCTCGATGTGCTCCTTCTGGTACGTCGAGTGCCTCTCCCGCATGGGGGATCTGCCCAAGGCGCGGTTCTTCTTCGAGAAGATGCTCGGCTACGCCAATCACGTGGGGTTGTACGGCGAGGAGCTCGGTCCCCAGGCGCAGCATCTCGGCAACTTCCCTCAGGCGTTCACGCACCTCGCGCTCATCAGCGCCGCCTTCGATCTCGACCGCCGGCTCTCGGTCGCCGGCCATGCCGGTTGATCCCGAATGGGATGCGGATGCTGCTAGTGCTGCACCGATCTCGACGCGGTCAGGCGCCGATCGCCGCGTCCAGGTCCGAGTAGTCCGCCTCCGCCAGCTCCGCGAACACGGGATTGGAGAGGTAGCGCTCCCCGAAGTCGCAGACGATGGACACGATCAGCTTCCCACGGTTCTCCGGGCGCGCCGCGACCTGGAGGGCGACCCAGGTGATCGAGCCGGAGGAGATGCCCGCGAAGATCGCCTCCTCTCGCGCGAGGCGCCGAGTGGTCGCGAGGGCGTCGTCGTTGGTGACGGTGACGATCTCGTCGTAGATCTTCCGGTCGAGGTTCTCGGGAATGAATCCGGCGCCGATGCCCTGCTGCTTGTGCGGGGAGGGGCTCCCGCCGGAGATCACCGGGCTCTCCGCCGGCTCCACGCAGACGATGTGGATGCCCGGCTTCTTCTCGCGTAGATAGCGGCCGGCGCCGGTGATGGTACCGCCGGTGCCGACGCCGGCCACGAAGATATCCACCTTGCCGCCGGTATCCGTCCAGATCTCCGGCCCCGTGGTCTGGTAGTGGATCGCGGGATTGGCGGGGTTTTCGAACTGCCGCGGGATCCAGGCCTGGTCGCCCAGCCGCCCCGCGATCTCCTCGGCCCGCGCGATGGCGGCCTTCATCCCCTTCGGGCCCTCGGTGAGGACCACCTTGCAGCCCAGCGCGCGCAGCAGATGCCGGCGCTCCACCGTCATGGTGTCCGGCATGGTGAAGATGCAGCGATAGCCCAGCGCGGCCGCCACGTAGGCGAGCCCGATGCCGGTATTGCCGCTCGTGGGCTCGACGATGATCATGCCGGGCTTGAGGCGGCCCCGGTCGATCGCGTCCTTGATCATGGCGTACCCGATGCGGTCCTTGACCGAGTTGAACGGGTTGTGGCCCTCGTGCTTGACGGCGATCCGGGCGGGAAGGCCGGCGGCGAGACGGTTGAGATAGATGAGCGGGGTGCCGCCGACGGTCTCCGTCACGTTGCCGTAAATCTTGCCGTGGGACATGTGCTGCTCCTTTCGGACTGGATAGAGGAGTATAGTCGGCGGGCGATGCCCCCGGGCAAGCGGATCGTCATCGTGTTCGTGGTGGACGGGCTCCGCCCGGACGGCATCACCGCCGAGGACACGCCCACGCTCTTCCGGCTGCAGCGCGAGGGCGTGGACTTCACGGACGGCCACGCCGTCTTCCCAACGGTGACCCGCGTCAACGCGGCCACCATCGCGACGGGCACCCACCCGGGGACCAACGGAATCATCGGCAACCAGATCTACGTCCCGGCGGCGGACTCACGGCGCGCGCTGGATACCGGCAACCATCGCAACCTTCTCACGATCGACGAGGTCACCGGCGGCGGGCTGGTGCGCGCCCGCACCCTCGCCGAGCGCCTCGAGACACGCGGATTGCGCCTCGCCGCCGTCAGCTCGGGCTCGACGGGGAGCGCCTTCCTGCTGAACCCCCGGGCCCCGGCCGGCGTCGGGACCCTGGTCAACGGCTACTTCGACCCCGGCAAGACCGTCGCCTATCCCGCCGACGCGAGCGCGACCATTCTCGCCCGGTTCGGAGCGGCGCCGGCGAAGGCGGGGACGGGCCGCTACGATGCCGCGGTCGCCTGGACGCAGCGGGTGCTGCG
>JBKPDT010000265.1:0-8478 GCA_046728035.1 Candidatus Methylomirabilota bacterium | reverse complement strand
GGCAGGCGCAGGCCCTCGCCGTAGATCTCCGTCGCCGTGCCGTAGGAGCCCGGCGTGTTGCTCCCGATATCCGGCCAGTGCGCGCGCACGCAGGCGAAGCCCAGCAGCGTCCCCTCGTGGAAGGCGGGCATCACCACGTTGACGTCCGGCAGATGACTGCCGCCGAAGTAGGGATCGTTGTGGATGAAGATGTCCCCGGGCTCGAAGGCGGGGAAGGCCCGGATGACGGCCTTCACCGCGAGCGGCATCGAGCCCAGGTGGATGGGGAGGTCGGGGCCCTGCGCCACCATTTCGCCCTGCACGTCGAAGAGGCCGCAGGAGTAATCCCCCGCGACCTTGAGCAGCGGCGAGTAGGCGGTCTTGGCCAGCACCACCTTCATCTCCTCGGCGGCGCAGTAGAGCGCGTTCTTCACGACCTCGAAGGTGGCGGGATCGGTGCTGGACATGGCGGTCATGGCCGGGCCTCCTGCTCGAGGCTGATGAAGCCGCGCGCGTCCGCGCTCGCGTGCCAGCCGGGTGGGACGACCACGGTGGCGTCCATGGCCTCGATGATGAGCGGGCCGGCGCGGCGGGCGCCGGGGGCGAGCGCCTCGCGCGGGATCACGTCGCAGCGCACGAGGCCGGTCTCCTTGAAATAGGCCTCGCGCGAGGCGGCGGGGGCGGCCCCGTCCGCCGCGGGCGACGCGGAGGCAGACCGTCGCGCGACGTCCAGGCCCTCCAGCCGTCCCACCGCGGCCACGCGCAGGTTCACGAGCTGCACGGCCTCGTCGGCGCTCGCATGCCCATAGGTCTGCCGGTGCTTGGCGTGGAAGTCGGCGGCGAGGCGGGCCAGGCTTTCCCCCGTCACGGGCCCCGCGGCCATGGGGACGGTCAATTCATACGCCTGGCGGCCGTAGCGGCAGTCGGCCGCGCGCGCGATCTCCCAGCGCGACTCGGGCACGCCGGCCGCGCCCAGCATGGTGCGCGCGGAGCCCTCCAGGGCCGCATAGGCCGCCGCCACCTCGTCCAGGCGCGCCTCGTCCACCCGCGCGTAGAAGGTCCTCACGTAGTCGCGGCGGAAGTCGGAGGCGACCAGGCCCAGCGCGGAGAAGCCGCCGGGGATGGGCGGCACGATCACGCGGGGAATCTCGAGCTCCTGGGCCAGGCGCGCGGCGTGGACGGGTCCCGCTCCGCCGAAGGCGACCAGCGTGAACTCGCGGGGGTCGTGCCCGCGCTCCACCGAGACGATGCGGAGGGCAGCCGCCATGCCCGCCGTCACCACGTCCACGATGCCGGCGGCGGCCTCGAGCACGCCCTGCTTGAGCGGGCGCGCGATGCGCGTCTCGATGGCGGCGCGCGCGCGGTCGAGGTGCACGGGCAGCCCGCCGCCGAGCAGCGCCACCGGGTTGAGGTAGCCGAGCACGAGATCGGCGTCGGTGACGGTGGGCTCGACCCCGCCCTGGCCGTAGCACACGGGTCCCGGCTCGGCGCCCGCGGACTCGGGCCCCACGCGGAGCGCCCCGCCCGGATCGATCCACGCGATGCTGCCGCCGCCCGCGCTCACCTCCGCGAGGTCGATCACGGGCACGCGGATCGGATGCCCGGTGCCGTGCATCCAGCGCCGCGCGCTCGCGCCGCCGCCCACCTCGTACTCCGAGGTGGTGCTCACCTCGCCGTTCTCGATGAGGCTGGCCTTCGCGGTCGTGCCGCCCATGTCGAAGGAGATGAGGTTGGGCAGGCCCAGCCGCTTGCCGATGAGCTGCGTGGCGATGACGCCGGCGGCCGGGCCCGACTCCACCGCCATCGCCGGCATCGTCAGGCCCTCCGCCACCGTGAAGACGCCGCCGGAGGAGCCCATCACGTACGGCGCCGGAAAGCCCTGGCTCTTCACCGCGGACGCGAGGCGGGTGAGATAGGAGGCGAGGATGGGG
This sequence comes from Candidatus Methylomirabilota bacterium, assembly GCA_046728035.1. Taxonomy (GTDB): domain Bacteria; phylum Methylomirabilota; class Methylomirabilia; order Rokubacteriales; family CSP1-6; genus DASRWT01. The sequence continues at coordinate 6,568 of JBKPDT010000265.1, read as the reverse complement.
CCGACATAGGCGCAGACGGCGGTGGTGCTGGTGCGCTCGAACTCGCGGATCTCGGGGAGCACCTCGCTGGAGAGGAAGACGGGGAGATCGGGGAGCGCCGCGCGGAGCCGCGTGCCCACCGCCCGCTCGTGCGCGTCGTTGAGGAAGGAGTAGAGGAAGCACACCGCGACCGCCTGCACGTCGTGGCGCCTGATGAAGTCCACGGCGGCGTCCACGTCCTCCATGCGGAGCGGCGTGATCACCTGGCCCTGCGCGTCCAGCCGCTCGCGCACCTCCAGGCGCAGGTGGCGCGGCACGAGGATCGACGGCCCGTCCTGGAACAGGTCGTAGAGGCTGGCCCGCGCGGAGCGGCGCAGCTCGAGGATGTCGCGCATGCCCTGGGTGGTGAGGAGCGCGGTGCGCGCGCCCTTGCCCTCCAGCAGCGCGTTGGTGACCACGGTGGTGGCGTGCGCGAGCAGGGTGACGGCGGAGGGGGCGACGCCATGCCGGCGCGTGGCGGTGTCGAGGGCGTCGAGGACGCCGCGGGCGAAGTCGCGCGGGGTGGAGGGCACCTTCACGACGTCCAGGCTCCCTTCGGCTTCATCCGCCACCACCACGTCGGTGAAGGTGCCGCCGATGTCCACGCCGATCCGCCAGCTCATCGTGACGTCGTCTCCTTGATGGCGGGAAGCGCCGGACGTACGCGCGTCAGCCGCGCGAAGCGGCGCGCCAGCCGCTCGCCGAAGCGCGAGGCGTCCAGCGGATTGAGCGCCGTGCCGTTCCGGGCGACGGCCGCGCGATTCTCGGCCACGCGCACGAGCTGGCGCATGCACGCCAGGGCCTCATAGTAGCGCAGGGTGGGCCGGGCGAACCCCCCCGCGCGGCGCATCGCGCGCATGTAGCGCCGCGCGAGGATGAGCCGCGCCGCCACGACCAACCAGCGCCTCGATCGGGGTACTTGCAAGACGTCCATCGGGATATTCCGGAGGATCACGCGCGTGGACGCCACGTCGTAGGCGCGATCGGCGACGAGCGTGTTCGTCCAGTCGAGCACGCCGCTCACGCCCCGCCCCCCCTCGACGAGGACGTTCAGTGGATGGAAGTCGCCGTGGCAGATTACCGGCGGTCCCACCCGGGTAGGGCGGTGCGCCCGGAGCCAGCCCAGTGCCGGCACCAGCCCGAGGAGCGGGCCACGCACGACGCGCGACTCCAGCCGCGCGAGGAAGCCGTCGGGCGCGAGGAGCGCGGCGCTCCCCGGCGCGGCGCGCTCGACCTCGGCGAGGAGCGGCTGCGGGTCAAGCGTGTGGAGCGCCCGCTGGCTCCGCGCGAGGACGGACACCATGCCGGGGCGCCGGGAGCCGATGAGCGGCGTGCCCGGCAGGCGCTCCATGATAAGGAACCCGCCGCCCAGGATGGCGGGGTCCGCGCTCCCGAGAGGAGCGCGCGGCGCGGGATAGCCCTGCGCTGCCACCGCGTTCTGGATGGCCCGCTCGCGGATGGCGCGGGCGGGCTCGCTGGCCGGATCGAGCACGCGCAGGATGAGAGGACCGTCGAGCCCGGGCGGGGCGCCCTTCAGACGAAATCCGAAGATCCTCGTGTCGAAGCCGCCGCTGATCGGCGTGAGCGACTCGGCCAGCTCGAGCCCGCGCGCGCCCGTCTCCGCTCGGAGCCAGTCGAGCAGGCGGCCGTCCATCAGGAGGCGCGGCCGAGCGTGGTCAGGGTGAAGGCGTGGTCGAGCGCGATCTCGCGGAGGAAGTCGTAGCGGCCGGAGGCCCCGCCATGCCCCGCCGCCATGTTGATCTTGAAGAGGAGGAAGTTCGGGTCGGCCTTCCGGTCGCGCAGCCGAGCCACCCACTTCGCCGGCTCCCAGTACATGACCTGGCTGTCGTTGAGCGCAGTGCGGACGAGGATCGTCGGGTAGTGACGGGGTTCGAGATTCGTGTAGGGACAGTAGGTCTTCATGTACTCGTAGTGCTCGCGGATCTTGGGATTGCCCCACTCCTCGAACTCGCCCACGGTGAGCGGCAGCGTCTCGTCGAGCATGGTGTTGATGAGGTCCACGAACGGCACGCGCAGGAGCGCGGCGTGGAAGAGCTCGGGGCGGATGTTCAGCACCGCGCCGATGAGGAGACCGCCCGCGCTGCCGCCCTCGATGACGAGCCCCGCCCGCGCGGTGTAGCCCTGGGCGATGAGATGCTCCGAGCAAGCGATGAAGTCGATGAAGGTGTTCTTCTTCTTGAGCATCCGGCCTTCGTCGTGCCAGCGCTTGCCCATGTCGCCGCCCCCACGGACGTGCGCGATGGCGAAGGCGACGCCCCGATCGAGCAAGCTCAGCCGATTGGACGAGAAGACCGGCGAGGCCACGATGCCGTAGGCGCCGTAGCCGGCCAGCAGCAGCGGGCTCGAGCCGTCGCGCGGCGTGTCCTTCCGGCAGACGAGCGAGATCGGCACCCGCGTCCCGTCGGGCGCGGTGGCGTGGAGCCGCTCCACCTGATAGCGCGTGGGGTCGTAGCCCCCCAGCACCTCCTGCCGCTTGAGGAGATGGAGCTGCCCCGTGGCCACCTCGTAGTCGTAGACCGTCGGCGGGGTGATGAAAGACTGGTAGTAGAAGCGATACCCGCTCGCGTCGAACTCGGGGTTGGACTCGGATTCGATGTCATAGGCAGGCTCGGGGAACTTCACGTGCCGCGACACGCCGTCGGCCAGCGTCACCACCCGCAGGCGGTTCAGCCCTTCCTCGCGCTCCAGCACCACGTAGTGGGACGCGAAGGCGTCCACGTCCTCCAGCATCACGTCCTCGCGGTGGGGGATCAGCTCGGTCCAGTTCTCCACCCGCGGGTCGTCGTCGGGCGCGGCGACCAGGCGGAAGTTGCGCCGGCCCCCCGCGTTAGTGCGGATGTAGAAGCGCCCCCCGCCATGGTCCACCTCGTACTCGTGGTCCTTCTCGCGCGCGAGGATGGTCCGCCACTGGCCGTCGACGCGGTCGGCGGGCAGATAGCGGTGCTCGGTGGTGGTGAACGAGCGCGAGGCGCAGAGGACCAGCGCGCGGCTCCGCGAGCGCCACACGCCGAGCCGGAAGAGCTCGTCGTCCTCTTCCCACAGGAGGGCGTCGTCCCGCTCGCCGAGGCGGTGCCGCCAGAGGCGATAGGCGCGCTTGGCGTCGTCCTCGGTGACGTAGAACAGGGTGGCGGGGTCCGCCGCCCACGCGATGGAGGAGACGCGCTCGATGCGGTCGGGCATGACCACGCCGGTGCGGAGGTCCTTCACGTGGAAGGTGTACTCGCGGAAGCCGGTGGTGTCGATGGTGTAGGCGAGCAAATCGCCGTCGTCCGACACCGAGTACATGCCCAGCGCGAGGAAGGGGAGCCCCACCGCGAGCGCGTTGAGGTCGAGCGTGATCTCCTCGGGGGCGTTCAGGCTCCCCCGCTTGCGGCAGTAGATCGGGTATTGCTTGCCCTTTTCGGTGCGCGCGTAGTAATAGTGTCCGCCGCGCCGGTAGGGAACGGTCTCGTCGTCCTCCTTGATGCGGCCCAGCATCTCCGCGTAGAGCGTCTCCTGGAAGGCCTCGGTGGGCTTCATCACCGCTTCGGTATAGGCATTCTCGGCGTCGAGGTAGGCGTGGACCTCGGGGTCCTCCTTGCGACGGAGCCAGTGGTACTCATCCAGGAGGCGGTCACCGTGAATGACGGTGACCCGGGGATCTTTCCGGGCACGGGGGGGCGTGGGGATGGGGGGTGTGCCAGGGGTCACCCTATCCATATAACACGGTAAGATGAGCGACATGCCCAGCCCTCAGCCCTTCGTCGGGATCGAGGTCGTCGAGTTCGGGCAGTTCATCGCGGTGCCCTACTGCGCCCAGCTGCTCGCCGATGGCGGGGCGCACGTCATCAAGATCGAGGCGCTCGAGGGCGATCCCGTGCGCCAGCTCGCCCCGCTCGCCCCCGGCGAGACACGGCACTTCCTCTCGCGCAATCGGGGCAAGCACTCGCTGCCGGTGAACCTCAAGCACCCGTCGGCCGCGCGCATCATCCACGCCCTCCTCGCGCGCGCCGACGTGGCGCTGACGAATTTCCGGCCGGGGCTGGCGCGCGAGATCGGGCTCGACTACGCCACGCTGGCCCCGCGCTATCCGCGGCTCATCGTGGGGAATGTCACCGCGTTCGGGCAGCAGGGGGCCGACGCCATGCTGCCCGGCATGGATCTGGTGGTCCAGGCGCGGAGCGGGCTCATGGCCTCCAATGGACGGATGCACGAGGGCAAACCCGCGGCGGGCGATCCGCCCGTGGCCGACTACATGTGCGCGATGACCCTGGCCTTCGGCATCGCCTCCGCGCTCTTCCGCCGTGCCAGCACCGGCCGCGGCGGCGAGGTGGACGTGGCCCTGCTCATGGCGGCGCTGGTGCTCCAGAACAACGGCATGGTGCGCGTGAAGAAGGTGGACGGGCCCATCCAGGAGGGCCTGCTCGAGCGCCTCGCCGCCCTCCGCGCAAACGGAGCGCCGTATGCCGAGCAGGCGGCGCTGGTGCCCCAGATCCGTACGCCCGCCATGGTGCGCGTCTACTACCGGACGTACGCGACCAAGGACGCGGCCATCGCGGTCGCCTGCGTGAGCTCCGGCCTCCAGCGCGCTTTCATGCGCGCGATGGGGATGAAGGATCCCGCGCACGACCACCCGATCAAGGATCCCCAGGAGCAAGCGCGCCACTACGACGCCCTGGGGGCCTCCATGGAGGCTCTCATCCGCACGCGGACCACCGCCGAGTGGAAAGCCGTGCTCGACGAGGAGGCCTTGCCCGCGGCCGGCGTCAAGTTACCACTGGAGATGATGGAGGACGCCCAGGCCCTCGCCAATCGGATGCTCCACGATCTCGACCACCCGGCGCTGGGGACGGTGCGCGTCGTCTCCACGCCGATCTCGATGGATGGGCCAGGCTTCGAGCCGGCCCCCCTGACGCGCCCGTTCGGCTCGGAAACCCGCCAGATCCTCGCCGACCTCGGCTTCACGCCGGACGAGGTGGCGGACATGCTGCGCGAAGGCGCCACGCGCGAGACGCCGTGACGCCCGGGCGCCCCGGAGGTGCCGTCATGATCCAGGTCGCCGATCTCTTCGTCGCGATCCGAAACGGTGAGCTGCCGCGCGTGGCCGCGATCCTCGACGGCGATCCCACGCTGGCGACGGCGCGCCAGGATGGAGCCTCCGCCCTTCTCTTCGCGCGGTACTGCAGCCGGCACGACGTGGTCGGGCTGCTTCGGCGGCACCTGCCTGTCCTGGACGTCTTCGAGGTGTGCGCGCTGGGCGACACCGAGCGGCTGGCCGCGATCCTCGACGGCGATCGCACCCTCGTCAACGCGGTGGCCGAGGACGGCTTCGGCCCGCTCGGGCTCGCCTCCTTCTTCGACCACGAGCCGGCGGTACGCCTCCTTCTCGCCCGCGGCGCGCGCGTGGATCAGGCGTCGGCCAATGGCATGCGGGTGATGCCGCTGCACTCCGCGGCGGCGGCGCGCTCGGTGACCGTCGCCAGGCTCCTCCTCGAGCGCGGCGCCCCCGTGAACGCCCGTCAGGGCGAGGCGGGCGGATTCACCCCGCTGATGGAGGCCGCCCTCAACGGCCAGCTCGAGCTGATCGATCTCCTGCTCGCCTTCGGCGCCGATCCCACGCTCCCCGACGGCGAGGGCCGGTGCGCGGCCGACTATGCCCGCGCGCAGGGCCACGACGAGGCGGCCGCCCGCCTCGACTGAGGCGTCAGCCGGATCCGCCCCCGCCGAACGGGCAAAGCCCCCGCCCGTCTGCTGGCACCTATTGGCAGGAGGAGGGCAATGGACCTCACGACCTTGGTCGGGCGCGCGCGGGAGCAGGATCTCGAGGCATTCACCGAGATCACGCGCCGATTCCAGCACATGGCCTTTGGCTATGCGCTGTCCATCCTGCGCGATCTCGGGCAGGCCGAGGACGTCGTCCAGGAGGCCTTCGTGGCGGCGTGGTTCGGCCTGGCTCGGCTCGAGGACCCCGCCGCCTTCCCCGGCTGGCTCCGAGGCATCGTCCGCCACCAGGCGCACCGCGTCCTGCGGCGGAAGCACCTCGAGTCGCTTCCGCTCGCCGAGGCCGATGGGGTCGCCGCGGAGGTGACGGAGCCAGGAGACCGGCTCGAGCGGCGACGGCGCGCGGGCGCCGTTCTCGCCGCCATCGCGGAGCTCCCGGAGACGCTGCGCGAGGTCGTCACCCTCTTCTACGTGCACGAGTGCTCGCAGCAGGACATCGCCACGTTCCTGGGCCAGCCTGTGACGACGGTGAACAACCGCCTGCACGACGCGCGAGCCCGGCTCAAGCGGAGGGTGATCGCCATGGTGAAGGACACGCTCGAGTCCCATTCGCTCCCCGACGACTTCGCCGCGCGCATCGGCCGCATCGTACGGGCGCGCGAGGGCGTGATCGAGGCGCGCTTCGATCCCGAAGCCCTGCCGGGCGTGTTGACGGAGCTGACCGTGAGCGATGAGGCGCGGCATCGGGCCGTCCCCGTGCACGTGGTCCAGCGCCTGGCGGACGGCGTCGTCCGTGCCGTCTCGACGGGCTCCGCCGACGCGCTCACCC
>JBKPDT010000264.1:0-25472 GCA_046728035.1 Candidatus Methylomirabilota bacterium | reverse complement strand
GCTAGTGTGCCAGCTGTTCCGCCAGGAGCACCGCTGGGTAGCTATGTCCGGCTGGGATAAGCGCTGAAGGCATCTAAGTGCGAAACCCGCCTCAAGATGAGACCTCCCAGGGCGTAAGCCCTCTGAAGGCCCCTGGAAGATCACCAGGTTGATAGGCCGCGGGTGTAAGCGCTGTAAGGCGTTCAGCCGAGCGGTACTAATCGGCCGTGCGGCTTGACCACGTTGTACTCATACATTCGAGACGTCGCTTGGCTACACTCGAGAGTCATCGTATTCCGATTGCCACTCAGTTCCCGGTGGCGATGCCGGAGGGGCCACACCCGTTCCCATCCCGAACACGGAAGTTAAGCCCTCCAGGGCCGATGGTACTGCGCTGGTAACGGCGTGGGAGAGTAGGTCGTTGCCGGGGTAATTCAGCGCCCGGGCCGTAAGGCCCGGGCGCTTTCGTTTGTCCGCGTCCCACTCAGATGATCAGCCGGACGGCCGAGTCGAAGAGGGCGACCATCGCCCGCAAGGCGGGCCTCATCACGTAGCTGGTGGCGCCCGACATTACCGCGACAATGAGGATGATCGGCCCGTACTGCTCGAGCTTGTGGAGCGTCCCCCAGGAGGCGCGCGGGAGGAAGTAGGGGAGGAAGTGCCCACCATCCAACGGCGGGAGCGGGATGAGGTTGAACACGCCCAACCCGACGTTGAAGAGGAACACGTAGAAGAGGATGCCCTGGAGCGGCTCGACGAGCGCCGGGAATGCCGTCACCGGCTGGAGGAGGCGGAACCCGAGGAGTCCCACGAAAGCGAGGGCGAAGTTCGAAAGAGGCCCGGCGGCGGCGATCCATGCCATGTCGCGGATCTGGCGGCGGAGATTGTAGGCATTGACGGGGACAGGCTTGGCCCAACCGAAACCGACGAGGATGAAGGCGAGCGCACCGAGGGGATCGATGTGGGGAAGCGGGTTGAGCGTGAGCCGCCCGTTGAGCCGCGCGGTGGGATCGCCGAGGCGGTCCGCGACGAGGCCGTGCGCGAGCTCGTGGACGGTGACGGCGAGGAGGAGCGCCGGAATCTGGAGAACGAGACGGACGAGGAAGCCGGCGGGATCTCCGAAGAGATCGGTCATCCGCCGCCCGTAGGCACGCGGTCCTCCGGGCCGCTCTCGCCGGGCAGGGGCTCGCCGGCGACGCGGTAACGTTCGTCCAGCCACACGCCGAGATCGATCAGGCGGCACGTGAGCGAGCAGAAGGGGCGGTGCGGGTTGCCCGTCCAGACAACCGGGGTGGCGCAGTGCGGGCAGCGCGGCGAGCGCGCGGGATTCGTCCCGGCGGATTTCACGCACGCATCGTATCGGCGGCGCGAGGGGGCTGTCAACCGCGGGACCGCGTTCCGGCTTCTCCCCGCGAGGAGAGATTCTTCGACCTCTTCGAGCAGCAGGGGGCGGACATCGTCGCGGCCGGCCGCGCCGTCGAGGCTCTCACGGGACTACCCCAACGCCAAGACTCACGCCGAAGCGATCGGGGATCTCTATCATGGGGCGGGGCCACCCAGCGGCTCTCCGCCGTGCGCTGGGGCCTCGACGGTCGTATCGTATGGGCGTGGATCCTGACGATTCCGCTCTCCGCGCTCCTCGCCGCCCTGACCTGGCTCCTGCTGCCCCACGGATGATGATCCGGCGGCGGGGAGCCTCCCGGGCGCTCCGGGACTGGCTCGCGCTGGCGCTCCTGACGCCCATCGGACTCGCCCTCGCCTATCTGCCCTTCCGCCTGAGCCTTTGGCTGGGGGCCCGGCTCGGCGACGTCGCATGGGCGGCGCTGCCAGGACGGCGCGCGATCGCCCTCGAGAACATCGAGCGCGCGATGGGATCGGAGACGTCCGCAGCCGAGCGCGCGCGGCTCGGCCGCGCCTCGTTCCGCCACCTGGGGCAGAACCTCGTGGAGGCCTGCGTCTTCTTCTTCCGTCCACCCTCCCGGTTGCTGTCCCGCGTCGAGGTGCGCGAGATGGACCGACTCCTCGACGCCGCGAAGCTCGGCCGCGGCGTGCTGATCCTCACCGGACACCTCGGGAACTGGGAGTTGCTCGCGGCCAGCTCCGCCCTGCTGCCGGTCCCGCTGTCCGCCGTGGTCCGGCCCCTGGACGATCCGCTCCTCGACGGCCTCCTCGAGCGCTTCCGGACGCGCGCGGGCGTCGAGCTGATCGCCAAGCGCCGCGCCCTCGTCGACATCCGGGATGCCTTGCGCCGCGGGCGGATGGTGGGCGTCCTCCTCGATCAGAACGCCTCCCGCCGTGAGGGCGTGTTCGCGCCGTTCTTCGGGGTGCCCGCCTCCACGTCGAAGGGGTTGGCCCTCATCGCGCTGAGAACGGGCGCGCCCGTGTTGCCCGCTTTCATCCGCCGCGTGGCCGATGGCCGGCATGTGGTGGAATTCGACCCGCCTCTTCCGCGACCTGCCGACGGCGATCCCGTCGCGTACACGCGGGCGTTCAACGAGGCACTCGAGCGTGCGATCCGCCGGTCGCCCGAGCAGTGGTTTTGGGTGCACCGCCGCTGGAAGACACGCCCGGCCGAGAGCCCGGCATGAGCCGGCGCGCGGGTGCCCTCGTCCTCGGGTTTCTGCTCGTGACCTCCCTTGCCCCCGCCAGGGCGGATGCGCCCGTTCCCATCGCGCCTTACCTGCGGGCCCGCGACGAAGGCCGGACCGGCACTATCACGGGGGAGGCGTTCGCCGAGCCCACGCGACCCGGGGGCCCGCCGGCTCCGTACGCGGACGTCTCGGTGAGGCTCCTTCCGTCCGCGCCCGACTTCGAGGCGGAGCTGGACCGGGTCCGGGCTGAGCTCCGGGAAAGCGCCCGCGCCTACCTCGCGGCCTTGGAGCGCCTCCGCGGCGCGCGAGAGAGGCTCGAGCGCGAGCTGATCTTTTCCGGCGGGGGTGAGCTCGTCCGCCGCGAGGTGAGTGACGCCGGCGGCCGCTTCCGGTTCGCCAACGTGCCCGCGGGGGCGTGGACTCTCATCGCGTGGCGGGACGTGCCGCATGCGGTATCGCCACGCTTGGTCCCCGGTCGCGATGTTGGCGCCTTCGTCGGCAATTCGGAGATGATGGGCCGCGCTTCGGTGGAGCACTGGCGGGTGGCCGTCGAGGTGCGGCCGGGTGAGAGCGCGGTGGTGAGACTCCACGACCGGAATGTATGGCTCACCGCCGTTCGGGAGGACAAGCGGACGCCCAAGGCTCCCGGCCCCGGGGAAGGGGGAGGCTCCAAGCGCCGCCAGGACACCACCCCGTGAGGGTGGCGCCCTGGCCGGCGCCCTGAAGGCTTGGACGCCGCCAGGGGGAGTTACGGCTTCTTGGTCTCTTCCTTCTTCTCGGCCGGCTTCTTGGCTGGAGCCTTGGCGAACTTCTTCTCACATTCGGCCTTGGCCATGTCGTCCTTCGCCATCTTCAGGCAATCGGCCTTGGTCTCCTTCTTCTCGGCCGCCTTCTTCTCCGTCTTCTGCTCCGCCTTGGGGGCCTCGGGCGGCTTGGTAGCCGGAGCCTGGGCCGCCGCGATCCCGGCGACGCTGAGGGAGAAGGCGAGGCTCACGAGCAGCGCGATCATCTTCCGCATTTGGGGTTCACCTCCCTTCGACCCTAATTGTCGACACCTATTATGATTACAGAGGTAACTATGCACCAACAATGCGTTCTTCCCAGATGCCTACGTTAGGATTCCCGCTCGCGTCTGTCAAGGCGGAAAGTCATCCAGCTCCGGGAGCGGTTGACCCAATTACCACCGCATGCTGTAATCGGGATGTAGCCCTTTCTCATGCCCCGCTCGCTCAATCGGCGACTCCTGGCGCTGCTGATCGCCTCCACCGGTGCCCTGGTCCTCCCGGGCAATGCCGGGTCGGAGACCTACCCGTTCTCCCTCCAAGAGCCGACAGTCCTCGAGGCCTCCCTAGTACCCGCGGAACCCTCCGAAACTGCTTCACCCAGCACATTCCGGGCGATCGAGATCGAATTGGGTCTCACCTATGTACCCTCGAAACAGGGGGAGTCGGAGCTTAGTTCCGAAGCCGCCTCGACCGGGGACCCCTGGGACCCCCTGGCCGGCATGCCGATCGTCGAGCCGCTTCCCGCGCCGAACGCCCGGAAGCGGGGGCCGACCTATGAGGTGCCCGACCGTCCGGAGGTGCACGCCTTCGTCGACCGTTTCCAGACCGGCTACCGCCGCGCCGTCGTCGAGCGCTGGCTTACGCGGGCCGGACGCTATGTGGGGATGATCCGGGAGACCCTGGTCCAGCGAGGACTGCCCGAGGAGCTACTCTGCACCGCCATGATCGAAAGCGGCTTCAATCCGGTCGCTGTCTCGCGGGCGGGAGCCAAGGGACTCTGGCAGTTCATGGCGCCCACCGCCCGGCGCTACGGCCTGCGTGTCGACCGGTGGACCGACGAACGGCTCGACCCCGAGAAGTCCACCCGCGCCGCCGCCGCCTACCTCAAGGACCTCTACGCAGCATACGGCTCGTGGCCCCTGGCCCACGCGGCGTACAACGGTGGCGACGTCCGCATCCTGCGCGCCGTCAAGAAGCTGAAGACCACCAACTTTTGGGAGCTCACCCACGGGCGGCATCTCGCGGAGGAGACGAAGAACTTCGTGGCCGCCATCCAGGCGGCAATTCTGATCGTCCGGGACCCCGAGCGCTACGGCTTCTCGGTCACGCCCGAGGAGCCGCTCGCCTACGAGACCATCCGCGTGGCCGGGGGTACCCCCCTGGCCCGGCTCGCGGGGGAGGCGCGGCTGGACCCCGAGGATCTCCGTGGGCTCAATCCGGAGCTCCGCCTCGCGCAGACACCGCCCGGAGAAGCGTACGCGCTCAAGGTCCCGGTAGGGGGCGCCGACAAGGTCCGCGTGGTGCTCGAGCGGGAGGCGGCCAAGCGCATGGTGGCGAGCGCAAGCCACCGGCGCGCGGCCCCCACGTCGTCCGTGACCGCGCGCGTCATCCCCGACGGCGTTCACGTCGTCAAGCCGCAGGACACCGTCGGCGGCATCGCCAAACGCTACGGGGTCTCCGTGAGCGAGATCCGCCGCTGGAACCGCCTCTCCGAGGCGTCGCGGATCTTCCCGGGCGACCGCCTGCGTGTCGCCATGGCGCCCGCAGCGCGAGAGGAGGGCCAGGGCGGCTTCCGGTGAAGGTCCGCCTCAGGCTCTTCGCGACGCTCGCCGCCTACCTTCCTCCTGACGCCGACGGTGATGGTGTCACGCTCGCGCTGCCCGGAGGCGCCACCGTTGCCGACGCGGTCGCCCGGCTCCGAATTCCCGCCGTCGAACAATACCTCACCGTCGTCAACGGCGACAACGCCCATCCCGATCAGCCCCTCGGCGAGGGCGACGAAGTCACGCTGTTCCCACCCTTGAGCGGCGGCCGCGCCCGATAGGAGAAACGGTCATGCCCACGGTCAGGCTCCGTGACGCCTCGGAGTATCCGGCCTCCGCCCAGAAGATGTTCGAGCTCTCGAAGTCCTGGTTCAACCACGACTTCAAGGAGCCGCCGGCGATGAGCCGGGTCATGGCCTGGGATCCCGAGTTCGGCGGTCCCCACGGCCGCGCCATGAAGCGGGCGATGGCGCCCGGCGAGTTCAGCCGCGGCGAGAAGGAGATGGTTGCGGCGGTCGTCAGTGGGGTGAACGCCTGCGCGTACTGAGTCCAGGCCCATACTGCAGCCGGGAAGCTGCAGGGAATGGTCGGCGATGCAATCTGGTACGAGGCCGCACACGTAGTGGGTATCACCAACGCCCTCAATGTGGCCGCGGACGGGCTGGCGTCGGTCTCGGGGGTGACGGCGCTGCTCCCGCCGGTGACGATGGGCGAGGGGGGGGCCGAGGTCGCGGCGCTCTTCGCCGAGATTCGCGCGTTCTACGGACGGGCGGACGTGCCGCCGGTCTTCCAATTCCTCGCGCGAGATCCGGGCTACGCCGCGGACGTCTGGGGGGCCGCGCGCCGGGCTTTTGACGATAACCGGTTGTCCCGCCGGCTCAAGGAGTCGCTGGCCTTCGCGGTGTCCCTCACCTCCCGTTCCCAGTGGGGTAGCGCGTTCCACCTTCAGGAAATGCGGCGGCTCGGCGTGGGCGAGGGCGGGGTGATGGAGGTGATCGGCGTGACGCAGATGTTCTCGAGCTACACGAAGATCGCCGATACCCTGCAGCTAGAGCCGGACATGGGGAGCATCGCGCCCCCCGATGAGTCGCCGGCGCCGGGGGGCGCGCCGGGGAAGCCCTAGACCAGCGGCGGGCCGACCGGGATGCGCGGCAGGACGGCGTTCGGCAAGGTCACGTGCTCGACGCAGCGGATGCAGAAGAAGTCCATCTCGAGTCCGGCGCGCGTCCCGTGGAACTCCAGTGGATGGCCGCACCACCCGTGATGCAGCTCCCCGTCGGTGTGGAAGTAGACGGTGACGATGGGGGGATTCTCACGCGGGTTACCGTCCTCGGCGCGCGGGCCGCGGCGGCCACCCAGACGGGTGCGCCGGCGGACCGGGGTTGCCCGGCGAGCTGGCGCCGCTTGTTCTGGCGTGGTGATCGGGGCGACTGCCATGGCTCGATCCCTCCCTCTGTACCGTTCACTCTATGTCGGCTACCGGCGTCCGACGTCCGGTCTGAAAGGAGGGAGAGCAAGAGACGTTCCATGGACATCACTTCCCCTAAGTCATTGATTTAGCGTCGTAAGGATTTGTTCCCCACCTCGCTAAGCCGTCACCGTCCGGGAATGCTTCCGAACGATGGTAGAAAGGCTGACGCTTTTTGTAGCCCGGTTGACAGTATGCTGGCATTCGCCGTCGGCCCGCGGGCCCTCCAAGACGCGCGTATAATGAGCGCGCATCATCATCTCAGGAGGAGGCGCGCAATGAAGCGGTGGATCGCCATGATTGCCCTGGTCAGCCTCACAGTTCTTCCGGCCCTCTGGGTCGCCGATGCTTGGGCGCGAGCAGGGGGAGGAAGCTCGAGCGGTAGCCGCGGCTCGCGCAGCTATTCGGCGCCTTCCTCGCCAAGCTCTTCACCGACGAGCCCGAGCCGGCCGAGTTCCGCGCCACCGTCGAGCTTCCAGCAATCGCCGCCTCAGCGCTCCGGCTGGGGGGCCGGGATCGGCGGCATGCTCGGCGGGCTCGTGCTCGGCGGCCTCATCGGCAGTCTCCTCTTCGGAGGCATGGGGCATATGGGCGGCTTGGGCGGCGGGATCGGGCTACTAGAGATCATTCTCATCGCGGCGCTCGCCTACTTCGCGTTCTCGTTCTTCCGCCGGCGTCAGGCGGCCACCGCGGCGCCCGCGGGGTACGCCGATCCGGGCTCCATGGGCGCGTCGTGGCGCCCCGAGCCCACGTCGCGGTCCACCGCGGTCCTCGACGCTCCCGTCCCCACCGCCGACGCCGATCTCGCGCGCGGCGTCGCGCATATCCGCCAGATGGACCCGGGGTTCGATCCTGCGCGCTTCGGCGAGCCCGCCTCGGACGTGTTCTTCCGTGTGCAGGCGGCGTGGATGGCGCGAGACATGGGGAGCGTACAACACACGCTTACCGACGAAATGCGTGCCACCATGCAGGGCCAGTGCGACCAGCTCCGGACGCAGCGTCGCGTGAACCGCCTCGAGAACATCGCGGTGCGCTCGGTGGAGGTTACCGAGGCCTGGCAGGAAAGCGGGCAGGACTTCGTGACGGTGCGCTTTCTCGCGAACCTGCTGGACTTCACTACGGACGAGAGCGGAACCCAGCTCGTCGAGGGCAGCCGGACCGAGCCCGTGAAGTTCGAGGAGTACTGGACATTCACGCGGCCGGTGGGACCCGGCTCCTGGCGCCTCTCGGCGATCCAGCAGGCGGGCTGAGGCGGAACGACCGTCTACCGCTCGATCAGCTTCATCGTGCCGCCGCACGTGCGGCAGCGAGGCAAGGTGGCGGCGACCCTGGAGATCGTGCGGCCGCAGCAGATATAGGTGCTACGTTCCCCGGCGGGCGACCGCTTGGCGCTCACTGCCAGGGCCGTCCTTCGCAGATCGGACAGTTCTCGACCTCGCGCTGGCAGAGGCACTGGGGGCAGTACCAGGCCTCACTCACTGCGCGCAGCTCGCTCCCGCAGGATTCGCAGCGCGCCCGCTCGCGGGGTGGGGTCTGATGGAAGATGCAGTGGGCGATCATGTGAATCGCCCCCGCCTGTCTCGGCTGCTCCAGCACCGGCATGGCTGTTGTCCTCGCCTTCGCGTTCTAGTCGACGTGCGTCAGGGCGAAGCGCGGAGCCCAGCGGCCCGGCGCCCGGCGGTCCATGTCGAGGCTCGGCAACCGCCGCAGCGGCAGCGACACGTGTTCCTGACAATCGGGGCAGAAGAAATCGACCATGAGGCCGCCGCGGGTGCCGTGGTACTCGAGCGGCTGCGCGCAGCGTGAATGCCAGACCGTGCCGTCCGTCCCCATGAAGGCGACGTCCAGGTCGCAGCTGCTCCGTTCGCCCATCGTGTACGTTGCCACCGTGGCTCCTCCTTTCTCCTCCTGCTCTTGCAACTTATGGACAGCAAAAACCGTTCCACGGAACGAGCAACCTGGTCACCCAAATGTTTTCGGTACTTGGACATGGGATAAAAAATTGGCGGTGACGCGCCTGGTAGGAGAGATTCCCCGGGGGACGACGTTTATTGCTGGCCGGCGGCAGCCCTACCCTGGGGGACCTGGCGCCGCTTGACCCGCGAAAGCGGGGGCGCTAGGCTCTCCGGGCCTGGACGTCAAATCCGGCGCGTGGATCGGGCGACCGATCGCGCGGGCCGGCCAGAGGGAGCGCCGATTGATCACCGCCGATCGAAGCGTCACCATTCCCGACCAGACCATCACCGAGTACGTGCTGCGTCACGCCGCCCGGCTGGGTGACAAGGCGGCGCTGATCGACGGGCCGAGCGGCCGCACCATCACCTACCGTCAGCTGGCCGAGGGCGTTCGCCGGGTGGCGGCGGGGCTGGCCGCGCGCGGGTTCAGGAAGGGCGACGTGCTGGCCGTCTACAGCCCGAACCTGCCCGAGTACGGGGTGGCTCTCCTCGCGGTAGCCACGCTCGGCGGCATCACGACGACCGCCAATCCCCTCTACACCGCGGATGAGCTGACCAAGCAGTTACAAGATTCGCGCGCGCGACTGCTCGTGACGGTGCCGCCGTTCCTCGACAAGGCGAAGGAGGCCGCGCAGAAGTCCGGCGTCGAGGACATCTACGTGTTCGGCTCCGCCGAGGGGGCGCGCCCCTTCGCCGAGCTCCTCCAGGCCGGCGACCAGCCCCCGACCGTCCGCATCGATCCCCGTAACGACCTCGTGGTGCTCCCGTACTCGAGCGGCACCA
Source organism: Candidatus Methylomirabilota bacterium (assembly GCA_046728035.1). GTDB lineage: Bacteria > Methylomirabilota > Methylomirabilia > Rokubacteriales > CSP1-6 > DASRWT01. The sequence goes on along the minus strand of JBKPDT010000264.1, from coordinate 16,148 downwards.
CCGGCCTGCCCAAGGGCGTGATGCTGACGCATCGCAATCTCGTGGCCAACCTCTGCCAGTGCGAGGCCATGGAGAAGTTCGAGGGCTTTGCCGAGCGCGACGTCATCATCGCGTTCCTGCCCTTCTTTCACATTTACGGCATGGTCGTGATCATGATGTTCGGGCTCGCGGGGGGCGCCACCATCGTCTCGATGCCGCGCTTCGACCTTCCGGAGTTCCTCGGCCTCGTCCAGAAGTACCGCGCCACCATCTTGCCCCTCGTCCCCCCGGTGGTGCTGGGCATGGTCAAGCATCCCGCGGTGGCCCAGTTCGACCTCTCGAGCGTGCGCCTCGTCTTCTCGGGCGCGGCCCCGCTCGGCGAGGACATGGCGCGCGAGCTCTCGAAAAAGCTGGGCTGCCCGGTGGTGCAGGGCTATGGGATGACGGAGGCGAGCCCGGTCACCCATCTGAGCCCCACGCGGGACGCCCCGATGAAGCCGGGCTCGGTGGGCTGCGTGGTGCCGGGCACCGAGGTGAAGCTCGTCACGGTGGGGACGGACGACGAGGCGGCGCCCGGCCAGGAAGGCGAGCTCTGGATCCGCGGGCCGCAGATCATGAAGGGCTATCTGGGACGCCCGGAGGAGACCGCCGACTGCCTCGACCGCGAGGGCTGGTACCACACGGGTGACGTCGGCTACGTCGATCCCGACGGCTATTTCTTCATCGTCGACCGCACCAAGGAGCTCATCAAGTACAAGGGGCTCCAGGTGGCGCCGGCCGAGCTGGAGGCACTCCTGGTCACGCACCCGGCGGTCCTCGACGCCGCGGTGGTCCGCAAGGCGGACGAGGAAGCGGGGGAGGTGCCCAAAGCCTTCGTGGTGCTCAAGCCCGACGAGGCCTCCCGCGCCACCACCGCCGAGGCCATCATGGGCTGGGCGGCCGGACGCGTGTCCCCGCACAAGCGCATCCGCCATCTCGAGTTCATCGATCAGATCCCGAAATCGGCGTCCGGGAAGATCCTCCGCCGCATGCTGATCGACCGGGACCGAGCGCGGTAGGCGGTCCCGCGGCCCGGCGCGTGAGCGAACGGAGGAGCCGGCCCAGCTTCGTCTTCATCCTGGCCGACGATCTGGGATACGCCGATCTGGGCTGCTACGGCGGGCGCGCGCCCTGCTCGCCCGCGCTGGACCGCCTCGCCGCCGAGGGGCTTCGGTTCACCGAGGGGTACTCGAATTCCCCCGTGTGCTCACCGACGCGCTTCGCCCTCATCACCGGCCGCTGGCAGTACCGCCTCCTCGCGGGGAACGACGAGCCGATCGCGAGCCGCCATCGCGGCAACCCCGTGCTGGGCCTGCCGCCGGACCATCCGACCCTGCCGTCGCTGCTGCGGGACGCGGGCTATGCGACCGCGCTCGTCGGCAAGTGGCATCTGGGCTTCCTCCCCCACTTCGGCCCCCTCAAGAGCGGCTATGGCGAGTTCTTCGGCCCGATGAGCGGAGGCGTCGACTACTTCACCCATCGTGACTCCGCCGGACAGCACGACCTGTTCGAGGGCGAGACGGAGTCGCAGCGCGTGGGCTACCTCACCGACCTGATCTCGGACGGGGCGGTCGAGTTCATCGAGCGACAGCGCGGGCGCCCGACGCCGTTCCTCCTCTCCGTGCACTACACCGCGCCCCACTGGCCTTGGGAGACGCGCGAGGACGAGGCGGAGGCGCGGTCGCTCGAGCGCATCGCGCATACGGACGGCGGCTCGGTGGCGACCTACCTCACCATGATCCGCCACATGGACGAGGGCATCGGGCGCATCCTCCGTGCGCTCGCCACCACCGGCGCCGCCGAGCACGCCCTCGTCGTCTTCACCAGCGACAACGGTGGCGAGCGCTTCTCCGACACCTGGCCGCTCGTCGGCAAGAAGATGGACTTGCTGGAAGGCGGGATCCGCGTGCCCTACATCGTGCGCTGGCCGGGGCGGATCCGGGCGGGCGCGACCACCGCGCAGCCGGCGATCACCATGGACTGGACGGCGACCATGCTGGCGGCGGCGGAGGTGGCCCCGCATCGCGACTACCCGCTCGACGGGATCAGCCTGCTGCCGGTGCTGGACGACCCGGGGGCCGTCATCGCGCGCGACCTCTACTGGCGGATGAAGTTCCGCGGCCAGAAGGCCCTGCGCTCGGGCGACTGGAAGTACCTCGCCCTGGACGGCGACGAGTTCCTCTTCGATCTCTCCAAGGACCAGCGCGAGCGGGCCAACCTCGCGCGCCGCCACCCCGCCCGGCTCGCCGACCTGTGCACCCGCTACCGCACGTGGGAGGCGGCGCTGCCGCCCATCCCGCCCGACGCCACCGTGAGCATCCCGTACACCAAGGCCGACCTCGCCCAGCCCTCCTAGGACCCCGACGCGGCGGCTAGTGCCCGCCCGCCCCCGGCCGCACCCAGCCGCCGTGCACCGGGTGGTGCGAGCAGATGAACTCGACGAAGGCCGGGCGGCCCCTGGCGTTCTCCTCGAAGGCCCGCTTGAGAGCGGGGATGATCTCCGCGGGCTGGGTCACGTCCTCGGCGTGAAAGCCGACCGCGCGCGCCATGTTGGCCATGCAGGCGGAGTCGTGGTCGGACACCTTCCAGGTGTACGGATCGTGCCCGGCGCCCCAGAAGCCCGGGCCGTAACCCGAGTAGCCGCCGTTGTTGATGTGGATGGTGGTGATCCCGATCTTGTAGCGCGCCACCGCCTCGAAGTTGCCCATCATATAGCACACGCCCGCGTCGCCGGTGACGTGCACGCTCTGGCGGCCGGGAAACGCGAGCTTGGCCGCCACCGCCCCCGCCAGGCTGAAGCCCAGCGTGGAGACGTTTCCCCAGCCGAGGTAGCCGCGCGGGATGTGCGCCTCGTAGACGGTGCTCGTCTGATCGCGCGTGTTTCCCGAGTCCGCGGTGACGAAGGAATTCTTGGGATCCAGCACCTTCATGAGGTCGCCATACACGCGGTAGGGGTTGATCGGTGTCTCGCTCGCTTCCATCCAGGGCTGGAACTTGGCGAGGAAGGCCGCCTTGGCGGCCTTGATCTCCTCGAGCAGCGCGGAGTTCTTCCGCACGCCGCCGCGCGCCGAGAGCTCCTGGACGAGGGCGGCGAGGGTCAGCTTGGCGTCCCCGATGACGGCGTGCCGTGTCTCGTACGAGCGATTGATGTCGAGGGTGTCCACCGTGCACTGCACGATGGTCTTCCTCTCGGCGTCGGGGATGGCGTGGCTGAAGCGGTTGGGGAAGAGGCTCGCCCCCACGGAGAAGAGCACGTCGGCCTTTCGAAGGAAGTGCTCAGCGTGGGATCCACGCACGCCTACGGACAGCGGATGGTTCTCGGGGAAGGCGCCCTTGGCCTTGAGCGTGGTGAGCACCGGGACCTGCGCCAGCTCGGCGAGCTGCAGGAGCTCGGCGGTGGCGTCCGCGTAGAGCACGCCCTCGCCGACGAAGAGCAGGGGATCCTTGGCGGAGAGGAGGACCCGCGCCGCGCCGCGCACGTCGTCGGGGTCGGGACCCGAGCGCCAGCCTTTCACGGGTGAATAGGGATGCTCGGCGTCGTCGTACTCGCCGAGGTCGCGCGGCACCAGGAGCAGCACCGGTCCCGGCCGGCCTGAGCGGAGATGGGTGAAGGCCCGGCGGACGTAGTCCGGCATCAGCTCGGCCCGATCCACCTCGCCCACCCACTTGGTCACCGAGCGGAACGCTTCCGGCATGTCGAAGTGGGTGTGCCGGCTCGCCCCGCGGCCGAGCCCCTCGGCGATGACGAGGAGCGGGGAGGAATCCTCCCAGGCCTGGGCGATGGCGCCATAGGCCATCTGGATGCCGGCGGCGTTGAGGCTGGCCATCACCGTGCAGACGCCGATCTGCCGTCCACACGTTACCCGCGAGTAGGCGTCGGCCACCGCGACGGCGAAGCGCTCCTCGCCCATCATGAGGATGGGCACGCCTTCCTCGCCCAGTGCGTTGTTCACATTGCTGGTGGGATAGCACGAGACCCAGGGAATGCCCTCGGACTTGAGGATGCGCGCGAGCCCGTTCTCCGCCTTGATCTTCATGGGTGCCCTCCGGTGAGGGCCGGTATAACACCCGATAAGCCGGCGCACAAGTCGCGGGATCTCACGGGTGACCGAGTAGAATCGTGGCACCGTGAACTGGCTGTCGAACCCCTCGAGCCGCCGCCTCACGATGTGGGGAATGTGCTCGCTGGGCGCCGCACTCATCGCGCTTTCCCTCTGGCGCGCGTTGACTCTGGCGTGGCTCTCGGACGACGGCTTCATCTCGTTCCGCTACGCGGAGCACCTGGTCCGCGGGGACGGCCTCGTCTACAACGTCGGTGAGTACGTCGAGGGCTACACCAACCTCCTGTGGACCCTCCTGCTCGCCGTCGCGATGACGCTCGGAATTCCGCCCGAGACGTCGTCCAAAGCGCTCGGGATCACCTGCTGGCTGGCGCTGGCGGCAGTTCTCGCCTGGCGCAGCCGGTGGCCCGGCGCGCCCCGACCCTTCGTGCCCCTCGCGGCGGCGCTGGTGCTCCTCATCGAGGACTATCAGACCTGGGCCACCGGCGGGCTCGAGACGAGCCTGTTCACCTTGCTCTCGGTGGGCGGCCTCCTCCTCGCAACCCACCCCGCCGCCGGCGCGCGGACCATGATCGCCGCCGGCACGTGTCTCGCCGCCGCCGTCGCCACGCGCCCGGACGGGGTGATCTTCGCGGCGGCGGGCGTCGCGGGCGCGTGGCTCGTCCCTCACGGCGTGCCCCCCCGTCGGCGGTTGGCTCTCGTCGTGGGTGCCGCCGTGCCGCTCGCCCTGACCGGCGCCGCACTCGTCACTTTCAAGCTCCTCTACTACGGGGACCTCTTTCCCACCGCGTTCTACTCGAAGTCCGCCCTGGATCCCTACCACGGGCAAGGATGGTTCTACATCTTTCTCTTCTTCAAGAAGAACTGGTTCATCGTGCCGCTGGCGATCCTCCTCGTCCTCGGAAATCTCGGGCGGCTCGGACAGGCGCTGACGCGGACCCATGTGGTCCTCCTCGCCGGCTTCGTCGTCTTCCTCGCGTACGTGGCCCATAGCGGTGGCGACTTCATGTTCGCGCGCCGCGTACTCCCCGCCATGCCTCTGCTCTTCGTGGTACTCGAGGATCTCTTCGTGTCGCTGCCCAGCCGCCTCGCGGCGGCCGCCGTGGGCGTGCTCGTGGCGCTGGGGCTGCTGCTGCCCTATCCCCTCTATTCCCATCCCGGCGAGCGCCTCCGGGGCATCGCCGACGAGCCCTCCTACTATCCGCCCCCGTACCTCGCGATGCGCCAGGTCCAGGCCCGCGTGGCCGCCCAGTCCCTCTCGGATCTTCCCATTCGTGCGGCGTTCGAGGGGGGCATGTGCGTGTTCGGCTACTACAGCCGGCTGCCTTATCTCGTGGAGATGACGGGCCTCACCCAGTATTCCCTCGCCAAGCGGCCGCTCGCTGCGCGTGGGCATGTGGGCCACGAGAAGGTCGCCGACGACGAGTGGCTCACCCGCAACCGCATCCATCTCATCTTCTCGCAGGCGCCGCCGCCGGTGTCCGGCAGCGGGCCCATCCGAGTGGACGAGATCGCCTTCGGGGACGTCCTCAAGGCGAGGATCTGGATCTACGAGGACGCCATCATGGATCGCCTCCGGAGCGATCCCCGGGTGAAGTTCACCCCGATCGAGGAGACGCTGCGCGAGGCGCAGCGGCACATCGCCCAGGCGCCATACGAGGAGGCGCAGCGCATCCACGCGGTGCTCCAGCGCTACTATTTCCGCGCCGCGGGGCCGGCGAGGCAGGCCCTGGCGGACGAGCTGGCCCGGCAGGTCGAGGCCCGTCGATAGCGTCCGGGGTAGAATCGTCGCCATGCCCACCGACGCCGACCGAAAGCTACAGATCGTGACCGAAGTCCCCGACCGCGCTATGGTGATCTTCGCCCATCCCGACGACGCCGAGATCGGCTCCGGCGGCGTGATCGCCCGCTGGGTGGCCGCCGGCTGCGAGGTCGCCTACGTGCTCTGCACCGACGGCCAGGCCGGCACTGCCGACCGCACCCTCTCCGCCGCCGAGCTGGTCGCCCGCCGCGCTGCCGAGCAGCGCGCCGCTGCCGACTTCATGGGTGTCCGGCACGTGGAGATGCTGGGCTATCCCGACGGCGAGCTCGAGGACACCCGCGCCTTCCTCGGCGACGTCGTGCGTGCCATCCGCCGTCACCGGCCGCATACCGTCTTCGTCCACGACCCGTACCGGATCGGCGGCTTCCAGCACCGCGACCATCGCAAGGCGGGGATCGTGACGACGGACGCCGTCTATCCCTATGCGCGTGATCACCTGCACTTCCCGGAGCACATCACGCGCGAGGGGCTCGAGCCCCACAAGGTGCGCGAACTCTGGTACTGGGGTGCCGACGAGCCCAACGTCATCGTGGACGTCACCGACGCCATCGAACGGCAGATCGCCGCGGTCATCCGCCACCAGAGCCAGGTGCCCGGCTTCAACGTGCCGGAGGGCGCCACCATCGGCGAGCGGATCAAGCGCAATGCCGCCGAGCTGGCCTCGGGTCATGGCTTCGAGTTTGGCGCCGCCTTCCGGCGGTTGGTCGCGCGGCGGTAGGGCGACCGGCGCCGGTGGCGCGCGCCGCGCCCTTGCGACGCGTCTGGCCCGTGGCGGTCTTCGCCTGTGCCCTCCTCGCGCTGGTGCCGGAGGGTTGGGCCCAGATCCCCCTCGAGCTGCGTTTCGACGGCGAAGCGATCGACACCAAGGCGCCGCCCGACTTTTCCTGCTACGACTACACGCGCGGGCGCTGGGTAGGCTGCCGGGTCGAGCGAGGGCCGGGCCCGGGCCAGTTCGTGCTCGAGCGCCTCGAGCCGGGGAAGTACCGGATGCACGTGAGCGTCGACGAGAACCCCGCCAATCCCCGCCGCCACCCCGGTGACTACGAGAGACAGCTCATCTTCGAGGTCACCGCCACGGGGCCCGACCGGCTGACGGTGGACCTGGCACGGCTCATCCACCTCACGCGCCCGGGGGACAATGGCCGCCCGATCGAGGGCATGCTCACGAGCTGCGTGACGCAGCCCTCGTTCGACACGCCCCGCTACGTCTGGAGCCCGCGCGCCACGGTGGAGTTCGCCTGGGCGCCCCTCGTTGCCGGCGCGGAATACCGTTATCGCCTCGTCGCGCGTCCTTGCCGCGCGCCCGGCGGCGACCGCGAGATCGTGAGCGCGACGACGAGCGACACCGCGGTGGCCCTCACCCTGCCGCCGAGCGGGGCCGGCGAGCAATACGTCTTCCGCGTCGAGGCCTGGAAGGGAAGCCGCCTCGTCGGCGATCTCTACACCCACGACGGCGGGGCGCACTCGTGGAACTACCGCTTCCAGGTCCGTGACGAGAGCCTGCCCCGCTGGGCCTACGTCGCCGTGGGGTTCGGGGTGGTGCTTCTGCTCCTCGGCGCGTACCGGCTTGTCGCCGTCGCGGACCGCGCCGCCCGGCGTCGCCGGGCGCGCCTGCTCGGCGGCGGGATCGCGCTCGTCCTCGTCCTCGGTGCCGTCGGGGTGGCGGGCTACCAGTGGCACCGGACGCGCGAGCACGAGCGCGCCGAGGCCACGCGGTCGGCGGCGGCGGCCGCGCGTCAGGCGACCCACCGCGAGTTCGTCGCCGCCTTCGTGTCCGCGGCGCCGCGCCCCGATTGGTGGGAACGGGTGGAGACGCCCTACAAGGTGGACACGGTGGGCGACCTCCTCGCCGCCTGGCAGGGGTATCCGCGCGGCGAGGCCGGGGACCGGCAGTTCTTCAAGGCCGCCTACCAGGGCGTCCTCGACCATGCGGACGACGAGCACGTGGCGGCCACCGCCATCATGCTGCTCGACTACGTCGCCCGCGACTACCCGCACCGGCTCGGGCTCGCGCGGTTCGGGTACGAACGATATTTCCAGCACCGGAGCCGCACCGACAACTGCGCGAACTGCATGGTGGGGGATACCACCCAGGGGCTCGCCATGAACCTCAGCGGGCTCTACCTGTCGGCGGGCCGCCACGACGACGCCATCATGACCTGCCGGCGGCTCATCGACGAGCGCCGTGCGGAAGTCAGCCCCTACAAGCTCGCCGAGACCTCGAATCAGATGGCCTGGGCCCACTGGCACAAGGGCGAGCGGGACCGGGCCGTGGAGACCGTCCGCGACGCCCTCGCGCGGTACGGCGACACCGTGCGCGCCGATGAGCTCCGGCGCACCCTCGCCACCTTCGAGCGCGAGCGCTAGCGGGGCCGGCCTCGGCCTGCTATGCTCTCTCCTCGGAGCCCAGACCCCTCACAGGAGGCATCGAGCGCGATGAAGGACTTCAAGATCTGGATGAACGGCAAGCTTGTCTCCCAAGCGGACGCCGTCCTCCCCGTGAACAGCGCGGCGGTCTTTTACGCCACCAACGTCTTCGAGGGGTTGCGGGCTTACTGGAATCCCGCCGACGGGGAGCTGTACGCGTTCCGCCTCGCCGAGCACTTCGCGCGGTTGCGCGAGTCCATGAAGATGATGCGCTTCACCGTTCCCTACTCCGACCTGGACCTCTACGACGCTGTGCGGGAAGTGCTGCGGGGCAACGAGGTGCAGGAGGACGTGCACATGCACCTGGTCGCCTACGTGAGCGGCGCCGGGATGGACGCAACCTCGCCCACCGGGCTCTACATCAACCCGCGGCGGCGCGGTCGCATCATCGACGGGGCGGGGCTCCGCTGCTGCGTGAGTTCCTGGCAGCGCACCTCCGACAACGCCATCCCCATCCGGCTCAAGTCCGGCTCCAACTACCAGAACGGTCGCCTGGCCACGCTTCAGGCCAAGGCCGACGGCTACGACGCCCCCATCTTCCTCAACCAGCACGGCACCGTCGCCGAGGGGTCGGGTGCGACGTTCTTCATGATCCGGCGCGGCCAGCTCGTGACCCCGCCGCTCACCAGCGACATCCTCGAGTCCATCACCCGCGCCACCCTCGTCGAGTCGGTGGCCCCCGCGCTGGGCATCGAGGTCGTGGAGCGGCACATCGCGCGCACCGAGCTCTATGTCGCCGATGAGGCGTTCTTCTGCGGCAGCGGTTATGAGATCACGCCGATCCTGTCCGTCGACCGCTTCAATCTCGGTGGCGGCGGAGTGGGGCCGATCACCCAGCGGCTCCTCACCACCTACATGGACGTGGTGCGCGGCGTGGACAAGCGCTTCGCGGAGTGGCGCACGCCCGTCTACAAGCCGGTCGCGGTCTAGCCCCGGGCGGCGATAAGGGCCCATCGGCGTCGTTGCCGCCCTCGACCGGGCGCTCAACGTACACCCACGTACGCCTCGCGCCCGCTCTTCGGGCGGCGCCTCGCCGGTGGACCCTTCTCGCCGCCCGAGACGGTAGTTACTGGTTTCGGTACGCCCCCAGCACCGCCGCCGTCATCTCCTTCGTGCTCGCCGCGCCGCCCTGATCCGGCGTGAGGAACTTCCCGTCGCGGTAGACGCCTGCCAGGGCCGACTCGAGCCGCGCCGACTCCGTGGGCAGGCCCACGTGGTCGAGCATGAGCACGCAGGAGAGGAGGGTCGCGGTGGGATTGGCGATGCCGCGGCCCGCGATGTCCGGCGCGGAGCCGTGCACCGACTCGAAGTACGCCCAGCCCCCGTCGCCGTGATTGGCCGAGGGGGCCACGCCGAGCCCGCCCGCGACTTCCCCCGCCACGTCCGAGAGGATGTCGCCGTACTGGTTCATGCACACGAGCACGTCGAACGTCTTGGGAAAGCGCACCAGCCGCCGCGCGGCGTCGTCCACGTGGAAGTGCTCGAAGGTGAGATCGCGGTACGTTCCCACGATATCCTCGACGCACTGATGGAACAGCCCGTCCGATTGTCGGAGGACGTTGGACTTCGTGGCGCAGGCGACCTTGCCGGGATGGCCGCGGGCCTTGCGCTTGCGGGCCACCTCGCAGGCGAGGCGCGCGATCCGCGCGGCTCCCGCGCGCGTGACCACCTTCACGGCGTAGCGGCCGTCGCCATGGCCCTCGAGCCCGCGCCCGAGGCGATCACGCGAGCCCGGCAGCGCGCGCTTGAGCTCACCGAGATCGCCCTCGCGTCCGGGATACATGCCCTCCGAGTTCTCGCGGATGACCACGAGGTCGATCCCCGCCGGCTCGACGAGCGGCGAGCGCATTCCCTTGTAGAACTTCGCGGGCCGGATCCCGCCCCAGGCCTCCATCTCCCAACGCAACCAGGCGACCACCGACGAGGTGGAAGGGCCGGCGGCGCCGAAGAGCACGGCGTCGGCCTCCCGCGCCGCGCGCCGGGTGGCCTCGGGCAGGGCGCCGCCCATGGCGGGACTGGCGGCATCGCGCTGGGGCGGGGTGAGGAGCTTCACGGGCATGCCGGCGGCGGTCATCAGCTCACAGGCGGCGTCCACGACCTCGATGCCGATACCCTCTCCGGGGAGCGCGACGATGGTCTTCATGGGCGGATGGTACACTAGCCGCCGACCATGAATTCCCCCGCTCGCGCGGCGGGCCCGCGTCTCTCCGTGGCCGTCATCGGCGGCGGCATCGGCGGCCTCGCCGCGGCGATCTCCCTGCGGCAGGCGGGGTTCGAAGCGCAGGTCTTCGAGCAGGCGGCGGCGCTCGCGGAGGTCGGGGCCGGCATCCAGATCAGCCCGAACGCCACGCGCCTGCTCCACCGGCTGGGCCTCGGCGCGTCTCTGGATCGGCGTGGAGTCCGTCCCGTCGCCGTCCACCAGCGGCGCTGGGACGACGGCCGCACCCTGCAGCGGGCCCCTCTCGGCGAAGCGATCGAGGCGGCCTTCGGCGTGCCCTACTACCACTTCCACCGCGCGGATCTGCTGGAGACGCTCGCCGGCGCGCTGCCGCGCGAGGGGGTCCATCTCGGGCACCGCCTCGCCGGCTTCGTCGATCACGGCGATCGCGTCGACGCGCACTTCACGAACGGGGCGCGGGTCACCGTCGACGCCCTGGTCGGGGCCGACGGCATCCACTCCACGGTGCGCGCCGCGCTGTTCGGCCCGGAGCGCCCGCGCTTCACCGGGTGCGCCGCCTATCGGGGCCTCGTCCCGTCGGAGCGGCTGGCGCATCTCGGGCTGGAGGTGGTGTCGAGCAACTGGATGGGGCCGGGCGGCCACTTCGTCCACTACTTCGTTGCCGGCGGACGGCTCGTCAATTTTGTGGCGGTCCACGAGCGGGAGACCTGGACGCGTGAATCGTGGACCGATCGTGGGCGCGTCGCCGACGCGCTGGCCGCCTTCGACGGCTGGCATCCGCAAGTGCGCGCCATCATCGGCGCGGTGGACGAGACCTTCATCTGGGCGCTTTTCGACCGCGCGCCGCTCGAGCGCTGGTCGGTCGGCCGGGTCACGCTCCTCGGAGACGCCTGTCACGCCATGCTCCCGTTCATGGCGCAGGGCGCCGCCCAGGCCATCGAGGACGGCGCGACCCTCACCGCCTGCCTGCTCGACGATGGCGCGGGCGCCGTGGAGTCGGCCCTGCGGCGATACGAGGTGCTGCGGCGACCGCGGGCAACGCGATTGCAAGAGCTCTCCCGGGCCAACAAGACGCGCTTCCACCTGCCGGACGGTCCCGCGCAGGAGGCGCGCGACGCGGAAATGGCGACCCATGGCGATCGGTCGATTCCCGCCATCGGCTGGCTCTACTCGCACGACGCCTCCGCCATCGAGGCGGCGGTCCGATGACGGCGCCGAGCCGCGCCGTCACGCCGGAGCGATTCGCCTCCGGCATGACTTTCTCGCAATACCTAGACTACATCGGGACCCCCGAGAATCTTGCGCGCGAGTCGGGCTGGTGGGTGGGGCGGGAGCGGCGCGATCTCAGCGACATCATCCGCGCGTGGTACGGGCGCCTCCGCCTGAGCGACGCCCAGGCCGCCGCCATCCGGTGGCTCGCCGCGCAGCCCGGCGGCCCCGCCAGGATCCTCGCGATCTCCGAGGAGTGGTCGTCGGACTGTCGCCGCGACCTCTGCATCGTCTCCCGGCTCGCCGAGGCGGGAGGGCTCGAGCTTCGCATCTTCAATCGCGACGGCCAGAAGTTCGGGCGCGGCGCGCGCTCGGATCCCGCGGAGTCGCCCAATGCCGATCTCGTCAACGCCTTCCTCTACGAGAAGGACGGCGAGACCTTTCAGTCCATCCCCGTGATCGTGATCTACAGCAAGGACTTCGTGGAGCTCCACCGCCACATCGAGCGCCCCGCCCTCTACAAGAAGTACCGGGACCGCCTGGTTCCAGCCATGCAGGCCCCAAAGCCGGGAGAGACCCGCGAGCAGGCATGGGAGCGCTTCATGCGCGACTGGCGCGCGCTCCAGGAGGGGCCGTTCTTCCCGCTCTGGGCCTCGGCCACCGCCGACGAGATCCTCGCCGCGCTGTACGAGCGGCTCGTGGTGGGTCCCCCGCGCTAGGGCTTCCGTAGCCGCGGGAAGGCCCGCGCGGTCAGGCCGGCGAGGGCGACGAGGGCAAGGCCGCTTGCCGCCAGCGCCGCGCTCACGCCGACGAGGGAACCGAGCGCGCCGATCTGCAATTGCCCCAGCGGCGCAAGGCCGATCGCCACCACCCACGCGCCGCCGGCCCGACCGCGCAGATGGGGCGGGGAGGTGAGCTGGAGCAGGCTCTGCGCGAGGAGATCGGTGAGGGCGCCGAGCGCATTGGCGACGATGAGGACCAGCACCACCCCCGCGAAACCCACCACATACGGGGCCGCGCCCAGCCCGATCAGGCTCACGCCGAATCCGGCGGTGACCGCGAGGAACAGCGCGCCGCCGCCGGCCGCCGCGCCGCGCATCGAGGCGAGAAGGCCCACGATCCCGCCCACGGAGCGGGCCGCGTTCAGGATGCCCAGCCCCTCGGGCCCGGTCTGGAGGACGTCGCGGGCCAGGCTCGGGAGGAGAGTCTGATGGGAAAAGCCGAGCACCTCGGCGGCAGCGGTGAGGAGCATCAGGGCGAGCAGCATCGGGTCCCGCCGCACGAGGGTGACGAACCCCACGATGTTCCGCCAGATCGAGCCGGCATCCGGCGCGACGGCACGCGGGGGCGCCGACACCGGCAGGAGGGCGACCGCGCTCGCGAGATACGCGACGGCGACGGCGAGATACGCGGCACCCGACCCCAGCCCGGCGATGAGCGCGCCCGCGCCGAGCGAGCCCACGAGCCAGCCGCCGCGCATGGCGAGGCCGAGGACGGCGAGGCCCTTCACCAGCCCGGCCCCGCCCACGACGTCGTGGGCATAGCTCTGCCGCGTCGCGTGCTCGATACCGCGGAGCGTGCCCGAGGCCAGGGTCAGCGCGAGAAGCTGCGGCAGTCGCAGCGCGCCCAGCACGACGACCGCGCCCAGCGCCGCGGTGATGAGGGCCTGGCCCGCACCGGTGAGCATGAGCAGGCGATGGCGGGGCCAGCGATCGGCGAGCACGCCCGCGGGCACGCCCACGAAGAAGAGGGGCAGGGCGCGCGCGCCCATGGCCAGACCGACGAGGAAGGGCGAGTCCGTCAACTCCAGCGCGAGCCAGCCCAGCACCACGACCTCCCCCATCATGCCGATGGAGGCCAGGAGCATGTTGGCCGACAGCCAGCGGAAGTCGGGCCGGCGGAGGAGCGAGCGATCGATGCCGGGAGCGCCGGGATCGGCGGAGGGCGCCACTATTGCTGGTGGCAGCCAACGCAGGAGTAGCCCGAACGCACCATCATGATGGGCCCGTCCGTGGGCGGATCGGCACGCCGGAACGCATCCACGTTGCGCGGGGCCTCCACGATGCGCCGCGCGAGGACGTCCTTGAAGGGCCAGGCGGCGAAGTCGGCGGTGAGCCGTGCGTTGCGGTACATCGTCACCGCGCGCTCGGGATCGCCCGCCTTGACCAGCATGTCGCCGAAGTGGAGGAAGAAGCCCTCGAAGTTGTGCGGGGCGATCCACGAGTTCCAGCACACGCGCTTGGGCCCTTCGTTCGTCTGCAACCGCATGTAGCGCGCATAGTCCGGGTTGGCACGGTCCACCCGCTCGCCCACGCAGACGTCCACGTTCGCCCACATGGCGTCGAGGCCCTCTTGGAAGCGCGGCGAGTCGTGAGGCTGCCCCCCCGCGACATAGCCCGCGGTGAAGAGGTTGAACTCGGGCCACGCCGCGATGGCGTCCTTCATCGTGAAGTAGCCACGGCGCAGGAGCCGGTTGTCCTTGTGGATGGAGCCCTCCGCCATCAGGGTCGAGGCGTAGAAGCCGAGATAGCGGGCCTCGCCGGGCGACAGACGCACCGCCTCCTCGAAGTACTTGCGCGCGAGCACCGCGTGGTCGGTGACGTCGGGACCGCCCCCCGACGCGAGCCGGCCCCGCTCGGCGAGGCGCCAGATGTGCAGCCACCCGATATGGGCGGCGGTGACGCCGTCGTGCGGGTCGGCGAGATAGGCGGCCTTGAGCGCCACGAGGGTCTCGGGGATCCGGTCGTAGGCGCCGATGTGGAGAGCGCGCCAGAAGAGATCGTCCGCCCGCGCCGCCTGCGCGGTGCGCTGCGCGCCGGGTTTCTTCTCCGGCGCCGACCAGACGGCCAGCGCTCCGCAGCCGGCGACGCCGAGCAGAGCGGCAAGGAGGGCGAGGCGGGCGAGGGCGGCGCGGTTCATGATAGCCTCCGGGCGCCAAGGGGAGCGGTCACGTCAAGCACGCTAGCATGCCGGAGCGATCGAAAGGGAGAGTCATGAGAAAGACGAAAGCGCCGACCAAGGGCACGGGCAAGGACCGGAACGCGCGCGCGGACGCCCTGATCGCCCGCATGACGGAGGCGCGCGGCTATATCTATCCCGAGTGGGAGTTCGCGGCGCGCCAGGACCCGGACTTCGTGGAGACCTACAACCGGATCTACGAGCTCGGCCTCGGCGAGGGCCGGCACGTCTCCGCCAAGGTGCGCGAGTTCGTCGCCATCGCGCTGCTGGCGTTCCGTGGCGCGGAGCGCGCCGGCCTCGTGGCCCACATGAAGCGGGCCATCCGGCTCGGGGCCACCCGCGAGGAGCTCTTCGAGGTGCTGGAGACCTGCCTCGTGCCCGGCGGCGCCCCCACCTTCCACCGCGGGCTCAGCGCCCTCATGGAGGTCAAGAACTGAGATGGCGACCGAATTCGGCGTGCTCATCCCCACGCGCGAGGCGGTCATGTCCGGTCGCCCGGAGACGGCTCCACTCCTCGCCATGGCCGACCGCGCGGAGGCGGCCGGCTTCGACTCCGTCTGGATCGGCGATTCCATCACCGCCCGGCCACGCCACGAGCCCCTCACCCTCATGGCGGCCATCGCGGGCCGGACGCGTCGCGTGCGCCTCGGCACGGGGGTCCTGCTCCCCGCGCTGCGCCCGCCCGTGGTGCTTGCCCACATCGTCGGCACGCTGGACCGGATCGCCGAGGGCCGGGTGATCCTGGGCGTGGGCATCGCTACCGACGCGCCCGCCATCCGGAAGGAGTTCGCGGCGACCGGCGTGCCCTTCGAGCGCAGGGTGGGGCGCTTCCTGGAGACCCTCGAGATCTGCCGCGCCCTCTGGACGCGCGATGGCGTGTCCTTCAGCGGCAAGCACTTCACGCTGGACAACGTCACCATGGAGCCCAAGCCCCATCGGCGGGGCGGCCCGCCCATCTGGATCGGCGGCAGCGGCCCCACCGCGCTCCGCGAGGCGGCGCGCTTCGACGCCTGGTTCCCCACGGGGCCGAGCGTCGAGGATTTCGCCGCGAAGTTCCCCGGCGTGCAGGCGGCGGCGCGCGCGGCGGGCCGCCCGGCCGACGCCGTCAGGGGGGCCGCCTACCTGACACTCGCCCTCGATGCCGACCGCGCCGCCGCCGAGCGGCGCCTGCACGGCTTCCTCGAGTCCTACTACGCGGCCCCCGCGCGGACCATCCTTGCCCGCCAGGCGACCTATGCCGGTCCCCTCGAGGGCGGCGTGGAGTGGCTGCAACGCTGGATCGACGCGGGCGCGCGCCACCTGGTGCTTCGCTTCGCCGGCGGCGACCAGCTCGCGCAGGTGGACGAGGCGGCCACGCGGCTGGTGCCACGGCTCACGGGGCGCTGAGCGGGATGAGTGGCACGGCGCCGCCTCGCGACGCGGGCGCCGAGCGGGTCGGCCTCTGCGCGAGCTGTGTCCACGCGCGCCGGGTCGA
>JBKPDT010000263.1:0-2871 GCA_046728035.1 Candidatus Methylomirabilota bacterium | reverse complement strand
GAAGGTCGCGAAGACCTGACTCTGCCCCTCGATGGTGGAGGAGCGGAGCTCGTCGAGCCCGCTGATGGTGTTGACGACCTCCTCGATGGGCTTGGTGATCTGGCTCTCGATCTCCTCGGGAGAGGCGCCTGGGAGCCGCGTCGTGATGGTGATGGTGGGCAGATCCACCTTGGGGAAGATGTCCACCCCCAGCTGGAAGAAGGAGGCGAGCCCCAGCACCACCAACGTGGCGATGAGCATGGTGGTGAAGACGGGACGGCGGACGAAGACTTCGAGGAAGCCCATCAGCGGGCGGGCGGCGGAGTGGAGCTCCGGCCGTTCACCAAGGTCACCGGCGCGCCGTTGAAGAGCTGGGAGAGGTTCGACACCGCCACCGTCTCACCGGGCTTCACGCCGTCCAGGATCTCCACGAGGGCGCCTTGGCGCGAGCCCGCCCTGACGACGCGCTCCTCCACCTTGCCGTTCATCACCACGAAGACCTTGCTGATCCCCACGAAGTAGACGACCGCCTCGGCGGGCACGAAGGCGGCGGCGGCCTCCTTCTTCGTGAGCACCTGCCCCTTGGCGAAGAAGCCGGGGCGCAGCCGGTTGTCCGCATTGCCGACACGGCCCTCCAGGACGAGGCTCCGCGTCTGCACCTCGACGGCGGGCGAGATGCGGGTGACCTGGCCGGCGAAGGTCTGGCCCGGATAGGCCTCGACGGACAGCTCGAAGCGCTGGCCCGTCGCCAGCTCGGGGGCGAACCGCTCCGACACCGTGCCCGTGTACTTGAGGGGGTCCAGCGCGACCAGGGTGAACACCGGCGTGTTCTCCTTCACGTACTCGCCGGCATTGAGGTGACGCTTGGCGATCTGTCCCGCGAAGGGCGCGCGGATGGTCGTGTCGTCGAAGCGCTTGCGCATGATGCCGAGCATAGCCTCACGGCGGGCCACCTCGGCCTGGGCGACCCGGAGGGCGGCGCGGTCGGAATCGAGCTGGGCTTCCGCGATGCGCACCTGGTCGGGATGCAGACTCAGCACGTTCTGCGCGACCTGGAGCTGGGCCAGCGCGGTGTTGTAGCCGTTCCGCATGCTGTCCACGTCGCGCTGGGCGATGAGCTCCCTGCGGAACAGCTCCTGGGTGCGGTCCAGCTCGGACTTCGCCCACTCCACCTGCGACTGGTTGCGCGCCACCTCGGCCTGCAGCGCGGACTGCCCGTCCCTGACGCGGCGGAGGGTGGCTTCGCTCGAGGCCACCCCCGCCTGCGCGCGCGCATACGACTGGCGCGCGGAGAGGAGATCGGCCTCGGCCTGGTCCACCGTGAGCCGGAACTCGCGCGCGTCATACTCGGCGAGGATCTTGCCCGGCGTCACCGAGTCACCCAGGTCCACGTGCAGGCGCGCGACGGTGCCCGGCTGCTCGGTCTTCACCACCGTCTCCACCCACGCGACGAGGCTGCCCACCGTCTCGACGGCGCGCTGCACCGGCCGCGACTCGGCCTTGGCCACGGTAACGGGCAGCGGCTTGAAGGCGGCGGCGTCGGCCTTGGGGGGCGGGCTCTGGGCGTCCGACTTGCCGCAGGCGGCCGCGGCCAGGAGGATGGCCACGCCGACGGCAAGCCTCCGGAGGGGCGACATAGGGTCATCAGTGTAACCCAGAGCACCGATGGCGGCGAGTCCTCGACGCGGCGGACGCCGTGTCGTAACATGGTGCGCTAATGGCGATTCAGCGCACTCCGATGACCCGTCGCGGGCACGACCGGCTCCGGGCCGAGCTCGAGCGGCTCAAGCAGGTGGAGCGGCCGGCCATCACGCGTGCCATCGCGGAGGCGCGGGCCCACGGCGACCTCTCGGAGAACGCGGAGTATCATGCCGCCCGCGAGAAGCAGGGCATGACGGAGGCCCGCATCAACGACATCGAGGGCAAGCTCGCCACCGCCGAGGTCATCGACCCGCCCACCACGGGTGACCGCATTACCTTCGGCTCCACCGTGCGGCTGGAGGATGAGGACGGCAAGGCCGTCGCCTACTGGATCGTCGGCTCCGAGGAATCCGAGCCCGCGCGCGGCCGCATCTCGGTGCTGGCCCCGCTCGCCCGCACCCTCATCGGCAAGAAGGTCGGCGACAGCGTGACCGTGCAGCTGCCCGGCGGCAAGAAGACCTTCAGCATCCTCGAAGCCAATTTCCCCTGGCCGGAGTCGAACTAGACGGCTAGGGCCGGAGCGCCTCGCGCAGCTCGCGGGTGAGGGCCTCCACGGTGCCGCGCGTGCCGCCGGCAAGCTTGGTCCTCCACTCGCCCTCGGTCTCGAAGCGGCGGTCGCGCAGGCGGTCGCCCCACGGCTTGACCGCGTCGCGGATGGCGTGGAAGTCGAAGGCGTCGCGGCGCAGCTCGCGCGCCCGCGCCATCACATCGGGCGCCACCCGGATGAAGGCGCGGAGCGCTGCGCCGGTCTTGATGGAGTACTTGCGCCCCACCCACGCCGTCGGGAACACGCCCGCCACCGCCTTCATGTAGTTCAGGAAGAAGCGCTTGGCGCCCTGGCGCAGCTCGTTCATGCGGGCCCCCCCGCCGATCTTCTCCACCGTCTCCAGGAAGTCGACGATCTCCTCGGCGAGGGGCGCCTGCGAGACGCGCCCCCGTCCCGTGCCGAGCATCTTGATCTCGCCGTGGAGCGGCGAGGTCTGGTCCTCGTTGAGGGAGCGGATGACGTCATGGGCGAGGGCCTGGTTGGGATCGGGGTAGAGCTTGCGTCCGGCCAGGCTCACGATGTGCGAGGGGTTGAGCCGGGTGTGCTTGGCGTTGATGGTGACGAAGAGCTCCACGATCTGGCGCGCGTCGAGCCGGTCGAAGAGCACCGCCGGCACCTCGATGCCGAGGTTTTCGCCCGCCTGG
>JBKPDT010000262.1:0-4840 GCA_046728035.1 Candidatus Methylomirabilota bacterium | reverse complement strand
CTGCCGGTCCTGTATTGACTGGACCGAGCGACGGCATCACATCTCCGGCGCCGTCGGCGCGGCGCTGGCGCAGGCCTTCCTGGCGCGGCGCTGGGTGGTGCGCATCCAGGACAGCCGGGCGCTGACGGTTACGGCGGACGGAAGGAAGAAGCTGCGGGAGCTGGGGCTCGCGGACTACGCGGCGGCCAGCGTCAACGGGGGGCGCTAGATCGCGCTCGCGGCGATGTTCACCGTGAGGGCGAGGAGCGCGGCGTTGAAGAAGAATGACACGACCCCGTGGGCGGCGACGGTGCGGCGGATCTCCTTGGTCGTGATCCCCACGTCGGACACCTGCGAGGTCATGCCGATGACAAAGGCGAAGTACACGAAGTCCCAGTAGTCCGGCGCTTCCTCCCCGCCGGGGAACGCCAGGCCCCGGACGCCGCTGTCCGCGTAGAACTCGTGGGCGTAGTGCAGCGCGAAGATCGTGTGGATGAACGCCCAGGACAGCACGATCGTGATCGTCGCGAGGAGGAGCTCGCCCGGCTGCCGGGGTGCCGCGCCGCCAGCGGATGGGCCGAGCAAGGCGACGATGGCGACGAGGCTCGCCAGGGCGGCGGCGACGGTCAGGATCAGGATGACGATCGCCCCCTCGTCCTGGCCCGCGGCGCGGCGGCGAATCTGGTGCACATCGGCCCGCGCCATCATCTCCAGCGCGAGCATCACGTAGAGCCCGACGCCGATGTCCCAGCCGACCAGGCCACGCATCACCGGCCTCCAGCCGGGCACGAGGGCGAGCACCACCGTGACCGCGATGCCGATCGCGGACGAGGCGAACAGTCGGGGTCGGGCCCGAATGATTCTCCAGACCAAAGGTGCCCGACGACTGCCCCGCTTGTCCGTTGCGCTCCCCAGCACGTCGTCGATCCTGCCCGAACGTCAGAAAGAGGTCAAATCGGCGCCGTGTAGAGCCGCGGGCGCGCGCTTGACGCCCCTCCCCGCCTCCGGTAGAGTCACGCCGCACGTCGGTGTGGTTCGTCGTCCATCCAGTGGCTCTCGATCGATCCTCGGGAGGAATTGGCCATGGATCAGTCTCCGACCGCCGTCAGCCGTCGTGACCTGTTGAAGCTCGCCGGTGCCGCCGCGGTGGCGGGCGCCGCGGGCGGCTCCGTCGATGTGCTGCGCCCCGGCCCCACCGCCGCCCAGACACCCAAGCGGGGTGGTGTCTTCCGCTTCCCCGGCTTCGACCCGCCGCACTTCGATCCCCACCAGACCCCACACTGGTGGACATTCATCTTCACATCCCTGACGCATGGCGGGCTCGTGAGGCACAAGGCCGGCCCCAGCGTCCTGCCAGGCACCCTGCCGATCGAGCCCCATCTGGCCGAATCCTGGGAGCAGCCGAACGACACGACCTACATCTTCAAGCTCCGTAAAGGCGTCCGGTGGCACGCGAAGCCCCCCGTCAACGGGCGCGAGCTGACCGCGGAGGACGTCGTCTTCACCTTCCAGCGGGCCCTCACGATCAAGGGCAACCCCACACGCGCCGTCTTCGAGGAGATTGATCGAGTCGAAGCCCTCGACCGACACACCGTGCGGTTCACCATGAATCAGCCCTTCGCGTGGTTCCTCCAGAGCCCCGCGCTCGCCCCGATCCTGCCCAAGGAGGCCGCCGACAAGGACGGCATGTTCAAGAAGCCGGAGACGGTGATCGGCACCGGCCCCTGGATGCTCGAGCGCTACGATCCGAACGTACGGCTGACTTTCGTCCGGAATCCCCACTACTTCCAGCCGGGGCTCCCCTACGTCGACGCCATCGAGGTGCGCATCGACACGGACCCGGCCTCCAAGCTCGCCGCCTGGCTCAGCGGCCAGTACGATTTCGCGCCCGAGATCCACATGACCGTGCAGCGCACCGACCTCGACGTCGTCCGTCGCCACAAGCCCAACTTGCAGATGACGGAGTTCACCTGGCTGATCTCCACCCTCGCCGTGCCCAAGCTCGACGTGGCGCCCTTCGGCGACGTGCGGGTGCGCCGCGCCCTCCACATGGCCGTCAACGGCACCGAGGTCATCGCGGTCAACCCGTTCGGGCACGGGCATGGCGCGCCCAACCCGATCGTCCCCGCCGCGCTGCGGGAGTGGGCCATCCCGATCGACCAGCTTCCCCCGGAGGGCCGGCAGCTCTACGAGGCGAGCCCGGCGGAGGCCAGGCGCCTCCTCGCCCAGGCCGGACAGGGCGGGCTCAGGTTCCCCGTCGAGTCCACCGGCAGCTGGGGCCCCGCCTTTTCCGACGTCGTCCAGGCCATCCTGAGCCAGTGGAAGAAGGCCGGCATCGAGACCGACCTCAAGCTCAAGGAAGGCAACGCCTTCATCGCCAGCAGCATGGCCCGCACCTTCGAGAAGATGATCATCACGCTACGCGGCGGCCCGACGACACCCGACCCCTATCTGGTGAATCTCCTGCCGGGGCGGGCGCTCAACACCGCCGGGGTGAACGACCCCAAGCTCAACGACATGATCCTGCTTCAGCGGCGCACCTTCGAGGAGAGCAAGCGGCGGGAGATCATCTTCGACATCCAGCGCTACTTCTCCCAGCAGGCCTACCAGCTCTTCGTGAGCCCCGCGGCCCGCGTGGTTTCGGCCTGGGAGCCGTACGTGAAGAACTTCATGCCGAACATCGGCAACGACTACGGCGTGCGACTGATGAGCGCGTGGCTCGACCGGTGAGTGTACGGGAGGAACCCATGGCCAGATCGCCGTTCGCCCACCTCGATCGTCGGCAGTTCCTTCGCGCGTCCGCCACCGCGGCGGGGTTGTCGATGATGCCGAACCCACTCGCCGCGCAGGCCGCACCATGGGCGGCGCGTCCGGCGGGTACCCCGTCGAACGTCACCTTCGTCGTCTGGCAGTACGGAAAGATCTACGAGCAGATCGCCAAGCAGTTCGAGCAGGACTGGTCGGTCAAGGTCAACCAGATCATCGAGCCCAACGTCGAGCCTCAGGTGGCGAAGCTCACCGCCATGTACGCGGCCGGCGACACCGTCGATGTCTCGCAGTCGCCGATGCAGTACCTCGCGAGCTACATCGATCAGGGCATCGCCATGCCCATCGACGGCCTGCCCGGGGTGGATCAGTACGTCAAGGACTTCACGCCGTTCACGAAGGCCATCGCCCAGCGCGACGGAAAGACGTGGGGGCTCCCATATTTCTCCACGGTGTGGGTCTTCATCTACAACGACGAGCTGCTCGGCAAGGCCGGGTTCAAGGGCAAGCCGTTCAAGAGCTACCCCGAGCTGCTCGAGCAATGCCGCAAGGCCAAGAAGGACGGGGTCTGCAAGTATCCGATCCTCTGGGTGGCGGGGGCGGGCTTCGAGCAGCTCCCGGCGACCTGGTTCAGCATGACGCACAACCGCGGCGGCGTGATCTTCGACAAGCAGCTGGCCCCCCAGCTCGGGGCCGGCTCCATCGCGCGCGAGACGCTCAAGTGGTGGCAGAACACGTTCAAGGACGAGCTGGCGGATCCGAACTCGCTCAACCTCCGCTTCATCCCGGCCGTGAAAGCGTTCAACGCCGGCCAGCACATCTACCTCGGCACGCTCCACCACTATTACGTGAGCCTCGTGAACGACCCCGCCAACTCGCCGATCGCCGGCAAGGGCCGCGTCGTCGGGCACCCGGGTGACGGCAAGACCATCGGGTACACGATGCTCTACATCCTCACCAGCGCGACGAAGAACAAGGAATGGGCCTGGAAGCTCCTCCAGTACCTGGGCGGCCGCACCAAGGACGGGCAGTACACGCAGGCCAATCGCCTGGCGACCGACGCCATGCTCGGCAGTGGCTACCAGTCGGTCATGGAGAGCAATCTGCTGAAGCAGGGCTGGGCAAAATGGGGCGACGTGCCGACGATCCTCGACATCTGGACCCGCGCGTCCAACTTCTCCGACGTGGTGCCCGCCGTCTCCCAGAAGTGGTACCCGCGCTGGAGCGACGCCATGAACGTGGAGCTGACCGCGTGCCTGCAGGGCAAGATCACCGCCGATCAGGCGTGCGACAACATGGTCGCCGCCATCGCCAAGGCTAAGAGCGCCTGACTCCCGGGCCGACCCAGCGCACGCGGACCGCGCGGTGACCCGAGACACCGCGCTCGGACGCGGCGAGCTGCCGGCGGGGCGGCTCGCGGTGCTGATGAACGCGCCGTCGATCCTGTGCCTGGCACTGGTGCTGGCCTACCCGATCATCTACGCGGGCTACCTCTCCCTTCACGAGGTAAGCCTTCGGCAGCTCCGCACGGGGGAATTCCCGTTCGTCGGCCTGTCGAACTTCGAGCGCCTCTTTCGGGACGACCTGTTCTGGCTCTCGCTCCGTCATACGCTCGTCTTCGTCGCCGCCTCCGTCGCCCTCGAGGTAGTGATTGCGCTCGTCATCGCGCTCATCGTGAACGAGGAGCGGGTGTGGATCTCGCGCGCAACCCGTGTCCTGATCCTGGTCCCGTGGGCGGTACCGCCGATCGTGAATGGCCTCCTCTGGTCGTTCATCCTCAACGCCCAGTACGGCTATCTCAACCGCACGCTGTCGGCGCTCGGCCTGATCGACGGTTACGTGAATTGGCTGGGCGACCCTCACGTCGCGATGGCGGCGGTGATCGCCGCCTATGTGTGGCGCACCACGCCGTTCAACATCCTCCTCTACCACGCGGCCCTCCAGGGCATCCCGCGCGAGCTGTACGAGGCGGCGGAGGTGGACGGCGCGTCAGGATGGTCGGCGTTCTGGAGCCTCACCCTGCCCCTCCTGCGGCCGATCATCGCGGTGACGCTGATCCTCCGCACCACTTTCGGCTTCATGGTGTTCGACGAGA
>JBKPDT010000261.1:0-6915 GCA_046728035.1 Candidatus Methylomirabilota bacterium | reverse complement strand
GTCGCCGAGCTCGCCCAGTACCACCTGCTCCCGAGCGTGCGCGGCGACTTCCTAGAGAAGCTCGGCCGCTACGAGGAGGCCCGGGGTGAGTTCCTGCGCGCCGCCTCCCTCACCCGGAACACCCGCGAGCAGGCCGTGCCGCGAGCACGCGTGGACAGGAGCTCACCACATCTGGCTCAAGCCGCGCAGTCGGCGTGGTATCGGCAGCGGCGCCTGGACGACGAGACCGGCTGGGACACCTCGCCGTAGGGTCTGCTGCCGCGATGTCCACCGAGGTGTTCGGGAGCGGAAGCCGATGATTTCGATGAGATCTGCCAGGAGTCGCTGATGAGCGCTCGGGTCTGGGCGACGTTCGTGGCGGTCTCGGTGATCTGGGGCATCCCCTACCTCTTCATCAAGGTGGCAGTGGACGACGGCATCCCGCCTGGGTTCCTGGCCTGGGTGCGGGTGGTGCTCGGTGGGGCGGTGCTGGTCGGGCTGGCCTGGCGGTCAGGCGCCTTGGCGCCCCTGCGGGGCCGGCTGCGCTGGCTCATCGCGTTCGCCGCCCTCGAGATCGTCGTGCCGTTCCCGCTCATCGCCGCGGGTGAGCAACGCGTCGATTCCTCGTTGGCGGCGATCATCATCGCTGCCGCTCCGCTGTTCGTCGCCCTGCTGGCGTTGCGCTTCGATGCCACCGAACAGATCGGTGGCCGGCGCCTGGCAGGGCTGGTGATCGGCCTGGTCGGGGTGGTCGCCCTGGTCGGCGTCGACATCGCCGGGCGGGCCGGCGAGCTGCTGGGCGCGGCCGCTCTGCTCACCGCGGCCCTCGGCTACGCCGCCGGCCCAATGATCTTCAAGCGTCAGCTGGCCGACCTCGATCCCAAGGCCTCGATGGGCGGTGCCCTCGCCGTGGCCGCGCTGCTCCTCGCGCCGGCGGCCGCGATCAACCCGCCCGCCGCTGCGCCATCCTTGAACGCCACCGTGGCGTTGCTGGTGCTGGGCCTGGTCTGCACCGCCGTCGGGCTGGTGCTCTATGGGATGCTCGTCGCCGAAGTCGGCGCGGGCCGTGCGCTGCTCATCACCTACATCAACCCGGTCGTGGCCGTGGCGCTCGGCGTCGTGTTCCTCGACGAGACGCTGGGAGCGGGCGCCGTGCTCGGACTCGTGCTCATCCTGGTTGGATCGTGGGTATCCACTCGCGAGGCACCCCGTCCGGCTCAGGAGGCGACCGCTGCGATCCCCGAGGCCCAATGCTGCGCCTCGGCGGAGGTCCAACACGCCTCTTAGCTGGCACCGCGCCCCCAGCTTGTGAACCGTGCGGCTCGGGGTCATCAACTGCTGTGATCTGCTGCGGCACCCGGCCGAACCGGCCTCCAGATGCGTGCCCGGTCCCGGCCATGTGGCCCGTGTGTGGCGCGATACGACGGCTGACCGCTCGGCCAGAGCCCGACCGCGTGCCCTGTCCAAGGGCCCGGCCCGGCCGATGAGGTTCGTCGCTCCGCAACGTCCCTACATCAGAGCGTGGGAGCAACGGAGACGACGGCCGGGCAATCGGCCGGAAGGGACTAGCGATGGGACAACCAGTTGTGCACTTCGAGATCATCGGAAGGGATCCGGCGGAGCTCAGGAGCTACTACGGCGAGCTGTTCGGGTGGGGGTTCGAAACCGGCGACGCGTCCACTGAAGCGGTCTCCGAGCCCGGCAACTACGGGTTCGTGGACGGGAGCGAGACCGGCGGAGGGATCAACGGCGGTGTCGGCGGTGGGAAGGGCTATGAGCGACGTGTCCTGTTCTACGTGGGGGTTCCCGACGTCGAGGCCGCGCTCAAGAAGGCTGAGAGCCTCGGGGGGAGGCGCCGGATGGGCCCCGTGGGAGCTCCCGGACGCGTCGTGGTCGGGCAGTTCACCGATCCCGAGGGGAATCTGATCGGCGTGGCTGGTACGGAGTAGCCAGGGGCTTGGTCGAGGGCAGGCCCGGCGGACAGGGCAGGCCGGTCGGCGCTCGTCATGCCGGGACGTCCATCCTCTGTCCCGGACGGTCGACGGGCTGCGGTGGAGCAAGGTGCCGGCGTGTCGGGACGCGCACAGCCAGCTTGGACGGCGCTACGGGTGACGTCGCTGCGCAAGCTGCTCGACATCTATGCGGGCGAGCTGACCGTCGTCGAGGCCGAGCTCGCGGCCCGGCTGGCTGAGCATCAGGGCTACACGGCGATCCAAGCGATCTGCGGTGTGGGGCCGATCATGGCGGCGATCTTCGTGGCCGAGATCGGCGACGTCTCCCGCTTCCCCACGGCCCGGCACATCGTTCTGGCCGCGCGCTACTTCGGAGCTTGCCGATTCGTGATCGCCGCGACGGCCAACCAGGCCGGCACGCTTGCACCCTCGCCGCCGGGTGGCTATCCGGCCGGGATGTTGGCGTTCATGCGGAAGAAGTTCGTCGGGTCGTACTTCGCCTTGAGGGCGGTCAGACGCGCCCACTGCTGGTCGGTGTAGGCAACGCGCACCCTCTCGCTGGCGTCGTCGCTGGTGAAGTTCACGTAGACGCCCCGGCTGTAGGGCTCCAACGCGTGGAACATCCCTCGCACCCAGCCGATGTGGCGCTCGGCGTCCACCTCCTCGGGAAGCCAGGACGCCACGATGTTGAGGTCGTGGGACGCGTCACGGTAGGGGAAGGCCGTCGACTCCTCGGGCACTCGTGCCACGGCACCGCCGAAGCAGAAGATCGGCACCGCCGAGAATGGCGACGTGACCTGCGCGGCCTGGTTGACGATCACGTCGATGATCTCGTCGGTGAGCGGCCCGAGCTTGTGCGCCTTCCAGTAGTAGTGCCGGCCGTGGGGGTACGCGGCGTCGAACATCTTCTGGTGGGCCACGTACGGCTTCGGCATCACGGCGTCGAAGGCCGGGGTGCGGAGCTGCTGGATCGGCGCTAGGACCTCGCGACCCTCTTCGACCGGTCCGGCGTATGTGACGATGAGCGCCACGATCGGCTTACCCCAGAGGTCCTCGGGTACGACCGGCAGCGACGGGGCCAACCGCAGGTTGGCCATCATGCCGACCCCGTCGGGCGCCTCCGCCATGAATTCCCGTAGGAACCGTAGGACCGCTGGGGCCTCGTCCATGGGCCAGGCCACCATGCCGGCCAGCACGGTCGGACCGAGAGGCTGGAGCTCGAAATTGAAGCCCGTGACGATGCCGAAGTTGCCGCCCCCACCCCGCAACGCCCAGAAGAGCTCGGGGTGCTCCTGCTCGCTGGCCACGATGAAGTCACCGTCGGCGGTGACGACGTCACAGGAGCGGAGCCCGTCGATGGCGAGGCCGAACTTCCGCATCAGGTGACCGAGCCCGCCGCCGAGGGTGAGGCCGCCGATCCCGGTGTGGCTGACGATCCCGCCGGTGGCGGCCAGGCCGAATTCCTGGCTCTCCCGGTCGAGATGGGCACTCAGACAGCCGCCCTGGAGCTGGATCGTGCGGGCCAATGGATCGACCCGTGATCCAGCCATGGCGGACAGGTCGATGACGACCCCGCCGTCGCAGATTGCATGGCCGGCGACCGCGTGCCCGCCGCCGCGCACCGACGCCGGCAGGTCGTGGTCGCGACAGAAGCGCACGACCGCGATCACATCGGCGGCACCCCAGCACCGGGCGATCAACGCCGGCCGCCGTCGCACGTTGCCGTTCCAGATCTGGCGGGCGGCGTCGTAGCCCGGCTCGTGCGGCTGGATCAGGGTGCCGGCGAAGTTCGCCGCCAGCGTCTTGATGGTCGCACCGTCGATCGTCACTCCTTGCCACCTCCTCGTGTGTCCCGGCATGCATGGTCATGCCGGCAGCGACAGACGAGAAGTGCAAGGTTTGAACTGAGCCGGACACCGCGTTGTGTCCGTCGTGGACCTGGTTCAGGCGGGAGCGGTCGCGGGCGAGGGGGCGGTCTGGTGCAGGGGCGGTTCGAAACGCCCACGCGGGTCGTCTGCCGCCCAGCCATGGCGGTTCCAGGTCGGAAGCGCCCGTGCGAGCGCCGGGGACCCTTTCACCTCGATCGCCCCGGAGCGCAGGGCATCACTCCACTCGATCTGTCCACTATGCCAGCGAGCGAACGCCAGAGGATCGTTGACCACGACGATCAGTTCCTCTTCGCCGCCCGGGTACTTCAGGCAATACTCGGCGGCGCCCCGTTCGATCAGCATCCAGCTCCGACGGGCGGCCCCGGGCAGCGTGGGGTACTCGAAGCGGACGAGCACCCGACGCCGAGGGAGGCGATCGCGCTCCAGGAAGAAGTTCGCCCATACCCACAGCACCACCCCGGGATGGGCGTGTTCGGGCTTCAGCTCCGCCCACTTCCGACCCCAGCTCTCGAGGGCCAACATGACCTCCGACAGCTCTCGACCCGCCTGCGTGGGCTCGTAGGTCGAGCCAGGGCCATCCGGCTTGGGGCGGATCTCAATGACCCCGGCGCGGTCCAACTCCCGCAGCCGCTTGGAGAGCAGACCGCGAGACAGGCCCGGGGCGCCCCGCGCAATCTCATTGAAGGTCTGGCAGCCGACGAGGATGTTGCGGAGGATGATGGTGGACCAGCGCTCGCCCAGGAGCTCCGACGCCCGCGCGACGGGGCAGTACTGCCCGTAGGTCCTCACACTCGTAGCCTGCCACCCCGCCAGTAACCGGGACAGTTCATCGTCTGAACCTCCGAGCCTGGCCCTGGAACCGTCGCGTTGCCACGAACGGCGCCACCTTCCCGGCAATCGTTCACCAGGTTCATGCCTTGTACTTGTCGCGCTGACCAAACACCGGGACATTGAGCTCGCACCCATGAGGGAGTGTCTGAGAGGAGATGCCATGAGTTCGTCCGAGTACCTGCTCGCCGGCCAGGTCTCCGAGCTGGAGCGGCTCAAGCTCCAATCCCGGGTGTGGGAGCCGGCCGGTCGCCGGCTGCTGGACGAGTTCGGCGACGATCGCGGCGGCCGAGCCGTCGACATCGGCTGCGGCGTGATGGGATGGCTGCGACTGCTCAGCGAGTGGGTCGGACCCGAAGGCGAGGTGGTGGGGACCGACATCGACGACACCATGCTCGCCGAAGCCAAACAGTTCGTGGCCGACGCCCGGCTCGGAAATATCACGCTCGTGAAAGACGACCTCTTCGCCACGACCCTGCAGCGCGAGTCGTTCAATCTGGTCCACGCCCGGTATGAGATCACCCCTCTCGGCCGCGGACCCGAGCAGCTCGCGACGTATCTGCGGCTGGTCCGTCCGGGCGGCACAGTCGTGCTGGAAGACCCCGACGTCGCATCGTGGCACTTCAACCCTCCCGCCCCTGCACTCGAGAGGCTGATCACGCTGATTGTGGAGGCGTTCCGGCGGACCGGAGGAAACTGGGACGCCGGACGGACGCACCTGGATCTGTTCCGCAGCGCGGGCATCCAGGCAAACGTGAGAGCCGAGATCTTCGCGCTCCCGCCCGGGCATCCGTACTTGCGACTACCCCTGCAGTTCGCCACCGCCCTTGAGTCGCGACTGCTCTCGTTGGTGGAGCCGGGCGACCTGGAGCGGCTGCGCAACGACGCGGAGGTCGAGCTGAAGGAGCCGGGACGCTGGGGCACCACGTTCACGCTGATCCAGTCGTGGGGGCGGCGTCCGACGTAGAGGCACGCGCCGCCCGACCCGCGTGCGGAACGACCTCGCGCCGCGGACGTCGCTCAGGCCAGATCGACCGCCCGGGCAGGAACGTCGCCCCTATTCGGTCGCGCCCGACTCGGCGTTCTGCGCGCTGGGCGGGTCGACAGAAGGGCGGCGCAGAACGCGCGCCGATGACCTCAACCGTGAGCGTGAGCGGTAACGCCCAACGACGAAGGACTCCCCGAGATTCGCGCCCACGGTCGCGCGGCGGCGTGACCAGTCAATATGTGCGCTCGATCTGTCGCGAGGCAGGCCTACGGCCGCCGCGCCATCTCGGCAGATAGGGGTGCAGGGCAGGGAACGCGTCGACCGAGGTCCCGGAGACCGCTAGGTGAGGGACTTCCCGTCGACGGTTGCCTGAACTTGCCAGGGACCCTCATGGACCGAGAGACCCGGAACTCAAGCTCCCACTGGAGACGGACGCCATCCGGCCGAACCCGCGACATGGGAACGGCGTTCTGGAGATCTGACTTGGCGACCGCAAGTGTCAGCAGCGTTGGAGTGGTCAAGCTCGTGATCTGCTCACTCAGTGGCGACGATGTCCCCATCTGAGCCGGATCAAGGGCCAGAACCTCGAGGTACGCGTCGCCTAGGCCGAGCAGCGCGTTGCGTGTCCCGAACCCGTCGTGGACACCACCGGAGACGGGAGTGACACCGAGTCGATTTTCGACCCACTTGACGCCGACGCCTAGATCGGCAGAGCCCACGACGAGGTGATCGACGTACGCGCCCCCCGGCGCATAATGCCCTGATGGAGGGTGCGACGTGCGGCGCGACGGGTTCGTAGCGTCGAGGAGCCTGACGGGCGTATCTCATGAATGCCCTGCCACGACAGTCGTTGGCTTTCGAGCGAATCGACCGTCCGTCAGGTTCTGCCACCGGCGTGGCTCGAAAGAGGAACGGCAACTACCCCGCATAAGGTCTGCCCGCCGGGGGCGCCACCCACTGCACCCCGGGCTTGGAGCACACCGTGATCACCATCAGGATTGACCCTCACAAGGGTTCCTACACCGCCACCGCCGTCGACGGTTCTGAGGTCGTCGTCGGCGAACTTCGCGTCGACGCGAACCGACATCAACGAGCCCGGCTCCTCGAGTGGGCCGCAGCCTTTGAACCACGACGTTGGGCCATCGAGGGCGGCACCGGCCGGTCGCTCACCGCGGCACGAGCAATGATTGTCCTGGCTGGCGTGCGTATCGACGATCCGATTACCGCGGCGAGAGTGGCGACCTGCTCGCAGTTCATCGCCGAGCTCGAGGTCCTCGAC
>JBKPDT010000260.1:0-4583 GCA_046728035.1 Candidatus Methylomirabilota bacterium | reverse complement strand
GACCGTCATCATGGCGCTGGTCGGCGGCGCGGGAAGCCTCTGGGGTCCCGTGGTGGGCGCCGCCTTTCTGGGGCTGGCGGGAGAGCTCCTGCTGGTGAAGTTCCGGTACCTTTACATGATGGGGCTGGGTCTCACCCTCGTCCTGGTCGTGCTCGTCCTGCCCCAGGGCCTGGTGGGGCTCGGACGCCGGCGCGCATGAAGGCACGAGCCGCCGCCCTGGTGATCGCGGCGGCGCTGTCGTCGTCGGGGTGCTCGATGATCGATTCAATCACGTTCTTCCCGGACCGCGAGGTCGGCCCCCCACCCCGGGGCATCGAGGAGCGCTCGATCACGACGCAGGACGGACAGCGCCTCCACGCCTGGTACGCTCCCGGCCCCGCGGAGGCCCCGACGCTCATCTGGTCGCATGGCAATGCCGGCAATATCGGCGGCCGCGCCCCCATCCTGGTCGCCCTGGCCCGCCGGGGCGTGCGCGTCCTCGCCTACGACTACCGCGGCTACGGGCGCAGCACGGGCGCTCCCAGCGAGGCCGGCGTGTATCTGGACGGTGTCGCCGCCTTCGACGATGAGGTGGGGCGCGGAACGGCCCCCGGGCGCATCGTTTGTTTCGGGGAGTCTCTTGGCGGGGCGGTGTCCATCGCCCTGGCGGAGCGCCGTCCCTGCGGCGCCGTCGCCGTCGTCTCCGCCTTCACCAGCCTGGCCGACGTCGCGCGCCGGCACTACGGCCCGCTGGGCGCGCTTGCCGGCCGCCGCTTCGACTCGCTGACCCGCGTCGGCCGCCTGACGGTCCCCCTCTTCGTGGCCCATGGCGATCGGGACGAGATCGTCCCCTTCGAGCTGGGCGAGCGACTCTTCGCGGCGGCTCCCGAGCCGAAGCGCTTCCACCGCATCCTCGCCGCCCAGCACAACGACGCGCTGTCGAGCCCCGCCCTCCTGGACGCCGTGGCCGCCTTCGCGCGCGATGCGGTGGTCCGGCGATGAGCGGGGGGCGCCCGCTCCCGGCCCTTGCTCCGGCGGTCGGCCCGTGCTAGGTAGCGGGTACGCGATCGCGCACAGCGGCGCAGCAGCGCCCCGTGTCAAGGAGGACACCGGATGAGCAGCGGCCGACCGACCCGCCGGGAGTTCCTGAAGGGCGCCGGGATCGCGGGCATCCTCGCCGCCCGTCACGCGCCCGCCCACGCGCAAGGCACCACGCTCCACCTGCTGCAATGGTCCCACTACATCCCCGCCGCCGACACCCTCTTCGACGCGCAGGCGCGCGAGTTCGGCAAGCAGGCGGGGGCGGAGATCCGCGTCGAGCGGATCAACCAGAACGACATCCAGGCGCGGGTGACGGCAGCGGTCCAGAGCGGCGCCGGCGCCGACATCATCATCATCGCCAACAACCACCCCCTGCTCTACGAAGGCGCCCTCGTGGACGTTTCGGACATCGCCGAGGAGATCGGCAGCAAGCAGGGCGGCTGGTACGACTACGCGCGGGTGAACTGCCTCGCGGGCGGCCGGTGGGTGGCGGTGCCGCAATTCATCGTCTCCTGGGCGGTCACCTACCGGGAGGACTGGCTCCAGGCGGAAGGCCTCCGCTACCCCCAGACCTGGGACGAGTTCCGCGCCGCCGGCAAGCGGATGAAGGCCAAGGGCAAGCCCTTCGGGCAGGCCTTCGGCCACAGCATCAACGACCCGAACAACTGGTGCTATCCCCTGGTCTGGATGTGGGGCGGCATGGAAGTCGAAAATGACGGGCGCAGGGTCATCCTCAACCGGAAGGCCACCGTGGACGCCGTCAAGTTCAACAACGTGCTGTGGAAGGAATGCTTCGACGAGGGCGGCCTGGCCTGGGACGACAGCAACAATAACCGCGCCTTCCTGTCCCAGGAGATCTCGCTTACCGGCAACGCCCCCAGCATCTACGTCGCCGCCCGCGGGAAGTTCCCCGACGTCTACAAGGGGACGAACCACGGGCACTACCCGCCCGGGCCCGCCGGCCGCTTCTACTGGCTCCCCGCCTGGAACAGCTGCGTGATGAAGTACGGGAAGAACCAGAAACTTGCGAAGGACTTCATCCGTTACTACATGGACCGCACCCAGTACGATAAGTACTTCGAGGTCATGGATACCTTCGGGATCCCGGGGACGCGTGCGTACAAGGACCATCCGCTGTGGCGGAAGGATCCCAAGACCGCCGTCTTCCCGGAGACGCTGCAGTACGCGCGCCAGGTCGGCCACGCCGGCCCGCCCGGCCGCAAGGCCACCGAGGCGTTGTCCAAGTACATCCTCGTCGACATGTTCGCTAAGAGCATCCAAGGGTTGGCTCCCGAAGAGGCCGTCAAGTGGGCCGAGGGCGAGCTGAAGAAGATCTACGAGGCCTGACAACGTCCCAGCTTCGGAAAGCGAGGACCGCATGCGCGACTCCGCACAGACTCCCCATCGCTCGTCCCTCTCCCGACGGACCTTCCTCGCGGGCACGGCGGCAGTGTCCGCCCTCGGCGGCCTCGAGGGCATCCTCGCGGCGCGGCGGGCGCCCGCCTTCGCGCAGGGCACCAAGCTGCACATCGTCCGCTGGGTGGACTTCATCCCCGAGGCCGACGTGGAGCTGAAGCGCCAGGCGCCCGAGGCCTCCAAGGCCCTGGGCGCCGATGTGCAGTTCGAGTTCATCAACGCCAACGACCTGCAGCCGCGGATCACCGCCGCCATCCAGTCGGGTAGCGGAGCCGACATCATCCAGATGCTGTGGAACTGGCCGCAGCTCTATCAGAACGGCCTCGTCGACGTCAGCGACGTGGCCGAGCCGATCGGCAAGGCGCAGGGCGGCTACTACGACGTCTTCACCTCCACCGCCCAGGTCGGCGGCAAGTGGCTGGCCGTGCCCCACGGCACCGGCGGTAACGCCGTCGCCTACCGGCGCTCGTGGCACAACGAGATCGGCGCCAAGGAGTTCCCCAAGACGTGGGACGAGTGGCGCGAGGTCGGCAAGAAGCTCAAGGCCAAGGGCAAGCCGGTGGGACAGGCCCTCGGCCATAGCTTCGGCGATCCGCCCACCTTCGCCTACCCGCTGCTGTGGGACTTCGGTGGGGCCGAGGTGGACAAGTCGGGCAAGAAGGTCGTGATCAACAGCAAGGGTGCGCTGGAGTCGGTGAAGTTCCTGCAAGCCTTCTGGAAGGACGCCTGCGACGAGGGGGGCGCCGCCTGGGACGACACCAACAACAACCGCGCCTTCCACGCCGGCGAGATCAGCGCCACGCTCAACGGCGCGTCGATTTACATCGTGGCCAAGCGCCAGAAGGACAAGCTCAAGGACGAAAAGGGCGAGCCGCTCTTCCAGGATATCGAGCACGCGGCGCTGCTGCCCAAGGGGCCGGCCGGGCAGTTCGCCCTCTACGGTGCCTTCCAGCACGCGATCATGAAGTACTCGAAGAACCAGAAGCTGGCCAAGGATTTCTTGAAGTGGCTGCACCAGGATGCCAACTACGGGAAGTGGTTCGAGGTCAACGAGGGCTACAGCGTCGGCGCCACCAAGAAGTGGGAAGATCACCCCATGTGGTCGAAGGTCGACAAGCCACTGCAGGTGTTCCGGCAGGCGGCACGGCAGACCCGGATGCTCGGGTACCCGGGACCCGCCACCGCCAAGGCCACTGAGTCCTACACCAAGTACATCATCGTGGACATGTACGCCAAGGCGGTGACCGGCACCAAGGCCGAGGACGCCGTCAAGTGGGCCGAAACGGAGCTGAAGAAGATCTACGAGGGCTGAGCCACTCCCCCCCATGGAGGAGCACATGCGCGACACCACGACCGACCGTCCCGATCCAGGCCGCCGGGCCTTCCTCGCGGGCACCGCCGCGCTGTCCGCGGCGGCCGGCCTCGAAGGCATCCTCGCCGCGCGGCGCGCGCCCGCCTTCGCGCAAGGGAGCAAGCTCCATCTCCTCCGGTGGGTGGATTTCATCCCCGCGTGCGACGTCGCCCTCAAGCAGGACATCCTGCCCGCGGCGTCCAAGGCGCTGGGCGCCGAGATCCAGCTCGAGACCATCAACGGCAATGACCTTCAGCCGCGTATCACCGCCGCCATCCAGTCGGGCGGCGGCCCCGACATCATCATGATGCTGCACAACTGGCCGCACCTCTATCAGAACGCCCTCGTCGACATGACGGACCTCGGCGAGTGGCAGGGCAAGGACCAGGGGGGCTACTACGCGCAGTCCGAGGCCGCCGCCAAGGACGGCGCGCGCTGGCTCGCCCTCCCGCACGGCATCGTGGGGCTGCAGATCGCGTACCGGAAGTCGTGGTTCGCGGAGGTGGGCGCCACAAGCTTCCCCAAGACCCTCGAGGAGCTGCGCCAGGTCGGCACGAAGCTGAAGAAAAAGGGCAAGCCCATCGGGCAAACCCTCGGACACACCTTCGGCGACGCGCCCGCATGGAGCTACCCGCTGATCTGGGGCTTCGGCGCTGCCGAGGTGGACCAGAGCGGGAAGAAGGTCGTGCTGGACAGCAAGGAGGCGGTGGAAGCGGTGAAGTTCATGCAGGCCTTCTGGAAGGACGCCTGTGACGAGGGCGGCCTGGCCTGGGACGACACCACCAACAACCGCGCC
>JBKPDT010000259.1:0-5454 GCA_046728035.1 Candidatus Methylomirabilota bacterium | reverse complement strand
CGCATGTCAATGGTGGGCACACCTGGCGCGGTCTCCGTGATCACCGCGTAGTCGCCCACGATGTCGGCCAGCGCGCTCACCACGCCGCCGTGTAGCCAGTCGGAGCCGTCGGTCCGCAGGAACTCTTCCCGATACGGGAGGCGGATCTCGACCCGACCTTTCTCGGCCGTGATGATCTCGAGTCCGAGGAACCGCATGAACGGCGAGTGGCTGAAGCCGAGCTTCGCCAGCTCCGGCCCGCTCATTGCGCGGGCTCCCGCGCACGCGCCTTGAGCCCCGTGCGGTCGATCTTGCCGGTGCCGCCGAGCGGCAGGGCATCCAGAAAGACGACCTTGCGAGGGTGGGCGTAGGGCGCGCCACGCTCCAGGAAGAAGCGGCGGACGTCGTCCTCGGTGGTCTTCCCGGGTTCGCGCTCGACCACGAAGGCAATCGGCACCTCGCCCTTGACGTCGTGGGGCGCCGGCACCACGCAGGCGTCCCGCAGGTTCGGATGCTGGAGCAGGATGTCCTCCACTTCCTTGGGGTACACGTTCTCGCCGGCCACGTTGATCATGTCGTCGCGGCGTCCCACGAAGTAGTAGTAACCGTCGGCGTCCCGGCGCATGAGGTCGCCGGTGTAGAGCCAGCCACCGCGGAATTTCCTGGCGGTCGCCTCCGGCAGCTTCCAGTAGCCCTTGGCCAGCCCCGGGTTACGGGTGACCAGCTCGCCCACGTCGTCCACGCCCACGTCACGGTCGCCCTCGTCCACCAGGCGCACGTCGCAGCCCGGGAAGGCCAGCCCACACGAGTTGCGCTTCTTGAGCCCCCAGCGCGTGTTCACGATCGGCACCGGGCCGCCCTCGGTGAGCCCGTAGCTCTCCCCGATCGGCGCGCCGAAGACGCGGCGGAACTCGTCCAGCAGCTCCTCGGGCACCTCGGCCGAGCCGCACACCGCGTAGCGCACGCTGGTGACGTCGTGGCGGGCGAGCGCGTCCTTCTCGACGAGGATCATCTTGTACATCGCGGGCACGCCGGTCAGGTAGGTCACCCGATAACGGTCGATGGCACGGATGACCTCGAGCGCGTCGAAGCCGGGCAGGATCACGAGCGAGCCCCCCGCGAGGAGGAACGGCTTCACCGCCCCCGCCATCGCGTTCTTGTGGTAGAGCGGCACCGCGATCAGGGCACGCTCCGTGTCGTCGGCGAGCAGCGCCTTGCGCAGGATGTCGGCGTTCCAGATCTGCCCGCCGTGGGTCAGCAGCACGCCCTTGGGCCGGCCGGTGGAGCCCGACGTGTAGGGCTGCATGCACGTCTCGTCGAAGGCGGTGGCGCGGCGGGCCAGCGTAGGCGCCGCGGCGGCCAGCACGCTCTCGTAGGCCAGCGCGCCGTCAGCCGCGGGCCCGTCGGCGATTACGTGCTTGATGGCCGAGACCTGCGCGGCCAGCATCCGCCCGCGCTCGGCCAGCGCGGCATTGGCCACCAGCACCGCCGCCTCGGAGTCCTCCGCGACGTACCGCAGCGCCTCGTCGCCCATCCTGATGTTGAGCGGCACCGCCACCGCGCCGAGCCGCATGGTGCCGAAGAGCGTCTCGAGGAAGCGGAAGTCGTTGTTGAACAGCAGGGCGACGCGGTCGCCGGCGGTCACCCCCAGCGCGGCCAGGGCGTTCGCGACCCGGTTGGCGCGGCCGTCCAGGTCCGCGTAGGTGAGCACGGTGTCGCCCTGGAACACCGCCGGCTTGGAGGGGGTCAGCGCACACGCGGTGTCGAAGAGATAGCCGAGGTTGTCGGGCAGCATTTCGGCAGATACTGCCCCCCCGCCCCGCGTCCGTCAAGTCGGCGATCACCCTCAAAACAAGTGTTACCGAAACGCAGAGCAGAGCCCGTGCGGCTGATCGCTCATCGCTTCCAGAACCCTTGCGATGGGATGCGGAACGCCCGGTTGAAGCGCGAGGACGCGTTCTCCCACGCGATGATCATCGTCAG
Organism: Candidatus Methylomirabilota bacterium; assembly: GCA_046728035.1. Lineage (GTDB taxonomy): Bacteria > Methylomirabilota > Methylomirabilia > Rokubacteriales > CSP1-6 > DASRWT01. The sequence goes on along the minus strand of JBKPDT010000259.1, from coordinate 3,492 downwards.
CTCCGCGATGGTGTCGTCGTCGTAGTGCTGTTGCACGCGCGCGAACAGCTCGTCCTCGACGTCGCGGCGCGTGTCCGTGATCGCGTCGGCGTATTCGAGCGCCACCTTCTCCGCGTCGCTGAAGAGCGGGCTCTTGGCGTAGTCGTTGAGCGTCTCCAGCTTCTCCGTCGAGACCCCGAGCCTGCTGCCCACGGCAGCGTTGACGTCCTGTCAGAACTCGCAGCCGTTCCACCAGGCGACGCGACGGTTGAGCAGCGCCCTGAGCGTACCGGGCACGCGCTTCGTGTGTTGCTGGAGGGCGGTCCACATCCCCTGCGCGGCGCGGAAGAACGCCGGGTTGCGCGCGTAGAAGAGGTACGGATAGAGCGGCGCGCCCCGGAGCTTGCGCTGTTCCTCGAGCACTTCGCGCAGGTCGTCCGGGAGCGTCTCGACGTCGAGCGGCGGGATGCGCGTTTTCCCTTCGAGCATGGACACCTCCTCCACGTCAGGCTATGCGGCGCGCCACGTCCGGTCAAGAGCCGTGCGCCGGCCGCCACTTGGGGTATGCTCGGGCCTGTCGACGACACCAGCCCCGCACCCGAGCGCGACAGGAGGACGCCGTGGCCACCGCCGAGCAACCCACCTGGACGATCGACCCCGTGCACTCGAGCGCCGAGTTCTCCCTGGCCTACATGGGGTTCACCACGTACCGGACGGGGTTCCGCAACCTGGAAGGGGCGTTGAGGTTCGATCCCGCCCATCCCGAGCGGGCGTCGGTCACCGCCTCCATTCCCGTGAACAGCGTGGACGTGACCAACGAGCGCCTCATGAGCCGCCTCATGGAGGCCGACCTGCTCGGCGGCAACGACCATCCGACCATCAGCTTCCGGAGCACGCGGGTGGAGCCGACCGACGCCACGCGCTGGAAGGTTGCGGGCGACCTCACCATCCACGGCGTCACCAAGCCGGTCGTCCTCGACACCCACTTCCTCGGTCAGGGCGTCCACCCCTTCAGCAAGAAGGTCTCGGCCGCCTTCCGGGCCGAGACCGCTGTCGATCGCAGCCAGTTCGGCGTCACCTGGAACGCCGCACTGGACACCGGCGGCCCCTACCTCGGCGAGCGGGTAAACATCTCGATCGTGATCCTCGCCGCGCGGCAGGACTGAACGCGACCCGACGTCGCCACCGTTAAGATGCGTCCGTGAGCGGCGAGCCGCATATCCGCAAGGTCCGGCCGGACGACCTCGAGGAGGTCTGGCGGGTGCACGTCGCCGCGAGCAACGACCTCCTGGCACGCAGGGGGGGCAGGCCGACGAGGCCGGCCGACGCCCCGGCGCCGAGCGATGCCAGAGCGGGGCTGGCCAGCGACCCCGACGGCTACTTCTGCGCCGTCGAGGACGGGCGGATTCATGGCATGGTCTCGGCTCTGGTCCGCGGCCGGGTGTGGTACCTCTCCATGTTCTTCGTGCTCCCCGGCAACCAGGGGCGGGGCGTGGGGCGGGCGCTGCTCGAGCGGGCGCTGGCCTACGGTGAGGCGCGCGGGGCGGAGGTGCGCTGTACCTGGGCCACGCTCGACCCGCGCGCCCAGGCCCGCTACGTGATGGCTGGGATGGCGCCGCGCTGGCCGATCTACCGCCTGGATGCGGATGCCGCGGCGGTGACGCGGCTCAAGGCGCGGGTCGGGCTCGACGCGCGGGAGCGGGAGTTGCCGTGCGATCCCGGCGCCGCTGAGAAGCTGACCGCCGAGGTCTTCGGCTACGGCCGCGCCGACGACTTGACTCACTGGCGCGACGACGGCGGCGCGGCGGTGGCGATCGAGCGCGGCGGCGAGCCCGCCGCCTTCGCCTACCGGCGGGGGGAGCGGATCGGGCCGGCGGCGGGGCGCGACGAGACGGCGCTCCTCCAGGCGGTGGCGGCCGCGGCGGCGGCAGGCGCCAGCGACGGTGGAAACGTGACGATGCGCGTCCCCGGCGCCTGCGCTTCCTTGCTCGAGGCGCTGGTCGGCTCCGGCTTCCGCATCGGCGACCCGACGCTGTTCATGGCCTCGCGACCGTTCGGCCGGCCCGAGCTCTACCTCCCCTCGGGGCCCATCCTCTACTAGCGCTCTTCCTCCGGCCCGGGAGAAGGCGAATCAACGGCAGAGCTTCTCCGCGCGGACGCCGATGAGGCGGAGCTTGCGGTGCCGGGGATTCTCGCGGTCGTCGAGGAAGGGCAGGAGTAGCTCGAGCGCCTCCGCGCACAAGGCCTCCTCGCTCGTCCACGCCTCACGGCCGGTCCGCGAGCGCGCAAAGGTGATGAAATTCTCGAAGCGGACGGTCACCGTGACCGTCCGGAACGCACGGAAGCCGTGGCCCTCGAGCCGGCTCCACACCGTCCGGGCCAGCGCACGGGCGCGCTCCAGCACGAACGTCGCGTCCAGGGTGTCGACTTCGAAGGTCTCCTGCTCGCCGACGGACTTGCGCTCCCGATCGTTCGACACCGCGCTCTCCGAGATACCGCGGGCCTTGGCGAAGAGGTCCTCGCCCCAACGGCCGAACCACTCCGCGAGCTGCGCCCGCTCGAGCGTCCTGAGATCCGCGACGGTCCGGATGTGACGCTCGTGCAGGAAATGCTCCGTCTTGGGTCCGATCCCCGGGATGACCCGGATCCGCAACGGATCGAGAAAGGCCTGGACCTCCTCCGCTCGCACGACCGTGAGGCCGTCGGGCTTGTCGAAATCCGAGGCGATCTTGGCGACGAGCTTGTTGGGTCCTATGCCCACCGAGGCGGTCAGCCCTTCCTGGCTCACGATCTCCGCCTTCAGCCGGCGGGCGCGCTCGACGGCAAGGTCGAAGCTGCCGAGGGACGAGAGCTCGAGATACCCCTCGTCGACGCTGGTCTTCTGGAAGGCGTCGCCGGCCGCGGCGACGATCGCCATGATCCGCGCCGAGACTTCCCGATAGAGGGCGTGATCGTCACGGACGAAGATCGTCTCGGGCTCGCCCCGGCGACGCGCGACCTCCGCCAGGCGCCAGGCCCGCGAGATCGGCAAGGCCGAGCGGATGCCGTACCGTCGGGCCGCGTAGCTCGCCGCCGTCACCACTCCTCGGCCGTGGCCCTCCTTGGGATCGGCGCCGACCACGAGCGGCCGGTCTCGTAGCGCGGGATCCCGCTGCGCCTCGACGGCGGCGTAGAAGGCGTCCATGTCCACGTGCGCGACGATCCTCACGGGACGCGCACGCTATCCCCGTGAAGACGCCGAGTCAGAGCGCCGCGCCGCTTGCGTAGGCTGCCGCCCTGGGCGACGGCGAGGAAGATCTGCAGATCGTCCGACTGCACGCCCCGAGCTTAACAAACGCGCCGGAAGGAAAGGAGGTGCTCCAAGGCCGCCGTCGGCTAGCGGCGGCGCGGTCCGTTCGCGGCCACGAGGCGCAGGAGGGTGAGCTCCGGCCTCGTGCCGAGGCGCACGGGCGGACCCCACGTCCCCGTGCCGGCACTGACGTAGACCCACAAGCGGCCGCGGCGCGAGAGCCC
>JBKPDT010000258.1:0-5611 GCA_046728035.1 Candidatus Methylomirabilota bacterium | reverse complement strand
GTCTCCGCCCGCGCCGCCGCGCGCCCCCCCGCCCCCGCCGAGCGCCTCGAGGGACGCGCGGCGGACTGAGCCATGCGACCGCTCGTGGAGATCGACGACGTCAGCTTCAGCTACGGCGAGGTTTCGGTGCTGGAGGGTATCAACTTCACGGTGGAAGCGGGTGACTTTCTCGGCATCATCGGCCCCAACGGTTCCGGCAAGACCACCCTGCTCCGGCTCATGCTCGGCCTCCTCGCCCCCACCCGCGGCGAGGTTCGTCTTTTCGGCCACCCGCCCGCGAGCCTCAAGCAGTGGGGCCGGCTCGGGTACGTGCCGCAGAAGGCGACCTTCGACCCCTCGCTGCCCGCCACCGTGCAGGAGGTGGTGGCGAGCGGGCTCGTCGCCACGCTGGGCCTGCTCCGGCGCGGTGGCGCGGCGGAGCGCCAGCGGGTGCACGACGTCCTCGCCCAGGTCGGCATGGATCAGCACGCGGGGCGCCGGATCGGCGCGCTCTCGGTGGGACAGCAGCAGCGCGTCCTCATCGCCCGCGCGCTCGTCACCAAGCCCGAGCTCCTCATGCTCGACGAGCCCACCGGCGGGGTGGACCCCGAGGCCCAGACGAGCTTCTACGCGCTCCTGCACCATCTCAACCGCGAGCGCGAGGTTACCCTGATCCTCGTGAGCCACGACATCGGGGTGGTGGCCAAGGAGGTCACGCGGCTGGCCTGCCTCAACCGCCGCCTCATCTTCCATGGCCGCCCCGGCGACTTTCTGGGCGATGCCGCCCTCGCTGCGCTCTACGGTCCCGCCATGCGCGTCGTCTCCCACGAGCACTGAGATTTCCGTGCCCGAGTTCCTCGCCTATGACTTCATGCAACGGGCCTTCGCCGCCGGGGCCATGACCGCCCTCATCTGTCCCGCCATCGGCGTGTTCCTGGTGCCGCGCCGCCTCTCTCTCATCGCCGACACCCTCGCTCACGTGGCGCTCGCCGGCGTGGCGCTGGGGCTGCTCGTCGGAGTGTCGCCCCTCCTCGGCGCCCTCGTCGTCACCGTGGCAGGGGCGGTGGGGATCGAGCGCCTCCGCGCGCGGGGCGCGCTGTCCGGCGACGCTTCCCTCGCGGTGTTTCTCTCGGGCGGCTTCGCCCTTGCGGTGGTCCTCATCAGTCTTGCCCGGGGCTTCAACGCCGACCTCTTCGCGGTGCTCTTCGGCAGCATCCTCACCGTGAGCCCGTGGGACATCTGGCTGATCGTCGCCCTCGGCGCGGTGGTCGGCGCGACCATCGGGACGTTCTACCAGCAGCTCTTCGCGGTGACGATGAACGAGGACCTCGCCCGCACCAGCGGCGTCCCCGTCGCCGCCCTCAACCTCATCCTCACGCTCCTGACCGCGCTCACCACCGTCGTGGCCATGCGCATGGTCGGCGTGCTCCTGGTGAGCGCCATGATCGTGATTCCCACCCTCACCGGCTTCGCGCTGGGCCGCAGCTTCCGCCAGGCCATGGTCATCGGTATCGCGATGGCGCTCGTCTCGGTGGCGTCCGGCCTCATCGCCGCCTACTATCTCCGCCTCGCCGCGGGCGGGGCCATCGTGTTGACCGCCCTGGTGATCTTCGCGGGGGCGTCGTTGGCCCGCCGCGCCCTCTCGCGGCCGCCGCGGCCGGCCGCCCTCATCCTCGCCGCGCTCGCCTTGTCGCCGCCGGCGGCGGACGCCCAGGACAACCCGTGCAAGCGCTGGCGGGAGGCGTTCGCGAGCATGCCCGTGCAGATGATCACGCTGGAGACGGGCGGGCGTAGCATCGCCGCGCGCGTTCGCGTGGCCACCACCGCAGAGCAGCACGCGGCGGGCTTCCAGTGTGCGACCCCTCACGAGATCGACCGGACCCTGATCCTTTTCGATTTCGGCCGGGAGATCTCCACCCAGTTCCACATGCAGAACGTGCCCGCCGCGCTGGACATCGCCTTCGCCAAAGCCGACGGCCGGATCTTCGCCGTGCTCGGCATGGAGCCCAGCGCCACCAAGCTCTACGGGCCCATGGGCGATTTCCGTTACGCGCTGGAGGCGCGCAAGGGCTTCTTCGAGAGCCAGGGGGTGCGCCAGGGCGAGGCGCGCCTGGTGCTCCCCCCCGCGCGCTGAGCCCCGTGCACCAGCACTCCCACGGCTCGCGGCACAAGGGCCGGCTCCGCATCGCCCTGGCCCTCGTCGGAGGCTTCCTCCTCGTCGAGCTCGCCCTGGCCGCGTGGACGGGCAGCGTGTCGCTCTTCGCCGATGCCGTGCACATGCTGGTGGACGCGGGCGGGATCCTCCTGAGCCTCGGCGCAATCTGGTTCGCCGAGCGGCCGGCCACCGCCCGGAAGACGTACGGGTACTATCGCGTCGAGATCCTCGCCGCCCTCGTCAACGGCGTCGTCCTCTGCGTGGTGGCTCTGGGCATCCTCTGGCACGCCTGGCACCGGATCTGGGCTCCGCCCGACGTGCCGGGCGTCCCCCTCGTCGCCACCGCCGTCGTGGGGCTGCTCGTGAACCTGGTAACCATGCGGCTCCTCCACGAGGGCGCGACGGAGAGCCTCAACGTCCGCGCCGCCTACCTCGAGGTCTGGGGGGACGCGCTCTCGTCGGGCGCCGTCCTCGTGGCCGGCGCCGTCATCGCCCTCACCGGGTGGCATGCCGCCGACCCGCTCGCCGGCGCCGTCATCGGGCTCCTCATCCTGCCCCGCACCGGCGCCCTCCTCACCCATGCGGTCAACGTGCTGCTCGAGGCGGTGCCGCCGCACCTCGACCTTGCCGAGATCGAAGCCGCGATGAAGGGCGTCGGGGGCGTCCGCCGCGTCCACGACCTCCATGTGTGGACGCTCACGTCGGGGCGCGAGGCCATGAGCGCCCACGTGACGGTGGAGCCGGGCACGGGCGGCGACCGGCTCCTGCACGACCTCCACGTCCTCCTCCACTCCCGATTCGGCATCGACCACACGACCATACAGGTGGAGACGGAGGGCGGGCTCGTGCAGATCACCTCGCCGGCCCCCCGCGCCCCGGAGGCCTGAGATGAACCCAACCCTCGACGCGCTGCCCGTCGGCAAGACGGTGACCGTCCGCAAGACCGTCTCCGAGTCCGACGTCTACCTCTTCGCCGGCATCACCGGCGACCTGGGCCCGAACCACGTGGACGAGGAGTACATGCGGAAGACTCGCTACGGCCGGCGCATCGCGCACGGCGCCCTCGCGGTGGGCCTCATGTCCAACGCCTCGACCAAGATCCTGGAGGGCGTGCCGGGCACGGTCGTCTCGTACGGCTACGATCGTGTCCGCTTCCCCGCCCCACTTTTCCTCGGCGACACCGTGACCGTCACCTACGAGATCGTGGAGCGGGACGAGGCGGCGGGCAAGACGTTCGCGCGCGTGACCTGCACCACCCAGACCGGCGCGATCGTGGCCGCGGCGACCCATATTATGAAGGTGGTTGGGTGAGCTGAGCCGCGCCGAGCGGCGAGGCGAACGGAATGGAAGACGAAATCGCATGACCACCCACCCAGGCACTGAGAGCAAGGACGGGCGCCCGCCGCTGGCCATCCTCCAGGGCGTGCGCGTGGTGAGCTTCACCCAGTTCCTGCTGGGCCCCTCGGGCGTGCAATTCCTCGCCGACCTCGGCGCGGAGGTGGTCAAGATCGAGCCGCCGGGCGGCCGGCTGTGGGAGCGCAACTGGTCCGGCGCCAATCTCTTCCTCAACGGCGTGAGCGCCTTCTTCCTCCTCGCGCACCGCAACCAGCGGAGCCTCACCCTCGATCTCAAGAAGCCGGGCGGCCAGGCCGTCGCGCGCCGGCTCGTCGAGCGGGCCGACGTCCTCGTGCAGAACTTCCGCCCGGGCGTCATGGCGCGCTTCGGGCTGGACTGGGAGGCGGCGCACGCCCTGAACCCGCGCCTCATCTACGTCTCGGCCTCGGGCTACGGCGAGCGGAGCCCCTACCGCGATCGGCCGGGGCAGGATCTCCTCATGCAGGCGTTCTCGGGGCTGGCCCATATCTCCGGCCGCGCCGACCAGCCGCCCACGCCGGTCGGCACCGCGGTGATCGACCAGCACGGGGCCGCCCTCCTCGCCCTGGGGGTGCTCGGCGCCCTCATCGAGCGCGGCCGCACCGGCGGGGGGCTGCACGTCGAGGTCAGCATGTTGCGCGCGGCGCTCGATCTGCAGATCGAGGTGGCGTCGTACCACCTCAACGGGGCGCGGCTCGAGAAGACGCCGACGCCGCTGGCCAGTACCTTCCACCCGCCGCCCTACGGCGTCTACCCAACGCGGGACGGTCACATCGTGCTGTCCATGTCTCCGCTCGCCGAGCTGGCGGATGCCCTGGAGCTCCCCGCGCTGGCCCCCTACGCGGCGGCCGCCTGGAACTTCGAGGCGCGCGAGGAGATCGCCCGCCTCATCGAGCCCGCGGTGAAGGCGCGCACCACCGCGGCATGGCTCGAGCGGCTCGTCCCGCGCGGGATCTGGGCGGCGCCGGTGCACACCCACGCGGAGACCTTCGCCGATCCCGCGGTGCGGGCCGCCGACGCGGTCGAGGAGCTCGTGCACCCAGTGGCGGGGCCCGTGAAGTTCCTGCGCCATCCGTTGGAATTCTCCACCGGGCGGGCGGAGGTACGCCGCATGCCGCCGATGTCGGGCGAGCACACCGACGAGATCCTGCGCGAGGTCGGCTTCGGGGAAGCGGAGATCGGCGCGCTCCGCCGCGAGGGCGCGGTCTAACGGGGGCTCAGTACGAGCGCGGCAGGCCGAGCACGTGCTCGGAGAGGTAGTTGAGCGCCATCTGCTGCGACACCGGCGCGATCTTGTACAGGCGCACCTCGCGCCACAGCCGCTCCACGTAGAACTCCCGCGCGTAGCCGAACCCGCCGAAGGTCTGCAGCGCGGCGTCGCAGGCGGCGAAGCCTGCCTCCGCGGCGAGCATCTTGGCGGAGTTGGCCTCCTTCCCGCACGGCCGGCCGGTGTCGAACAGCCAAGCGGCCTTCAGGCAGAGCAGCTCGGCGGCCTCAAGCTGGGCGGCGGCATGCGCGAGGGGATGCGCGATGGCCTGGTTCTTCCCGATGGGCCGGTCGAAGACGACGCGCTCCTTGGCGTACTGGACCGCGCGCTCCAGGGCCGCCCGGCCGATCCCTACCGCCTCGATGCCGATCACGATACGCTCGGGATTGAGCGAGTCGAGGAGGTGATAGAAGCCGTCGCCCACCGTCCCGATCACGTCGGCATCGGGGATCGCGAGGTTCTCGATCACGATCTCGTTGGAGTCCACCGCCGCCCGTCCGAGCTTGTGGATGAGCCGCACGCTGATGGCGGAGCGATCGAACTCGGTGAAGAAGAGCGTCAGCCCCTTCAGCGGCCTGGCGGGATCTCGCTCGCTCGTCCGGGCGAGGAGGAGGAACTTGGTCGCGTGCTGCGCGTTGGTGGTCCACACCTTGCGCCCGTTGACGATCCAGCGGTCGCCCTGCTTCACCGCCCGGGTCTGGATGCGCGAGGTGTCGGTGCCGGCATTGGGCTCGGTGACGCCGAAGGCGAGCACGGTCTCGCCGGTGCAGATGCCGGGCAGGTGCCGGCGCTTCTGCTCCTCGGTGCCGAACTTGATGACGGGGGTGGGCGGGAAC
>JBKPDT010000257.1:0-5165 GCA_046728035.1 Candidatus Methylomirabilota bacterium | reverse complement strand
GGCCATCCTGCAAGGAGCGTTCGGAGGTCTGATCTTCTGGTTTCTTGGTATCCACGCCCCCGTGTTATGGGGAGTGCTGATGGCCGTTCTCTCGCTGCTGCCCGCGGTGGGAGCTGCGCTCGTCTGGTTGCCGGTCGCCGTATATCTTCTGGCGACCGGTGCGGTATGGCAGGGCCTCGTACTGATCGGGTACGGCGTGCTCGTCATCGGCTTGGTGGACAATCTCCTGCGACCGATCCTGGTCGGCAAGGACACGAAGATGCCCGACTACCTTGTCCTGGTCTCGACGCTGGGCGGCATCGCGATCTTCGGATTCAACGGCTTCGTGATCGGGCCAGTGATCGCGGCGATGTTCATGGCCGCCTGGGAGATCTTTTCTGCGACGAGAGCGAGGATGCCGCGCGATCGCACCAATCGCTAGCACGCTTCCTTGCATGGGACACCCCCACTTCCGGGCGGCGCGGCCCTAGGTCCGCTCCTTCCCGAGCCGCTGCTCACACCGTGCGAGGCCGGCCTTGATCTTCTCCTGGAAGGTCGAGTTGAGGTCGAGGAGTGGGCGGTAGAGCGCGGCCGCGGCCGCGCAATCCCCCGCCCCCTCCGTCAGCCGCGCGAGATAGTACGATTCGATCGGGGAGCCGCGCAGGTCGCGGCCCTCGACGAGCCAGCGAAACGTGGCGAGGTGGTCGGCCGCTGGCAAGGCGGCCAGCATCGCCGGGTCGGCGTCCGTGCCTCCACGCAGGTAGGCGTCCCGGACGATTTCCAGCCGTGACGCCATCTCGACGGGCTCGTTATTGCGCCGCATCTCATCGGCGACGCGCACCCGCTCGAGGTCAGCCTCGCGCGTGCCGTGCCATTTGAGCGCGGCGAGGCGGGTTCGCTGCACATAGGCGCGCTCCCGTCCAGTGGTGAGGGCGATGCGGAAGCGCTCCTTCACTTCCTCCAGGGGACGGTGCTGAACGGCGAGCCAGTGGCCCCACATCGCCTGCGCGAACGGATTGGCGGGGTCGAGCGCGACCGCGGCGACATATTCTTCCTCGATCTTGAGGTCACGGGCGCCTTCCCGGTTGCGCAGAAAGTTCGAATAGCCGATGTGCGCGCGGATGTCGGCGGCCTGCGTTCCCGTCGCGGTCGCGGCGGCTAGATTCAGGTGTTCGGACAACGGCATCACCGTGCTCGTGAAGGTCGCCGGCGCGGTGACGCGCATGTCCCGGATCCACGCCATCGCGATCTGCGTCTGCTCTTCACGCGCCTTCGAGCCGGGAACGCTGGCGACCGCGCGGATGATCGTGTTCCAGGCGCCGGCATAGTCGCGGCTCTCCCGTTGTCTTTGCGCCGCCGCGACCAGCGGGCCGATGTCCTCGCGTGTCCCCACCACGGGTGCGGCAACACCTGGAGGACCGATCAGCTCGCGCAGTCCGCGTGGCCACTGAAAGAAGGCAGACGTGAAGAGCAGGAAGGCGGTCGCCACGGTGACGACGAGGAACGCCCACATCATGATCGTGACCGGGAGAAAGAAGTGGCGCGAGGCCGTGGTGGTGAGCCGCGCGAAGATCACCATCGCCACCATCAGGACGAGCGTGATGACGGCGCCGAACACCGCCATCGGGGGCGAGATCTTGAAGACGCCGACCATCGCCACGACGGCCAGGATTCCCGCCACGGCCAGCGCATACTTCATCGCCGGCACCGCCTTGATCGATTCCCGCAGGATCTTGAGCAGTTGGGGGATCATCGGTCTCGGCGTTCGGATCGGTTCTCGCGAGCGTCAGCCAGCCTGCCAGCCGGTGGCAAAGCGCGCACAAACGCCTCCTCGCGAGGTCATCCGACTGGCCACGATGCTAGCCGGGGGGCACAGCACCGTCAAGGGACATGGGCAAGGCCGCACGGGTTGACGGAGAAGGTCGCACGGCGCACGATCTTCGCGTGCCCGTGACCTTTTCCCGCCCCGGCCGTTCTTAGTGACGAGGCGATGACAGCCCAGGCATCCGCGGCCGAGACCTCTCCGGGGGGCGACGAGGAGCGCGTCCTGATCGAAGCCGCCCAGCAGGACCCGCGTCGCTTCGCCGACCTGTACGAGCGGAACTTCGACCGGGTGTATGCCTTCGTCGCCCGTCGCGCCGGCGGCCGGGTCGAGGCCGAAGACCTGACCGCGGAGGTCTTTCACCACGCCCTCGCCCACCTCGGCCGCTTCGAGTGGCGCGGCATACCCTTCGCGGCCTGGCTTCTGCAGATCGCCAGGAACGCCCTTGCCGATCGCTGGCAGCGCGCAGCGCGGGAGCGGGGGGCACTGCCGCCGGAGAGGGATGAGCCCGGGGGCGAGGACGGGGTCGATCGCCGAGCCATGCTCGCCGAGCTGGTGAGCCGCCTACCGGACGACCAGCGGCGCGTCATCACGCTGCGCTTCGTCGAGCAAAAGAGCCTCCGTGAGACCGCCCGCGAGCTCTCGCGAACCGAGGGCGCGGTGAAGCAGCTTCAGTTCCGCGCGCTCGAGCGCCTGCGGGCCCACATGAGGGACGCGCATGAGTAACCAGGAACGAATCGATCGGCTGGAGCAGGCGTTGGAGGCGACGGCCGCCGACCCGCGCCTCCCGGTGCCTCCCGCCGATCCGGAGCTGGCCCCACTGCTCCGCATCGCCCACGACCTGCGCGATCTGCCCGACCCGGCCTTCAAGGCGCGGCTCGGAGCCGATCTCCTGAGGAGAGCCACCATGACCACCGCCGCCGGTAGGACCACGCGCGAGGCGCTTCAGAGTGTGACGGCGTACCTCGCCGTGCGGCCCGCCATCGAGCTGGTCGAGTTCGTGAAGCGAGCCTTCGGCGCCCAGGAGCTGATGCGCACCACCGGCTCGGGAAGCGGCCTGCACGCCGAGGTGCGGATCGGCGACACCAAGGTGATGATCGGCGGGGGCGCGGCCTGGGGCGGCACCCCGACGCCCACCGGTCTCCACCTCTACGTGCCGGACGCCGACGAGGTCTACCGCCGCGCACTCGGCGCCGGCGCCGAGTCGCTCTACGAGCCCGTTGACCAGTCGTACGGGGACCGCGAGGCGGGGGTGAAGGACGTCGCGGGCAACCACTGGTACATCGCGACGCATCAGGCGGGTGGCCACGTCCCCGCGGGTCTCGGCACCGTGACGCCGTTCCTCCATCCTCGGGGCGCGGCCGAGCTCATCGAGTTCATGAAGCAGGCCTTCGCCGCCGAGGAGATGGGAATTCATCGCGGACCGGAGGGCGCCATCGCCCATGCCAAGATCCGGATCGGCGCCTCGGTCATCGAGATGGGTGAGGCCCACGGCGAGTGGGGCCCGATGCCGAGCATGTTCTACCTCTACGTGGACGACGTCGACGCCTCGTACCAGCGCGCGCTCGCCGCGGGCGCCGTCTCGATGGAGCCGCCTGCGCGGCAGCCCTATGGCGAGCGCCGCGCCGCCGTCCGGGACGCCTTCGACAACCAATGGTATCTCGCCACGCCGGCGTCCTGAGGGGGCGCCGCGGTCCGCCGCGACCCCTACGCAAGGGCGCGCCGCGGGCTTTACAAAACTTTACCCGGCAGAAAGGTCCCCTTCACGCGACGCGAGCAGGCTGACTCCAGCCGGGGCGCTTGACGCGATCCCGGGAAAGGAGATCAGCCATGAACGACACGGTTCAGACTCCCCCGACCCCCACCCCGCCCGCCGGGCCTCCGCGGCGCCGCTTCCTGCGTCGGGCGGCCATCGCCACCATCATCGCCGCCCTCGCCGGCGGTATCGGCCTCAAGGCCGTCCTTGCCTATGGGCACGGGTTCGGCGGCTGGCACCGCGGCGGCCTCATGGGAGCCGACCTCGATCCGGCGAGGCTCGACGAGCACCTCGATCGGATGCTCAAGCACCTCTACGTGGAGGTGGACGCCACCGAGGCCCAGAAGCAGCAGCTCGCCCCGATCGTGAAGGCCGCCGCCCGGGACCTCCTGCCGGTGCGGAACCAGATGCGCGAGGCGCGGCGGCAGGCGGTGACGCTTCTCTCACAGCCGACCATCGACCGGTCTGCGCTGGAGGCCCTGCGGGCGAGCCAGCTCCAGCTCGCCGAGCAGGCATCCCGTCGCTTGACGGAGGCGCTCGCCGATGCCGCCGACGTGCTGACGCCCGACCAGCGGAAGCAGCTCGCCGAGCGCGCCGCCCGCTGGCGCGGGCACCGCGGGTAGACTGGGAGATGTGACCCCGCGCATCCTGCTCATCGAGGACGACCGCCGCCTCGCCGAGATGGTGTCGCGGTATCTCGGCGCGGCGGGGTTCTCCGTCTCCGATGTGGGGGACGGCCGGACCGCGCTCGCGCGTCTCGGGGCCGAGACCTACGACGCCCTCGTGCTCGATCTCACGCTGCCCGACGTGGACGGCCTGGAGGTGTGCCGGCAGCTACGCGCCTTCTCCGACGTGCCCGTGCTCATGCTGACCGCCCGCGGGGACACGATGGACCGGGTCGTCGGCCTCGAGGTCGGGGCCGACGACTATCTGCCCAAGCCCTTCGAGCCGCGGGAGCTCCTCGCCCGCCTGCGCGCGATCCTGCGCCGGCGGGATCGCTCCGGCCCGGCCAGCGTGCTGCGCTTCGGGCGGCTCGAGATCGATCGGGATGCGCGATGCGTGCGAGTGGACGGGGCGGAGCGCGCCCTCACCGGCCATCAGTTCGGGCTCCTCGTCGCGCTGGCCGAGCGGGCGGGCCGGGTGCTCTCGCGTGACACCCTGATGGATCTCGTCAAAGGCGAGGAGCTCGAGGCGTTCGACCGGTCGATCGACGTGCACGTCTCGCGGATCCGCGCCGCCATCGAGGACGACCCCAAGCGTCCACGGCGTCTGCTCACCGTGCGGGGCGCGGGGTACGTGTTCGCGCGCCAGCAGGACTAGATGCGCCGGCTCTACCTCCGCATCTATCTCGCCGTCCTCGTCAGCCTGGTGGCGTTCGCCCTGGTGGCGGGCGCCCTCTGGCACCACTTGGGCGACGGCCGCGGATACGCCTTCGAGGTGGCCGGCGTGCTCGCCCAGAACGTGTTGCCCGCCGCCGACGCGCCCCCCGCCGCGCAGCAGGCCGCGCTCGAGCGCCTCGCCGCGAATCTCCGCGCCGACGTCACCCTCTTCGCCGCCGACCGCGCGCGCCTGGCCGCCGTCGGGGTGCCGCTCCCCGCGCCCGAGGCC
>JBKPDT010000256.1:0-13328 GCA_046728035.1 Candidatus Methylomirabilota bacterium | reverse complement strand
CCCTGCGGCGTGGTGGCGGAGCGCGGCCCCGGGGTGAGCGAGGCGGAGGCCCCCATTGGCCAGCGGGTGATGCAGCACCACTACAAGGGCTGCGGCCTCTGCAAGCATTGCCGCACCGGGTGGTCTCAGCTCTGCCCGCACGGCATCGTGGTCTACGGCATGACCGGCCACGGTGGCCACGCGCCGTTCATGAAGGTGCCCGCCTCCACGCTGGTGCCGCTGCTCGACGAGATCTCCTTCGAGGAGGGCGCGGCCATCTCCTGCGGCACCGGCACCGCCTACGGCGCCCTCCGGCGCATCAACACGTCGGGACGCGACACCCTCGCCGTCTTCGGCCAGGGCCCGGTAGGGCTCAGCGCCACCATGCTGGGCGCGGCCATGGGCGCGCGCGTGATCGCGGTGGACATCGCCCCCGAGCGGCTCAAGCTCGCCCGCGACTTCGGCGCGGACACCGTCATCAACTCGAAGGAGAGCGATCCCATTGCGGCGCTGAAGCAGCTCACCCACGGCGAGGGGGTGGACGCGGCGATGGACTGCTCCGGGCACGCCGAGGCGCGGGCCGCGGCGGTGCGGAGCACGCGCACCTGGGGCCAGGTGTGCTTCGTGGGCGAGGGCGGGCAGGTGACGCTCGACGTGAGCCCGGACATGCTGCGGCGGCAGCTCACCATCGTCGCCTCGTGGACCTTCAACACCGTGGGCCAGGCGGAATGCGCGCGCTTCATCGCCGACCGCAAGGTCCCGCTCAAGCGTCTGCTCACCCACCGCTTCAAGCTCGACGAGGCGGCGGAGGCCTACCGGCTCTTCGACACGCAGACGACCGGAAAGGGCGTGTTCCTCTTCTGAAGGACGAGGGAGCGGCAGTCCGGCGCTCGCTGGTCGGCTCAACGCTTCCCCAGAACCTGCTGGGAGCCGTTCTCACCTGGGTCTACTTCCGCTACCTCGACCCGGGAACGGCTGGGATCCGGGCCGATCCCGGGCGAATCGAGATCGTCTACATCGTCTACTCGGTCCTCGCCTTTGCCCTTCTCGTGGGCACGGGGTACTGGCTCGGGCGACGGTGGACGCGCCCGCTCGCCGAGTTCCAGGGGATGAGGCGCGGCGGCGCCCCGCCGTCGCCGGCGGTGCGGCGGCGCGCCTTCCTCGTCCCCTTCGCCATCGGCGGGCTCACCTTCCTGGGCTGGGTGCTCGCGGGCGTGATCTGGGGCATTGTGTGGCCGCTGATCCTGGGCACCTTCTCATGGCCGTCCGCGCTCCGCGCCATGTTCGGCATCACCTGCGTGTCGGGAACGGTGACGGCGACTTTCTCGTTCCTGAGCGCGGAGCGCCGTTGGCGCCGCGTGCTGCCTGACTACTTCGCCGAGGGCGGCGTCGCGAGAGCGCCGGGGATGGCGCGCCTCCCCGTGCGCTCGCGCTTGCTCATCGTGTTCCTGGTGATCAGCGTGCTGCCCGTCTCCGTGCTCGGCGTCGTCTCCTACACCCGTGCGGTGGCGCTGGTCGGTGCCGACCCCGGCGCCGCGTCCGCGCTCGTCCACGATGTCTTCGTCCTCATCGTGTTCGTCGTGGCGGTGGGCATCGCGGCCGCGGTGTCCCTCGCGGTCTCCGTGTCGCGGAGCGTGGCCGAGCCCCTCGGCGCGCTCGCCGCCGCAATGAGAGACGTCGAGGGGGGCCGGCTCGACACCCGTTGCCCGGTGGTGAGCGCCGACGAGATCGGGCGCGTCGCGGAGGGCTTCAACCAGATGGTCCACGGGCTGCGCGAGCGCGAGCGCGTGACCGAGATGTTTGGCAAGTACGTTTCGCGCGAGATCCGTGACGAGATCCTCTCGGGTCGGGTGGAGCTCGAGGGCCAGCAGCTGGAGGTGACCATCCTCTTCTCGGACCTCCGTGATTTCACCACCTGGGTGGAAGCGAACGATCCCCGGGAGGTGGTTCGGGATCTCAACGCCTACTTCGGAGAGATGGAGGGTGCGATCCGCGAGCACGGCGGGCTCGTGCTCCAGTACATCGGCGACGAGATCGAGGCGGTGTTCGGCGCGCCCGTCACTCATGCCGGGCATGCCGAGCAGGCGGTGCGGGCCGCCCTGGACATGAGCCGGCGCCTCGCCGCCTGGAACCGCGAGCGAGCGCGGGCGGGCAAGCCGCCGCTCCGCCACGGCATCGGGGTCCACACCGGCACGGTGCTGGCCGGCAGCATCGGCAGCCGCGACCGGCTCGCCTACGCCCTGGTCGGCGACGCCGTGAACCTGGCCTCCCGGATCCAGGGCCTCACCAAGGAGCTCGGCGGCGAAATCCTCGTCAGCGGCACCACGCGCGATCGGCTCGCCGAGCCCGGCGCCCTCGTGCGGGTGGTGGCGGCCCGCGTCAAGGGCCGGGCCGCCGAGGTCGAGGTGTACCGGCTCGAGGATGCGGGGGCTGCTAGGTAAGCACGCCGGTGTAGCGGAGCAGCGCGATCAGGATCTCTAGCATCTCGTACAGTCCGTCAACACGCTGACGGTCCGCCGCGGCCGGCCGGGCCCGGCCCCGAGGGGATGTTTTCCATGTAGCCGTGGGGACGGGGGAAAAACTCGACCGCTCCTCGCCGCCTCGCCCTGGCACCTCGGTTGCTCCCTCTCTCCACGACGCGGGGTCAAGAGACCCCAATACCAGGGAGGATGATCATGAACGTGGCCACTCACCGCCGTCCGCGCATCGCGGGCGGCCTCAAGCGCTTCACCACCACCGCCGCCGTCGCCCTTGCCCTCGCCACCGCCGCCCCGGCGCCGGCCGCGACCCGGGACGATGCGATCGGCGGGCTCGACCAGTACAACTCCGTCAAGGCCCGCACGCTCGCGAGCACGCACCACGCGCAGCTCGTGGCGCTCTACGAGGACATCTATCACTGCCTGCCGTGGGTGGACGTGCAGAAGCGCGGCATCGGCTTCCGCAAGCCCAAGTGGGCGCAGGAGGACCAGCGGTACCTCGCCACCTGGATCGTGATCGATCAGAAGGACGACGGCCGCTTCGGGACGTTCCCGCGGGAGCGGCGCGCCTCCGCGATGTTCTCGCGGTACGGCATCGACCTCCTGCGCCGCATGGTGGCCCTCGACGGCGTCGCCGGAGACCCCGCCGTGCAGGGCTACGGCGTGGTGCTGTCGTGGACCAAGCCGGGCACCGACAAGCCGGGCGTCCAGCCGGTGAACGAGTCGCTCGTGTTCTGGGTGGACAAGTCGGTGGCCCAGGGCTACCTCGCCCGCCGGGTCGCCGCCGCCGAGTTTGCCAATCGCGCGCGCTACACCTACTTCGATGGCACCGAGGAGCACGGCCGGCTGCCGCTCGAGATCTGGGAGGACAACTTCACCCGCACCTTCCAGGTCAAGGACTACCAGCTGGCGAAGGGCGTGAGCTGCTGAACCGAACCCAAGGGGTGGGCGGCGGCGATCCCTCGCGAGCGGACAGCGGCTACCAGAGCTCCCGCGAGGCGAGACGCGCGCCTTCGGCCAAGCTCGCGAGCTTGGCCCAGACGATGTCGGGATCGACCGCCGCCTGCCCCACCCAGGTTCCAAAGCCGCAATCCGTGCCCGCGATGACGTTCTCCCGGCCAACCAGCCGGGCGTAGCGGGTGATGCGCTCGGCCACCAGGGCCGGGTGCTCGATGAAGTTGGTGGTGGAGTCGATCACGCCCGGGATGATGGTCTTCCCCTCGGGCACCCGGACGGATTCGAACACGCGCCACTCGTGCGCGTGACGGGGATTGGCCCCCTCGAAGGAGACCGCGGTGGCACGCGCGGCGAGGACGAGATCGATGATGTCGGCGAGGGGGACGTCGAAATGGTGCGGCCCCTCGTAGTTCCCCCAGCAGACGTGCATGCGGACCTGCTCGGGCGGCACCCCGGCCAGCGCATGATCCAAGGCGGTGATGTGCAGCCGCGCCTTGTCCCGGAACTGCTCGATGCTCAGGTCGGCGTACTGGATATGCCGGCCCATCCCCAGGTCGGGACAGTCGATCTGGAGCACGAAGCCCGCGCGGGCCACCGTCTCGTATTCGTGCTTCATCGCCTCGGCGATGGCGAAGAGATAGGCCTCGTGGCTGGGGTAGTGGTCGTTGCGGAAGAAGAGGGAGATCACGCCGGGCGAGGCGGCGGTGAGAAAGCGCTCGCGGGGCCCCGCCGCGTCGGCGGCCTGGAGGTTCGCGACGTCGGTCGTCGCGGCGGCGGCGTCGCGCAGCGAGATGGGGGCGGTGCAGGCGGGCGTCTTGCGCCGCGCGCGGCCGGGGTCGCCGAAGACGCGGCGCGCCATGCCGGGAAAGTCGACGAGGTCCCGATACTGTAGCGGATGACTTTCGCCGGCGAAGCCCGAGAGCCGGTCCTTGACATAGGTCGCGTAGCTTGGCTTGCTGAACTCCCCGTCGTTGATCACGTCGAGGCCGGCGGTGACCTGCCGGCCCACCACCTCCGCCACCGCCGCCTTGATCCGCGCGGCGAGGGCGGCCGCGTCCACGGGGACACCCTCCTCCTTCGCGAACATGGCGCGCGTGAGGTCGTCGGGGCGCGGCAAGCTGCCGGTGTGCGTGGTGAGGATGCGCTCGGCGCTCCGCTTCATGCCCCGCCCGTCCGCTCAGCGCTCGCTGGACAGAACGAGCGTCCCCGCCGCCGAGAGCATGCCGCCCATGCCGTTGACGAGGGAGAGCCGGCAGCCCGGCACTTGCCGCGCCCCGCACTCGCCGCGCAGCTGGCGGGTGGACTCGATGATGGGGAAGATGCCGTACATGCCGGTATGGGTGTAGGAGAGCCCGCCGCCGTTGGTGTTGATGGGCAGGGTCCCGCCCGGCGTCGAGCGCCCCTCCTCGAAGAAGTGCACGCCCTCGCCCCGCTTGGCGAAGCCCAGCGACTCCAGCATGATGGGCGGCCCGGAGGTGAAGGCGTCGTAGAGCATGATGTGGTCGAAGTCCTTCCGGTCCACGCCCGCCATGCGGAAGGCCTTCTCGCCGGACATCCGCGTCGCCTCGCTGTGAGTGAGGTCGCGCATCTGGGTGACCATCACGTGCTCGGTGGCCTCGCCGGCGCCGCGCACGTAGACGGGCGCCTTCGCGCAGTCCTTGGCGCGATCCGCGCGGGTGAGGACCACCGCCCCGCCCGCGTCGGTGACGAGGCAGATGTTGAGCAGGTTGAAGGGGTAGCAGACCGGCCGCGAATTGAGCACGTCCGCTACCGTGATCGGGTCGCGGTTGCGTGCCTTGGGATTCAGCGCCGCCCACTTCCGCGTGGACACCGCCACCTGCGCCCACTGCTCGAGGGTGGTGCCGTGCTCGTGCATGTGCCGTGTGGTGATCATGCCGAAGTAGGTGGGCGCTCCCGCGAAGCCGAACGGGATCTCGTACTGGCCGGAAAGGCTGGTATCGCGGCTGCGGGTGACGCCCACTCCGGAGCGGCCCGACTCGCCGTGGGAGACCACCGCCACGTCGCAGAGCCCGTGATGGAGCGCGGCCACCGCGTGCCCGACCATCATGATGAAGGAGCAGCCGCCCACCGTGGTCCCGTCCACGTAGCGGGGCATCACGCCGAGGGCCTCGCCGAGGAGGGACGGGGAGTGCTGTCCGGCGGTGAAGATGCCGTCCACGTCCTTCACCTTGAGGCCCGCGTCGCGCACCGCGTTGGAGATGGCTTCCAGGTGCAGGGCGAGCTGGCTCTTGCCGGGGAGGATGCCGATCTCATCGCTCTCGTCCACGCCGACGATGCAGGCCGAGCTCGAGAGCGCCTTCATCGCCGCGGCCTGAACAATGGCAGGGTGAACTCGTCGTTGAGCTTCTCGAACACGACCTCCACCGGCATGTCGCAGCGGATCTGCTTCGGATCGGGGACGATTCCCACGAGGTTGGACATGAGGCGGGGCCCTTCCTCGAGCTCGACCATGGCGAGGACGTAGGGCGGCTTCACCTTGAAGGCCTTGTTGAGCGGCTGGTAGGAGATCTCGAAGGAGTAGAGGCGGCCCCGGCCGCTCGACTGGATCCAGCCGATGGCGCGCGACTGGCAATGCGGGCAGACGATGCGCGGGTAGAAGAAGCAGCGGCCGCAGTCCTGGCATTTCGGCAGCAGGAGCTTCTGCTCGCGGAGGCCGTGCCAGTAGGGCTTGGCCTCGGGCGTGATCGGCTGGGGCAGGGGACGCTCGAGCTCGGTGGGGCTCATCGGGGCGGCGGGCTCCTTTCCTCGGGGGCGCGTGGGTACGAGACCCGCCGAGAGTAGACGCAGAGTCCCTGGCCCGTCAAGGCAAGGGACTGTGTTACCGTCATCGGGGCGCCGATGGCCAGGCTTCTCCCGCTCGTCCTCATCGTCATGCTCCGCGCCGTTCCCGCCGGCGCGCAGGAAGCCGGCGGGAATCTCGTGCTCAGGGGGAGCTTTCCGCAGGATCTCTACCTCGCCGGCGGCCACGTCGAGTTCCCCGGCGAGGCCGAGGGCGACGTCGTCGCCGCTGCCCGCTCGATGTCGGTGGACGGCCTGGTCCGTGGTGACCTCGTCGTCGCGGCGCACCGCCTCGTGATCAAGGGGCGCGTGCTCGACGACGTCCGCGCGGCGGCGCGCACGGTGGGGCTGGACGGCGAGGTGGGCGACGGCTTCGTCGCCGCGGGCGAGGTGGTGCGGCTCGGCACGACCTCCCGGGTGGGCGGACTCGCGTGGATCGCGGCGCGGCGCGTGGAGCTGGCGGGGCGGGTGGGCCGGGACGTCCGCGCCACCGCGGCGGAGGTGCGCATCGCGGGGACGATCGAGGGCGACGTCGTCCTGGCCGCGCGCGACATCGAGCTCGTGCCCGGCGCGCGGATCACCGGCAACCTCACCTACTGGAGCAGCCAGGAGGCACGGATCGCGCCGGGCGTCCAGGTGGACGGCCGCATCGTCCGGCGCCAGCCCGAGTTCCTCGATCGCGCAGGCCGCGTGCTGACCGTCATGGGTGTGATCACCCGGGCCGTCTTCGTGCTGAATCTCTTCGTCGCCGGCATCATCCTCTTCCTGCTCTT
This sequence comes from Candidatus Methylomirabilota bacterium, assembly GCA_046728035.1. GTDB lineage: Bacteria > Methylomirabilota > Methylomirabilia > Rokubacteriales > CSP1-6 > DASRWT01. The sequence goes on along the minus strand of JBKPDT010000256.1, from coordinate 6,343 downwards.
TCCCCGGCTCACCGTCTCCGCAGCGCTGACAGTGGGCCGCCGGCCCTGGGCCAGCCTGGGCACCGGGCTCGCCGTCCTCGTGCTCACGCCGGTGGCCGCACTGTCCCTGATCCTCACCGTCATCGGCCTGCCGCTGGCGCTGACGCTGGCCTGGCTCTACGTGGCCGCGCTGCTCCTGGGCTTCCTCACCGCCGCCTTCTACGTGGCCGATCTCGTGCTGCGGGCCTTCCGCCGCGGCTCCTGGCCTTCCCGCGGCGCGCGGATCGCCGCGCTGGCGGTGTCCCTCCTCGTCCTCACCGGCGTGCGCTTCATTCCCTTCGCCGGTTCCCTCATCCTCCTCCTGGCGCTGGTGGTCGGCGTGGGCGCCTGGACGCTCCGGCTCAGCCGGGGTTATGCCGGTCTTGCCGACGAAGAAGGAGCCCGCTCATGACCGTCACCGCGCTCGAGATCGCCTCCCGCTCCCCCGTGCTCGACGGCCACGCGTTCGGCGATGCGGGGCCGTATGAGAAGATCGCCGGCATCCTCCGCTTCGAGACCGACCCCTCGCACCCGGTCAATCGCGGCATCACCGACCTCGACCTCGCGCCGCGAAACGCGGCGAACCGCGTGGAGTCCTGGGCGGACTTCTATCTCCTCCAGCCCGCGAATCCCACGCGGGGCCGCCGGCGCCTGCTCCTCGACGTGCCCAATCGCGGTCGCAAGGTCGCCCTGGGCATGTTCAACAGCACGCCGCGCGCCGCCGATCCGACCACGCTGGAGGACTTCGGGAACGGCTTCCTCATGCGCTGGGGCTACACCGTCGCGTGGGTCGGCTGGCAGCCGGACGTCCCTCGCCGCGACGGGTTGATGGCGCTGGGCGCCCCGGCCGCCCGCGGCGCCGCGGGGCCCATCACCGGCCGGGTTCGTTGCCAATGGCGCCCGAACTCGCGCGTGGACACCGTGCCGCTGGCCGACCGCTATCACATCCCGCACGCCGCCGCCGATCTCGAAGACGCCGAGGCCGAGCTCACGGTGCGCGAACACGCGGGCGCGCCGCGCCTGCCGGTGCCGCGCCACGCGTGGCGCTTCGCGCCGGACGCCTCGCACCTTCACCTGCCGGGTCGATTCGAGCCCGGGCGGATCTACGAGCTGATCTACCGCGCCGAGAATCCGCCCCTCGTGGGGCTGGGGCTGCTCGCCGTGCGCGACACCGCCGCCTGGCTCCGCTGGGGAGCGGCGGAGGCGGGTAATCCCTCGGCGGGCCGGCTCGATCGCGCCTTTGCGTTCGGCGTCTCGCAGAGCGGGCGCTTCCTCCGCCATCTCCTCTACCTCGGGCTCAACGAGGACGAGGCGGGGCGCGAGGTGTTCGACGCGTTCATCCCCCACGTCGCAGGCGCCCGGCGCGGCGAGTTCAACATGCGCTTCGGTCAGCCCTCGCTCAATGCCACCACCAGCGTGGGCAGCCTGTTCCCGTTCACCGACGCCGAGCAGCGCGATCCCGTCTCCGGTCAGCGGGACGGTCTCCTCGTCCGGCTCGACGCCCGCGGCCGGCGGCCCAAGATCTTCACCATCAACACCTCGGCCGAGTACTGGCGCGGCGACGCCTCCTTGGTCCACGCGGACGTCGAGGGCCGCGTGGACGTGGAGCCGCCCGCCCATGTCCGCGTCTATCTGTTCGCGGGCACCCAGCACACGCCCGGCGCGCTCCCGCCGCCCGCCGCCGATCCGAACACCGGCGACCGCGGCCGCGCGCCCTTCAACACGGTGGACTATGCGCCGCTGCTCCGCGCTGCCCTCGTGAACCTCGACCGCTGGGTGACCGACGAGGTGGAGCCGCCCGCCTCCGCGGTGCCCCGGCTCGCCGACGGCACCGCGGTGAGCGTGGAATCGACGGCGCCTGTCTTCGCGAGCATCCCCGGCCTCCGCTTCCCCGAGCGCGTGAGCCGGCCGGTGCGCCTCGACTTCGGCTCGGACTGGGCGCGGGGCATCGCCTCCGCGCTCCCGCCCAAGGCGGGCGCCCCCTACGTGACGCATGTTTCGGCGGTGGACGGAGACGGCAATGAGCGGGCGGGCATCCGTCCGCCCGAGCTCCTGGCGCCGCTCGCCACCTTCACGGGCTGGAACCTCCGGCATCCCTCGCAGGGGGCGCCGGGCGATCTCATGAGCATGATGGGCTCGACGTTCCCGTTCGCGGCGACGGCGGTCGAGCGGGGGCGGACGGGCGATCCGCGCCCCTCGCTGGCCGAGCGCTACGGCTCGCGCGCGACGTATCTCGAGCGCGTCCGCACCGTGGCCGACGAGGCGGTGGCTCGGCGCCACCTGCTCAGTGAGGACGTCCCGGCCGTCGTGGCCCGGGCCGGCGCGCTCTGGGATCTGGTACACGGCGGGCTTGGAGGGGCGTGATCGTGGCGCGGAAGCCGCTCACGGTGGGCATCGTCGGCCTCGGCTATGGCCGCGCGCATATCCCGGCCTTCCAGGCCCATGGCTGCGAGGTCGTCGCGGTGTGCCAGCGAGACGGCGCCGCCGCGCAGAAGATCGCCGAGCGCTACGGCGTCCCCCAGGTCTTCACGCGCTGGGAGGAGATGCTCGAGCGCGCGCGGCCGGCCATCGTGGTGATCGCCGCGCCGCCCGTCCTGCACAAGGCGATCGCCCTCCAGGCCTTCGCGGGGGGCGCGCACGTGCTCTGCGAAAAGCCGCTCGCCATGGACGCGGTGGAGGCGCGGGCCATGGTGGAGGCCGCCGCCAAGGCGGGCCTCGTGGCAATGACCGCCTTCAACTGGCGCTTCCCGGCGGCGATGCAGCGCTTCCACGCCATGGCCGAGGCGGGACATGTGGGCCGCGCCCTCCATCTGGGGGGCCGCTGGCTCGGCGCGCGCTGGGCCGACGAGGCCGCACCCTCGACCTGGCGGATGGACCGGGCCTTGGCGGGCCACGGGGCCATGGGCGACATGGGCGTGCACCTCGTCGACCTCGTGCGCTGGTCTTTCGGCGAGTTCGCGCGAGTCTTCGCGCGCGGCGGCGTCGCCTACCCGAGCCGCATCATGCCCGATGGCAAGCCGGCGGACGCCGAGGACCACTGCGCGGTGCTGGCCGAGCTGGCGTCAGGCGCCGTCGTCACCCTTCAGGCGAGCCGGGCCGCGTGGGGCGCCAACGAGAGCTCGCTCGAGGCCTACGGCACCCACGGCGCGCTGGTCTATCGGCTCGACCGGAACCAGCCGCGCTGGGATCGCGGCGGCGCGCTGCAGGCCACGATGGACGACGGCCGCTTCGCGCCCGTGAAGGTGCCCGCCGCGGTGCCCCGCTCGGCGGGGGAGGGCGATCCGATGGAGGTGGTCGGCAAGGTCACCATCGCGCCGCTCGTGAAGCGGATGCTCGCCGCCATCCGCAGGGGCGAGCCCCCGAGCCCTTCGTTCGAGGACGGCCTGCGCGCCCAGGCGGTGCTCGACGCCGTGCTCGAGTCGGAGCGGACGGCGGGCTGGGTGCCCGTCTACGGCGGATCCCGCTGAGGGCGGGCGGGCCGCTCAGAGCTTGTTGAGGCCGTTGAGCGCCGCGACCTTGTAGGCCTCGGCGAGGGTCGGGTAGTTGAAGACCGTGTCGCGGAAGTAGTCGATCGTCCCTCCGAAGGTGAGCACGGCCTGGCCGATGTGGATGATCTCGGCGGCCCCCTCCCCGATGGCGTGGATGCCCAGGACCCTTCGCGACTCCGGGTGGAAGAGAATCTTGAGGAAGCCGATGTCATCGCCGATGATCTGGCCGCGCGCCAGCTCGGCGTACTTCGCCATGCCCACCTCGTACGGGACGCGCGCCTGCGTGAGCTCCTGCTCCGTCTTCCCGACCATGGAGATCTCGGGGACGCTGTACACGCCATACGGGAGCAGCTCGGGCCGGCTCACGGAGGGAACGCCGAACATGTGGCAGGCGGCCAGCCGTCCCTGCTCCATGGACGTGGAAGCGAGCGAGGGGAAGCCGATCACGTCGCCCGCGGCGTAGATGTGGGACACCAGCGTCTGCAGGCTCCCGTTGACGGGGATGCGCCCGCGCGCGTCGGCCACGAGCCCGGCCGCCTCGAGCCCGAGCCTGTCCGTGTTGGCCTGGCGACCCACCGTGTAAAGGAGCGTGTCGCCCTGCACCAACTTGCCGCTCTCGAGCCGGGCGACCACCCGGCCGCGGGCGTCGACCTCGACGCCGATCACCGTCTCCCCGAGCCGGAACGTCGCCCCCTGGCGTCGCATGTGGTAGGAGAGCGCCTCGATCATCTCCTGGTCGAGGAAGTCGAGGATGGTGGGCCGCTGGTCGATGACCGTCACCGCGCAGCCGAGCGCGGTGAGCATGGAGGCGTACTCCAGCCCGATCACGCCGGCCCCCACCACGATCATCTGCTTGCCCAAGCCCTCAGTGGTGAGGAGCTGATCGGAGTCCAGGATGCGCCGGCCGTCGAACGGGATGCCGACACTGTGGGCGGGCCGCGTCCCACACGCGATGAGGATGCGCTCGGCGGCGACGACGATGTGGCCGCTCGGGGTCTCGACGTCGAGGGTGTGGGGGTCGGCAAAACGGGCGGTGCCGTTCACCGTCTCGATCCCGTTGCGCTTGAGCTGGCTGCGGACCACCTCGGTCTCGCGGTCGAGCACGGTTCGCACCCTCGAGATGAGGTCGGCGACCGAGATCCGGTCCTGGAGCGTGTAGTCCCGCCCGTAGAATGCCCGCTGGCGGAAGCCGGACAGATAGAGGATGGCCTCCCGGAGGGCCTTGCTCGGGATCGTGCCGGTATGGATACAGACGCCGCCGATCATCTCGCGGCGGTCCACCACCGCGACGCGCTTGCCGAGCTTGGCCGCGGCCACTGCGGCCTTTTGGCCGGCCGGGCCGCTGCCGATCACGGCAAGGTCGTAGGGCGTAGCCACCATCTCCAAAGAGTATCCGAGGCCGCGCGCGTGCGATACGACGTGTGGATGACTTCTTGACAATTCCGACTGGGAAGAGGATTATTAGCCAGCCATGAGCATCTTGATCCGTAAGTGGGCGCGATGTCTTCCCTATCTCGGGTTGACCCTCGAATAGTTTGGCGAGCTCGGCTTCCTTGACCAGGCCGGGGCCCATCCCCCGGCCTTTTCTCTTTCAGCACAGGAGGATGACCAGTGAGCGATCAGAGCGGAACCGTGACGGCCCCGCCCGAGACCAAGGCGCAGCGAGCGGAGCGCCTCAAGCGCACGCTGAACCCCTGGGCGGCCTACGCCGAGATCGAGCGCTTTGCCCGCGAAGGCTTCGACTCCATTCCGCCCGAGTGGCTCAACACGTATTTCCGCTGGTGGGGCCTCTACACGCAGGGGGACGGGGCGGGTGCGGTGGGCGGCAAGGGCGGGGAGGGGAAGGCCGTGCGCCACTTCATGCAGCGCATCCGCATCCCGAACGGGCTGCTGACGTCCGCCCAGCTTCGTGTCATTGCGGACCTGGCCGAGCGATACGCCCGTGGGGTCGCCGACATCACCGTGCGGCAGAACATCCAGTTCCACTGGGTGGAGATCGAGAGCCTGCCCGAGATCATCCGCGCGCTGGACCGCGTCGGCATCACCACGCTCGGGACCTGCGGCGACGTGACGCGCAACATCACCGGCTGTCCGCTCGCCGGGGCGGACGACGACGAGATCGTCGATGCCTCGCCGCTGGTGGACGCGGCCACCGCCATGCTCAACGGCGCGCCGGAGTTCTACAATCTCCCCCGCAAGTACAAGGTCTCCATCACGGGCTGCCGTGTCTGGTGCTCGTACCCGGAGATCAACGACGTGGGCCTCACCGCGCTACGCCACCCCCACACCGGCGAGATCGGGTTCTCGCTTCGGGTGGCGGGAGGGCTTTCCACCGAGCCGCACCTCGCGCCGCGGATCGACGCCTTCGTGCCCTGGGACCAGACGCTCGCCGTGCTCAAGGCGGTGTCCGAGATCTTCCGCGACAGCGACGTCCTGCGGCAGCATCGGGAGAAGGCCCGACTGAAGTTCCTCTTCCTGCAGCACGGCTGGACGGCCGACCGCTTCCGGGCGGAGATCGAGCGGAGGCTCGGCCGCTCCCTCGCGCCGGCGGCCCCGGAGGTGCCGCCGGAAGACGTCTACCGCGACCATGTCGGTATCCACCCCCAGAAGCAGGAGGGCCTGCTCTACGCCGGCTTCGCCATCGAGCGCGGCCGCATCACGCCCGTCGAGATGCGCGCCGCCGCCGACCTGGCCGATCGCCACGGGTCGGGCGCGCTCCGGACCACCCACATGCAGAATCTCGTCGTCCTCGACGTCCCGCGCGCGCGCATCGGCGGGCTGAGCCGCGAGGCGGAGGCATGGGGGCTCGCCCTCGCGGCCTCGCCCTTCCGTCGCGG
>JBKPDT010000255.1:0-3270 GCA_046728035.1 Candidatus Methylomirabilota bacterium | reverse complement strand
GCCGCGGACGCCGGCTTGCGCGACGCGCGGACGGGCGAGCGTCGCGTGTACTTCCGCGGCGCGGGCTGGCTCGCCACGCCCTCCTTCGCGCGCGCGGGGCTGGCGCCGGGCATGCGGCTCGACGGCCCCGCCGTCGTCGAGCAGGACGATGCCACCCCGCTGGTGGCGCCCGGATTCCGCGCGCGGGTGGACGCCGCCGACAATCTCATCCTCGAGCGGATCCCATGATCGACCCGATCACGCTCGAGATCATCCGCGGCAGCCTCGCCTCTACCATCCGCGACATGGAGCTCCTGATGGAGCGCTGCGCGATGTCGCCCTTCATCAAGGAGAAGAAGGACTACTTCGTCGGAATCTTCGACACGCGCGGGCGCATCGTGGCCTGCCACATCTCGGGCAGCGGCCCGGGCATGCTGGAGGCGATCTTCAAGGCCTATCCGCTCGAGAGCATGCGCCCCGGGGACGTCTACTGGTTCAACGACCCCTATCTCTCCGACGGCGCCGTCCAGCACCACCAGGACATGGTCTTCGTGGTGCCGGTCTTCCATGAGGGCGCGGTGGTGGCCTTTGCCACCACCTTCGGCCACTACCAGGACATCGGCGGCCTCCGCGCGGGGAGCATCTCGCCCCATGCCACCGAGATCTATCACGAGGGCGTGCTCGTCCCGCCGGTGCGCATCGTCCAGGAGGGCCGGCTCAACGAGGAGGCGTACCGCATCTTCCTGCGCAACTCGCGCCTGCCCGACCTCGTCGAGGGCGATACCCGCGCCATGATGGCGTCCTGCCGACTCGCGGAGTCGCGGCTCGCCGAGCTCTTCGGCCGCTACGGGGGCGCCACCGTGCTCGCCGCCTTCGACGCGGGCATCACCCAGACCGCCGAGCGCGCGCGCGCCCTCTTCCTCGATCTGGTGCCCGAGGGCGAGTGGGCCTTCCACGACTATCTCGACAGCGACGGCGGCGTGGACTCGCGGCCCCACCGCATCGAGCTGGCGCTCTCCCGCCGCGGCGAGCACGTGCGGCTCGACGGCTCGCGCTCCGACGATCAGGCCCGTGGGCCCATCAACTTCATGACCAACCCGGGGCTCCTCCGCATCGCCTTCGGGCGGTATCTCCAGTCGCTCGACCCCGAGCTCGAGGTGAACGAGGGCCTGCTCCGAAACCTCGACGAGTGGGTCGCGCGGGAGGGGAGCCTACTGAAGCCCCGCTTCCCCGCCCCCCTCGGCATGCGCGCCAACACCCGCTTCCGCGTGATGTCCTGCATCTTCGGCGCGCTCGCTCAGGCCAATGGCGGGCGCGTCCCCGCGGGCTCGCCCGTCTACGTCCTCTACTACTTCCGCGCCTGGGACGAGGCGGCCCGGCGGCCCATCCTCTGCATCGAGGGGCTCGGCGTGGGGCTCGGCGCCCGGCCCTTCAGCGACGGCGTGGACGTCATCTACTACATCGCCCAGGAGAACTACCCCGTCGAGTACGTGGAGCGCGACTTCCCGCTGCGGATCGAGCGGTACGCGGCGCGGGCGGACTCGGGCGGGCCGGGCTTCCATCGCGGCGGCGCCGGCGTGGTCCGCGACGTGCGCGTCCTCTGCGAGTGCGCCGAGCTGGCCACCCGCATGGAGAACACCCTCGTCGCGCCGTACGGCGTCGCGGGCGGCCTCGCCGGCCGCACTGGGCGCATCATCCTCAACCCGGGGACGCCGGCGGAGCGCGCGCTGCCGGCCCTCGGCGACGGCATCACCCTCCGGCGCGGCGACCTTCTCCGGCTGGAGACCTGCGGCGGGGGCGGCTGGGGCGACCCGCTGACGCGCGAGCCCGAGCGCGTGCGCGCGGACGTGGCGCGCGGCCTGGTGACCGCGCGCGGCGCCCTCGAGGACTACGGCGTGGCCCTCGACCCCGTCACGCTGGAGATCGACAAGACCACCACCGACGAGGCGCGCCGCCGGCGCGCGCGTGATCTTCCGCTCATCGACCGCGGCCCCGGCTTCGAGGAAGCCGAGGCGCGCTGGCGCGCCGCCCGCGCGGCCCCGCGCCCCTGAGGAGAGCCTCCCATGCGAGAGCTAGTCCAGAAGATGAACGCGCTCTGCGACGCCCTGCCCTTCCAGACGAGCTGGTACCTCAAGGACCTCGGCACGGGGGAGCGCGCCGACCGTCGCGGCGACACGCCGGTGCCCTCGGCGAGCACGCGGAAGACCTCCATCCTGATGGCCGCGCTCAAGGCCGTGCACGACGGCAAGCTCGCCCTGGACCAGAAGGTCACCATCGACGCGAAGTACCAGGACAACGACTCGGGCACCTTCCAGCACCTCACCCCCGGCTTCTGGATCACCTTCCGCGATGCGCTCGTGATGATGATCATCGTGAGCGACAACACCTGCACGGGCACGGTCGTCGACATGGTGGGGCTCGACGCCATCCAGCGGTTCTGCGAGGCGGCGGGGATGACGCGGACCATCCACCGCTTCGGCATCCCGCCGAAGCTCGGCCCCGACCACACGCTCGAGCAGGTGACCACCACCACGCCCAACGACCAGGGCCTGCTCCTCGAGGCCATGCTGCGCGGGGCGGAGGATCCCGCGGCGGCGTCGCGGCTGGGCGTGACCCCCGAGCTCTGTCGCCTCGGGCTGGACATCCTCTCCTGGCAGAAGCTCAAGACGCGGCTGCCCTCCCAGCTCCCCCTCGGCACCAAGGTGGCCCACAAGACGGGGACGGGGGCACGCGGCTACATGGACGCGGGCATCGTCTATCGCGACGCAAGGCCGCTCTTCATCCTGACCGCGTATACCGAGCACGTGCCGGCCGCGCTGGGGGACGGGACGCCGGGCTTCGCCGCCGCCTATCAGGTGATCGGCCGCATGGCGCGCCTGGCCTGGGACGCGCTGCCCGGGCGGCGATAAGGGCGCCCGGGCTAGCGGCCGGAAAGGCTCCGCACCACGGGGGCGAACGCCTCCATGAACTGCTCGAAGACCACGACGTAGGAGATGCCGTAGCGCGCGCGCCGGGCCTCGAGCGTGTCCTCGACGGCACCGGGCGCGCCCATGAGGACGAACGGGCTGTCCCACAGGGCCTCGGGCGTCGTCTTCCACTGGGCCGCGAACTCCGCGGCCGCCGCGTCCACATTCTCCCCCACCGCCACCCGCTGGACGAGGATGTTCAGCTCGAGCTCGGCCAGGCGCGGGCCCGCGGCGGCGCGGATCGCCGCGATCTTCGCCTCCACCGCGTCCGGGCGCGTGTCGGCGAGGTCCAGCCCGCCGCCGGCGAGGGAGCGCGGGGTGATCC
>JBKPDT010000254.1:0-9071 GCA_046728035.1 Candidatus Methylomirabilota bacterium | reverse complement strand
GCGATCGCCGCTCACGCCCGTGCCCCGGCCGATCCGCGCCGTCACCGTGGACTTCTGGGGCACCCTCGTCTTCGAGGGCCCGCGCGCCGACGACCGATACCGCGAGCGGCGCATCGCGGACTTCGAGGCGATTCTCACGGGCGCGGGCTTTCGCGTCACGCCGCGGGATATCGCCCGCGGCTACGAGCACTCGGGGCGGGAGCTGACCTGGCTGTGGTCGGAAAACCGCGACGTCCCGGTGGTGCGCCACGTCGCGTCGATCCTCGAGGGCGCCGAGTCCGGGCTCTCGGCGCGCGTCGCCGGCGCCACCCTCGACGCCCTCGTCGAGGCCTATGCGGCGCCCGCACTCCTCGTGCCGCCCAAGCCGGACACGGGCGCGCGGGCGGGGCTCGAGGCGCTCGCCGCGCGCGGCCTGCGGCTGGCCGTGGTCTCGAACACGATGCGCACACCCGGCCGCACGCTGCGGCGCATCCTCGAGGGCCACGGCCTGCTCGCGTCCTTCCATCACCTCACGTTCTCCGACGAGGTCGGCGTGCGGAAGCCCGCGGCGGAGATCTTCCGGATCGCCCTCGGCGCCCTGGGGGTGCCCGCGGACGAGGCGGTGCATGTCGGCGACGACCCACGCCTGGACGTGGAGGGTGCGCGGAACGCGGGGCTCCGCGTGGTGCAGGTGGTGGCGGCGGGCCGCGAGTCGGGTCCCCCCGATCCCGACCTCGTCATCGAGGGGCTGGGGGCTCTCCCCGAGGCCATCGAGACGCTGGAGCGTCGCGCGTGATCCGTGCCGTCACCTTCGACTTCTGGCAGACCCTGGCCGACGACGCGCCGGACAACCTCGCCGCCCAGCGCCGGCTCCGCATCGAGGCGCTGCACGCGGCGGTGATGGAGGTCGGGCTCGGCCTCGACTTCGAGGAGGTCGAGGTGGGCTATGAGCGCTCGCAGGGCTTGCTCGAGGCGCAGTTCTGGAACGTGCATCGCGACCCCGGCTTCCCCGAGCAGGTCGCCCTCGTGCTCGATTGCGTGGCGCCGGGAGCGGTCCCCCGCGTGACCGGCGCGCGGTGGGACGCGCTGCTACGCGCCTACGCCGATCCCGTGCTCCGCCTCCCCCCGCGGCTATGCCCGGGCGCGGCGGAGGCGGTGCGCCGCCTCGCCGCGCGCGGCCTGCCCCTGGGCATCGTCTCCAATACCGGCCGCACGCCCGGTACGGTGCTCCGGCAATACCTCGAGCGCCACGACCTCCTGCGCCATTTCCGGGCCCTTTCCTTTTCCGACGAGGTGGGGGTCCGCAAGCCGGACGCGGAGATCTTCCGCGGCACGCTCGCCAAGCTGGGCGCGGAGGCGGTGATCGTGCCGCCCGAGATCGCCCATGTCGGGGACAATCCTCACGCGGACGTGGAAGGCGCACAGGGCGTGGGGATGCGGGCCGTGCACTATGCGGCCGGGGGCCGGCCGGGCTCGGAGCGTGCCGACCTCGTCATCACCGATCTCGCTACCTTACCGGAGCGCCTCGCCGCCCTTTGACGGCCGGTTTTCGTGTTGCGCCCTCCCGGATGGCCGGGTAACATCGTTCCCCGCATGGACGTCACCGAGCTGCGCTCAAAGATCCGTGACATCAAGGGTTTCCCGACCGAGGGAATTCTCTTCAAGGACATCACCACCCTCCTCAAGGACGGCCCCGCCTGGGCCTCGGTCATCGATCACCTCGCGGCGAAGTACCACACGTCGCTCGTGGAGATCGTCGTCGGCGTTGAGTCCCGCGGCTTCATCTTCGGGGGGGCTCTCGCCCATCAGCTCAAGGCGGGCTTCGTGCCCGTCCGGAAGCGGGGGAAGCTCCCGGCTCCCACCATCGAGGAGGAGTACGAGCTCGAGTACGGGCGGGACGTGCTGGCGATCCACGAGGACGCCATCCGACCCGGCCAGCGGATACTCGTGGTGGATGACCTCCTCGCCACCGGCGGCACCATGGCGGCCACCCTCCGGCTCATCGAGCGGCTGGGGGGCAAGGTGGTAGGGACCGCCTTCCTCATCGAGCTGGGATTCCTCAAGGGGCGCGAGCGGCTACGTGGCTATCCGATCGACACCCTGATCAGGTACGATTAGGGGCATGGCCAAGCTCCTCGCCGTCATCGCCGCCGGTCTGGTGAGTGCCGCCCTCGCCGCCGCGCCCGCCGCGCGCGCCGAAGAGGCCGCGACGCCCGCGCCGACGGCCCCGCCCGTCGCGGGGCCGTCGGCGATCCTCCAGCTTCTCAACCGCCAGTCGGACTCCGCGGACACGAGCCTGAAGGAGTCGCTCCGCCCCGACGTGGCGCCCGTGCCGGCCTCGCGGATCGACGCGCCCGAGCGGATGCCGGACGGGAGCGTGCGCTACGGGAGGACGCGGGTGAACGTGAAGGCCACGAGCGATTGCCCCGACGACCCCTTCCACGAGGCGGTTCCGCCGCCCCCTGCTCGCCGCGCTCGGTAGCGCGCTCGCGTTAGAACGAAGGTCCCGACGCCCGACGGCTCGCGTCGGGCGCGGCCAGACAGGAGCGGCCCAGCATGGCCATCAAGAACGTCGGCGTGATCGGATGCGGGCTCATGGGCTCAGGCATCGTCCAGGTGTCCGCCCAGGCGGGCTTTCGCACCGTCGTCGTGGAGGCCAGCCCCGAGTTACTCGAGCGCGGCCTCGCCGGCCTGCGTCGGACCCTCGACGGCCTCATCGCCAAGGCCAAGCTCGACGAGGCTGGGAAGACGCAGATCCTCGACCGCATCACCGGGGCCACCGACTTCTCGGCCTTCAAGGACTGCGACCTCGTCATCGAGGCGATCACCGAGAATCAGCCCCTGAAGAACGAGACCTTCGCCCGGCTCGATGCGATCTGCCCGCCGCACGCGCTGCTCGCGTCCAACACCTCGTCCTGCAACGTGACGGCGATGGCGGCGGCGACCAAGCGCCCCGCGCAGGTGCTGGGGCTGCACTTCTTCAACCCGGTACCCCTCATGAAGCTGGTCGAGGTGGTGCAGACTATCCTCACCGGCGAGGAGACGGTGGCCCGGGCCTACGAGTGGGTGCAGGCGGTGGGCAAGGTGCCGGTGCGGACCAAGGACTCGACTGCCTTCATCGTCAACCGGCTCCTCGTGCCCTATCTCCTCGACGCGATCCGCGTTTACGAGGGCGGGCTCGCCACGCTGGAGGACATCGACGCGGCGATGAAGCTCGGCTGCGGCTACCCGATGGGGCCGTTCACCCTCCTCGACCTCGTGGGGCTCGACACCACGATGTACGTGGCCGAGGTGATGTTCGACGAGTTCCGCGAGCCGCGCTACGCCCCGCCCCCGCTCCTCAAGCGGATGGTCATCGCCGGCCAGCTCGGTCGGAAGAGCGGCAAGGGCTTCTATAGTTATCCGGCGAAGTAGGGTTGCCGTGACCGACATGGCCCACGGTCAACATGCGGAGCATGTTGATGACAAATGACCTCTGGTACCTGAGCGACGAGCAGCGGGCGATCCGGGACCTCGCCCGGGAGATCGCCCGGGAGCGGATCGCGCCGCTCGCCGCCCGGGTGGACGAGATGGAGGAATACCCGGCGGAGCAGCTCCGGCTCCTCGGCGAACAGGGCCTCATGGGCCTGCACATTCCGGAGGAGTACGGCGGCGCCGCCGCGGGGGCGCTCGCCTTCTGCCTCGCCGCCGAGGAGGTGGCGTGGGCCTGCGCCGCCACGTCGACCATCTTCCTCGTGCAGAACCTCGGCGGCTACCCGATCATCCTCGCCGGAACTGCCGAGCAGAAGAAGCGCTTCCTGCCGCGCCTGGCCACCGGCGAGATCACCGCGGCCTTCTCGCTCTCCGAGTCCGGCTCGGGCTCTGACGCCGCCGGGATGACGTGCACGGCGGTGCGCAAGGGCGACCGCTACGTGGTCAACGGCTCCAAGATGTGGGTGACCAACGGCTCGCACGCCGGCGTCATCACCGTCTTCGTGACCACCGACCGGAGCCAGCGCGCCCACGGCGTCACCGCGCTGCTCGTCGAGCCGGGCACGCCGGGGTTCAGCGTGGGCAAGCACGAGAAGAAGCTCGGCATCCGCGGCAGCCCCACGGTGGCGCTGCACTTCACCGACTGCGAGATCCCCGTGGAGAACCGGCTGGGCGACGAGGGCGGGGGATTCCGCGTGGCCATGCGCACGCTCGAGCAATCGCGCCCGACCATCGGCGCCCAGGCGGTGGGCATCGCGCGGGCGGCGCTGGACGCGTCGGTGGCATATGCGAAGGAGCGCCGCTCCTTCGACCAGCCCATCGCGGGCTTCCAGGGCATCCAGTTCATGCTTGCGGACATGGCGATGGCGGTGCACGTCTCGCGGCTGGCCGTGCACCACACCGCCGCCCTCATGGACCGAGGCGCCCCCTCCACCGCCTTCGAGGCCTCGGTGGCCAAGTGCATGGCCTCCGACACCGCCATGAAGGTTGCCACCGATGCCGTGCAGATCTTCGGCGGCTACGGCTACACGCGCGAGTTCCCCGTCGAGCGCTACATGCGCGACGCCAAGATCACCCAGATCTACGAAGGGACCAACCAGATCCAGCGGCTCGTCATCGCCCGCGAGCTGCTGGACAAAGGAGATTCGCGATGACCGATCGCTCTTCCCCGTCGCGCCTGGCCCGCCGGACGATCCTCACAGGCGCCGCCGCCGGCGCCGCCGTGCTCGGCTTCCCGCTGCCGCTGCGTGCGCAGGCGCGGACGATCAAGATCGGCGTGATCCACACCGTGACCGGCCCCCTCGCCGAGCCCGGCCAGGCGTGCCGGCTCGGCGCCCAGATGGCCGCCGACGCCATCAACGCCGCGGGGGGGATCAAGTCGCTGGGTGGGGCGCGGCTCGAGCTGCTCCTCGGCGACACCCAGACCAAGCCGGACGTGGCGCGCGCGGAGGCGGAGCGGCTGATCAACGGCGGCGCCCAGCTCCTCATGGGGCCGTTCAATTCCGGGGATGCCGCCGCCATGGTGCCGGTGGCGCAGCAGCGGCGCGTGCCGTTCCTCATCGACATCGCCGCCGCCGACCCCATCACCGCCAATGTCGCGCAGTCGGTGCGCGAGGGGCAGCAGAAGGTCCAGTACGTCTATCGCAACTTCCCCACCGGCTCGGGGTTCGGGCGGCGCGCCGTCCAGTACTTCACCGACATCTTCAAGGAGGCGGGCGTCACGCCCAAGCGCGTCGTGGTGATGCACGCCAACGACCTCTTCGGTCAGACGCAGGCGCGCGGCTTCGTCGCCGCGCACAAGGCCGCCAATCCCTCGTGGGAGATCGTGGAGGTCATTCCGTGGCCGGAGCCGCCGGCGGACCTCTCCACGGAGGTGTCCCGGGCGAAGGCGCTGCGGCCCGACATCATCGCGCCCATCACGCGGCCGGCGAGCGCCCAGCTCCTCCTGCCCGAGCTGGCCAAGCAGCGGGTGGAAGTCATGGGGATCGTGGGGCCGGGCAGCCCGGGTCTCTACGAGGCGGGCCAGCTCGCCGTCCTCAAGGAGCACCTCGAGCACGTCATGACGAGCGTGCCGTGGCCGAACTTCAAGAATCCGAAGACGCGCCAGGTCGCCGAGGAGTACGCCAGGCGCACCGAGCGCGAGACGGGCAAGGCGAAGACCTTCGACACCAACTCCGGCTATTCCTACGACGGCATGATGCTGATCGCGGACATCCTGGAGCGGGGCAAGACCACGGATCCCGACGGGATCGTGGACGCCATCAAGAAAACGAGCTGGAACGGCGGCCTCATGGTCTACGCCGGCCCCGTCGCCTTCAACGAGCTCGGCGACAACGCCAACGCCATCCCCGCGATGATCCAGATTCTCGGCGGCAAGCCGTCCGTCGTGTGGCCGAAGGACGTCGCCGAGCTGAAGTTCGTCTTCCCGCGCCCCAAGCGTTGAGCGGCCGCCGCCCCGGGGTCCGTTGAGTGGACCCGGTCCTGATCGGCCAGGGCCTGCTCAGCGGGCTCCTCTTCGGCGGCGTGTACAGCCTCATGGCGGTGGGCCTCACCCTCATCTTCGGCGTGATGCGGGTGGTCAACTTCGCCCACGGCGACATGATGGTCTGGGGGATGTACCTGGCGTGGCTGGGTGCCACGCGCGTCGGGCTCGATCCCTATCTCGGTTTCATGTTCTGCGCGGCCGTCCTCTTCGGGTTCGGATGGGCGGTCCAGCGCGGTCTGGTGGACCGCATCGTGGACGCGCCCCACGAGATGCAGATCCTTCTGATGCTCGGCGTGGCCCTCATCCTGGAGAACGCCGCCCTCGTCGCCTTCGGCCCCGATCCCCAGCGCGTGCGGTCCCCTCTCACCGCCGCCACGGTGTGGCTGGGGCCGATCTTCGTGGACGTGGCCCGCCTCGTCACCTTCGGGGTGGCCCTGGCCCTCACCCTCGCCCTCTGGTTCTTCCTCGCCCGCAGCGACCTCGGCTGCCGCATCCGCGCCGCCGCCGACAATCCCTACGGCGCCCTCGTGATCGGCACCGACGTCAAGCGCGTCTACGCCGCCGCCTTCGCCATCGGCGCCGCCTGCGTGGGGGCGGCGGGCGCCCTCGTGTCGCCCATCCTGCCGTTCCAGCCCGCCGGCGGGCTCTCGCTCTCGGTGGCGTCGTTCAACATCGTCATCATCGGCGGGATGGGGAGCCTGCTCGGCGCCTTCGTGGGCGGGCTCCTCGTGTCCGTCGCGGAGTCCCTCGGGGCGGTGTTCCTCGCGCCCTCCATGAAGGAGCTGGTGAGCTTCTCGCTCCTCATCGTGATCCTGCTCTTCCGCCCCGCCGGCCTCTTCGGCAAGCGCAGCGCATGACGGGCGGCCGCGTCGCCGCCGCCCTCGCCGTCGGCGTCCTCCTGGTCCTCCCCGCGGTGCTGGGCTCGTACGCCATCACCGTGTTCATCTTCATCTTCTTCTACGCCTACCTCGGCCAGGCCTGGAACATCATCGGCGGCTACGCGGGCCAGCTCTCCGCCGGTCACGCCGCCTTCGTCGGGGTCGGCGCCTACACCGCGGCCATGCTGTCCATGCGGCTCGGGCTCACGCCGTGGATCGGGATGTTCGTGGGCGGATTACTCGCCGCCGCGCTGGGGGCGCTCATCGGGTTCCTCGGCTTCCGCTTCGGCCTGCGGGGCTTCTACTTCGTGCTCCTCACGGTGGCG
The DNA here is from genome assembly GCA_046728035.1 of Candidatus Methylomirabilota bacterium. Classification (GTDB taxonomy): domain Bacteria; phylum Methylomirabilota; class Methylomirabilia; order Rokubacteriales; family CSP1-6; genus DASRWT01. The sequence continues at coordinate 1,932 of JBKPDT010000254.1, read as the reverse complement.
TTCGCGGAGATCTGTCGCGTCATCGCTCTCAACACCGATGCGGTGGGCGGGGCGCTCGGACTCTACGTCACCTTCACCGGCAATCCCCGGCAGTTCCAGTTCCAGGACAACCGCGCCTACTACTACGTGTCGCTCGGGCTCATGCTCGCCGCCACCGCCATCGTGGCGATGCTCGAGCGGCGGCGCTTCGGTGAGTATCTGGTGGCGATCCGCGAAGACGAGGACGCCTGCGAGGCTCTCGGGGTCAACACCTTCAAGTACAAGATGCTCGCCATGGTGGTCTCGTCGTTCCTGACCGGGGTGGGCGGGACCTTCTACGCCTACTACCTGTTCTCGCTCCAGCCCAACTCCGTCTTCGGCATTCCCCTCTCGGTGGAGATCATCATCCGGCCCATCGTCGGCGGGGCGGGGACGCTGCTGGGGCCCATCCTCGGCTCCTTCATCCTGAGCCCTCTCGCCGAGGTGTCGCGGATCTATTTCGCCCAGGGCGGCTGGAGCGGCGTGCACTTGATCGCGTACGGCGTCCTGCTCGTGCTGGTGGTGCTCTTCCTTCCGCAGGGGGCCTACCCGGCTCTGTCCAAGCTGGGAAGACGGGAGCGCGCCCGCTCATGAACGCGTTGCTCGAGGTCGAGGGTCTGTCCAGGAGCTTCGGGGGGCTCCAGGCGGTGAACGGCCTTGCCCTGCGCATGGCCGAGGGCGACGTGCTCGGCCTCATCGGGCCCAACGGTGCGGGCAAGACCACCGCCTTCAACCTCCTTTCGGGCTTCCTCGTTCCCGATGCGGGCGAGATCCGCTTTCGCGGGCAGAGCCTGCTCGGCCTCAAGCCTCACGCCATCTGCCAGCGCGGGCTGGCGCGGACCTTTCAGATCGTGCGGCCGTTCCCCCACCTCTCCGTGCTCGCCAACGTGCGCGTGGGCGCCCTCGCGCGCCACGCCGACGCGCGCGAGGCCACCGCGCGCGCGGCGCGTCTGGTGGACGAGATCGGGCTCGGGCCGAAGGCGGCGGCCCCCGCGGGGAGCCTCACCTTGTCCGATCGCAAGCGGCTCGAGCTGGCGCGCGCCCTCGCCACCGAGCCCACGCTCCTCCTCCTCGACGAGGTGATGGCCGGGCTCACCGCGACGGAGACGGAGGACATGGTCCGGCTGATCTCCCGCATCAACGCCGGCGGGGTCTCCGTGCTCCTCATCGAGCACAACATGCGCGCGGTGATGGCGCTGTCCCACCGCATCGTCGTGCTGTCCTTCGGGGAGAAGATCGCAGAGGGGCGGCCCGCGCAGGTCGCCAACGACCCGCGCGTCATCGAGGCGTATCTCGGCGAGGAATATGTCCACGCTGCTCCGGCTTGAGGGCCTCGAGGTGGGCTACGGCGATCTCACCGCTGTCCGTGAGGTGTCGCTGGACGTCTCCGTAGGGGAGACAGTGGCCCTGATCGGCGGGAACGGCGCCGGCAAGACCACCACGCTCAAGGCCGTCTCCGGGCTCCTCCCGCTGCGCCGGGGCGCGGTGACGCTCGACGGCGAGCGCCTCGACGGCCTGTCGCCCGCGCGTGTGGTGGCCCGCGGCATCGCGCACGTTCCCGAGGGCCGCCAGCTCTTCCCCACCCTGACGGTACGCGAGAACCTGGAGCTGGGCGCCGCCGGTGCCGAGGCGCGCGGGCGGCGGCGCGAGACGCTCGACGCGGTGTTCCGTCTCTTCCCGCGCCTCGCCGAGCGGATGCGGCAGCTCGCGGGCACGCTCTCGGGCGGCGAGCAGCAGATGTGCGCGATCGGCCGCGGCCTCATGGCCCGGCCCCGCCTGTTGATGCTGGACGAGCCCAGCCTCGGCCTGGCCCCGGTGGTCGTGAAGCAGATCTTCGAGAAGCTCGCCCAGATCAATCGCGAGGGCACGACCATCCTCCTCGTGGAGCAGAACGTGGCGCGCGCGCTCGGCCTC
>JBKPDT010000253.1:0-8626 GCA_046728035.1 Candidatus Methylomirabilota bacterium | reverse complement strand
CAGGACGTAGACGATCACCACCGGCACGCTCGCGAGCACCGCCCCCGCCATGAGCGAGCCCCAGTAGTAGATGTCGCCCCGGATGAGATCGGCGGTGACGCCCACCACCGCCGTCTTGTTCGACGACTGCGAGATGAAGGTGAGCGCGTAGGTGAACTCGTTCCAGCACAGGGTGAAGGAGAAGAGGAGGGCGCAGATGATGCCGGGCACCGCCATGGGCAGCACGATACGGAACAAGGTCTGCATGCGGGTCGCCCCGTCCACGAGGGCGCATTCCTCGACCTCGCGCGGCACCGTGCGGAAGTAGCCCATGAGGAGCCAGGTACAGAAGGGGACGAGGAAGGTCGGGTACGTCACCATGAGGGCGAAGATCGAGTCGGAGATGCCGAGCCAGCTCACTACCTGGGACAGCGGCAGGAAGAGGAGGGTCGGCGGGACCAGGTAGGTGATGAACACCGCGGTGCCGAAGGAGCCCGCTCCCCGGAAGCGGAGGCGCGACAGGCTATACCCGGCGAGGATGGACAGGACGATCGACACACCGGTGGCCACCACGCTCAAGAGGAGGCTGTTCTTGATCCAGGAGAGGAAGTCGGTCTTCTGGAAGAGGTAGGAGTAATGGTCCCCGATGACGCCGGTCTGGATCCAGAACGGCACCGACTTGAGGTTATACAGCTCCGCATTCGACTTGAACGACGTGACGCACATGAAATAGAAGGGGAAGAGCGCGAAGAAGATGAAGGGGACGAGGTTGGCATAGGCGAACGCGTTCGATCGCATCCTCGCTCGACCACTGCGGGCGATGGGCATGCTCATTCCTTCCGGATGTAGCGGAGCTGGAAGAAGACCACCGCCCCGAGGAGCGGGAAGATGAAGAGCGCGATGGCGGCACCCTGGCCGAGGTTGCCGCCATTGAGGCCGACTTGATAGGCGAGGGTGGCGAAGAGGTGGGTGGTATTCATCGGGCCGCCCCGAGTGAGTACGTAGACGATGTTGAAGTCGGCAAACGTGAAGATGGTCGAGAAGAGGATCACCACCGCGAGCACGGGCTTGATCAGGGGCAGGGTCACGAGCCAGAAGCGGTTCCACGAGCCCGCCCCGTCCACCTCCGCCGCCTCGTAGTACTCCTTGGGCACCGCCACGAGGCCGGCGAGCGTGGTGATGGCGAAGAAGGGCAGCCCTCGCCACACGTTCACGGCGATCACCGCGGCCATCGCGTACTCGGCCTGCCCGAGCCAGTTGGGGCCGGGCGCGCTCATGAGGCCAAGCCGGATGGCCGTCCAGTTCACCACGCTGTAGAGCGAGTCGAACATCCACCACCATCCCAGCGTGGAAAGCGCCGTCGGGATGACGAACGGAAGAAGGATGGCGCCGCGGATCAGGCGTTTGAAACGCAGCTCCCGGGCGAGGAGCATGGCGAGCCAGACTCCCAGCACCGTCTTCAGGGTCAGGGCGATGGCGGTGAAGACGAAGGAGTTCTGGATGGTCTGGCGAAAGACGTCGCTGGCGAGGATCGCGCGAAAATTGTCGAGCCCGACGAACGCGCCCGGCGAGCCCACCCAGTAGTCGGATAGGCTGAAGTAGATGGCCATCCCGAAGGGGAACGCGACGAGGGAGACGAGGAGGGCGAGCGCGGGAAGGATGAGGCCGTAGCCGAAGACCTCCTCGCGCTCCCACCATCCGCGGAGCCGACTGAGGCGGCCGGCCGGCCCGGGGCCGGCCGCCACCAGCACCTGCGGGCCGACGGACATGCTAGCCGGCCTTGAGCTGACCCTTGAGCGCGAGCGCGACCTGCTCCTGCGCCCAATCCATGGCGCGCTTGGTCGGCATGCCGTTGATGGCCTTGGCCACCATGTCGCCCATGACGTAGTTGTTGTCGATGCGCTGGACCGCGTCGTTAGGCTTGGCCGGCCAGCCGCGCGGGTGGGCGAACTCCGCCTCCTTGGGCAGCATGGCGAACTTGGGATTCTTGGCCCAGATGGGATGGTCGGCCAGGTGCTTCAGCGGCGGATGGTTGAACGCGTTCGACGCCACGATCCAGGCGTCGTAGTTCTCCTTCCGGAAGAGGTACTGGATGAACTCCTTGGCCAACTCCTGGTTCTTCGAGAACTTCCAGGTTGCGATGCCGAGAATGGGCGGCGCCGAGTGCGCGCCCGCCGGGCCGGACGGGCTGTTGTGGTGGTTCATGTCGTCGGCGATCGGCATCTTCTCCTTCAGCGCGGCATTATACGGGCTGACCGGATTGTGGATCCAGGAGCCCTTGCCGGAGAGGATGAAGCGATTGTTTCCGGCATCGTCCCACGACAGGACCTCCGGCTCCATCGCGTCCTTGTAGAGCTCCTTGTACCACTCGATCACCTGCGCGGTCTTGTCGGAGCTGATGGCGGGCGTCTTGCCGTCGGCCTCGATGACCTTGGCGCCGTACGACCATGCGACCGACCAGTACGTGCTGTGCGTGTCCGAGCAATGGCTGATCGGGATGCCGACGGGGTTGCCCTGCTTCTTGAGGACCTTGCCCATCTTCAGCAGCTCGTCCCAGGTCTTGGGATGCGTGTCGAACCCGGCCTTCTTGAAGTGAGCCTGGTTGTAGGTGGCGGGGAAGGAGACCCAGAACCACGGCATCGCCTTCCAACCGGACTTGGCTTGGTTCGCCTCGGCGCAGAAGGGGTACATGCCCCCGTATTGCTTGCTCAGCTTTTCGACGACATCGTCCACGTTGGCGAGCTGATTCTCGTAGAGGAACGGGTCGGACAGCGCCGACCGGAACATGTCATGGCCCGACTGGGACTGGGCCTCCGCCGCGATCTTGGCGGGCATCTGGAGGTGGGCCATGGTATCGACGCGGACCGTGCAGTTCGCCTGCTTGCCGAACGCTTCCGCCTGCTTGCGGAGCTCGTCATCGGCGGCGGGCACGAAGTGGTTCCAGGAAAGAAAGGTCAGCTCGCGCTTCTGGGCGAGCGCGGGCGCCTTGCCGAGGGCGAGCCAGGAGGCCATTCCCGCGGTGGTGCCGGCGGCGGTGCGGAGGAACTGGCGGCGCTGCGGATTTCTGGGAGCGGTCTGATCCATGAGCGGTCTCCAATGGGGTCGGAGGACTGGGGCCATCACGAGAACCGGGGCGCTGGTCTCACCCCCCTTGGCGAGGCATGAGTATGCGCGGCGCTAGCTGATGACCGCTTCCGTCTTCGCGTCGAAGAAGTGGATGCGCTCGGGCACGAAGGTGAGGCGGATCTTCTCGTGCGCCTTTGCCCGCACGGTGGGCTCGACGCGCGCCACCACCGACTGTCCGGCGGCGGTGACGTCGAGCAGAATCTCGGCGCCCAGCGGCTCGACGACGTCGACCACCGCATCGAAGGACAGGTCGCCGGAGTCCGACGCCGCGCCGACGCGCAGGTCTTCCGGCCGCACCCCGAGCGTCACCGGCTGGCCCTTGAAGGCGCCGAGCCGCGCCTGCCGGTCGGCGGGCACCTTGATCCGCAGCCCGTTGGCTTGCGCGAAGAGGGAGCCGCCCGCGTCGTTGATGGTCACCGGGATGAAGTTCATGGAGGGGGAGCCGATGAAGCCGGCTACGAACTTGTTCTGCGGCCGCGTGTAGATCTCCATGGGCTCGCCCACCTGCTGCACCCAGCCGTCCTTCATCACGACGACCCGGCTGCCCAGGGTCATCGCTTCCACCTGGTCGTGGGTCACGTAGATGGCGGTCGTCTCGAGGCGCTCGTGCAGCCGCTTGAGCTCCACCCGCATCTGCACGCGCAGCTTGGCGTCGAGGTTGGAGAGGGGCTCGTCGAACAGGAAGACCTGGGGATGACGCACGATGGCGCGGCCGACGGCGACGCGCTGGCGCTGGCCGCCGGAGAGCTGGCGGGGCTTCCGCTTGAGGAGCTCCTGGATCCCGAGGATCTCCGCGGCATCCTGCACCCGCTTCTGGATCTCCGACTTCGGGAACTTCCGCATCTTGAGTCCGAACGCCATGTTGTCGTAGACGCTCATGTGGGGATAGAGCGCGTAGTTCTGGAACACCATGGCGATGTCCCGGTCCTTGGGGGGCAGGTCGTTCACCACCCGCTCGCCGATCTGGATCTCGCCGGCGGTGATCTCCTCGAGGCCGGCCACCATGCGTAGGGTCGTCGTCTTCCCGCATCCCGAGGGCCCGACGAGGACCATGAACTCCTTGTCTCGGATGGTGAGGTTCACGTCCTTGACGGCGTGCACCTCGTCGTATTTCTTGTTCAGCTCCTTCAGGACGACCTGTGCCATGGGCGACCTCGCTGTCCTCGGGAAGATTGGCCGCTGCGGCGCCTGACGCGGAGCGTGAGGGGCCGCCCGCTCGCGCGGCATACTAGCACAACTGGCCGGGCTCGCGTCCCGGCTCCTGGAGGCGCCCTCCCCGGCCCAGATCATCCCGCGCGGGTGCCGGACTGGGACCGGCCCGACCGCGCGATCCCGCCGCGCGCCCAAGATTCTCCTTGACAGCCGTCCGTTTGACGCCTACGTTGCCTCGATCGTCTACTATGCGAACCATGATGGGTCCTTGACACGATGAACACACCCCTGAAATGAACGCCCTCCTGAGGTTTTCCGAGGGCGTGCGGCGGATGCTCGAGGCCATCGCCCTCACGTCCGGCTGGCTCCTCGTCGTCATGGCTGCCGTCACGTGCTTCGACGTCCTCGCGCGCAGAACCGGCATCCCCGCGCCGCTGACCAAGCTCCAGGAGCTGGAATGGCACTTCCACGCCGCGCTCTTCTCCCTGTGGATGGGCTACGGTTACACGATCAACGCGAATCCCCGGGTCGACTCCTTCACCGAGAATCTGACGTTTCGGCGCAAGGCCTGGATCGAGCTCGCGGGGTGCGTGCTCTTCGCGCTGCCGTACTGCCTGCTCGTCGCCTACCACAGCCTGGATTTCGTGGCGTCGTCCTACGCACTCGCCGAGCAGTCCGACAGCACGGTGGGACTCCGCTTCCGCTGGCTCATCAAGGGCATCTATGCCGCCGGGCTCTGGCTGGTGGTGCTCGGGATCCTCAGCGTCCTCGCCCGCGTGATCGTGTTCCTGTTCGGGGGACGATCGCAGGACGAGCTCAACCTCCCCATCGGCCACCCCGAAGTGGAAGTCTAGCCCACACGAAAGGGGTCTCGTGCTCGACCTCCTGGCCGACAACCTCGCCCTGATCATGTTCGTGGCGATGTTTTTCGTCATCTTCTGCGGCTACCCCGTGGCCTTCGTCATGGGCGGGATGGCGCTGCTATTCGCGCTCGCCGGGTGGTTTCTCGGCGTCTTCTCGATCATCGGTCTCTACGACATCGTGTTGCGCATGTGGGGCGGCGTCGCCGCCGATCCCGTGCTCGCGTCTATTCCCATGTTCATCTTCATGGGGTCGATCCTGGAGCGGTCCGGCTCGGCCATGGACATGCTCAAGGCGACCGAGGTCATCCTTAGGCGGGTTCCCGGCGCTCTCGCCGTCGCCGTCATGGTGATGGGCACCATCCTGGCCGCGCCGATCGGGGTGGTCGGCGCGGCAGTGATCACCCTCTCGGTGATTGCGCTGCCGCAGATGCTGGCCTCGGGCTACGACAAGCGCCTGGCCATCGGCACCATCGCCTCGGCGGGGACCCTCGGCATCCTCATCCCGCCGGCGATCATGCTGGTGGTGATGGCGGAGATGCTGGTGACCTCCGCGGGGGCGCTCTTTCTCGCCGCCACCATGCCGGGTTTCCTGCTGTCGGGGCTGTACCTGATCTACATCATCATCGTCGCGCTGTTGCGGCCCCAGAAGGCGCCCAAGCTCCCGCCCGACTACGGGCCGCAGACGCGCGGCGAGTTCTGGCATGCGGTGTGGCGGGGCCTCTTTCCGATGACCGCGCTGATGGTGATCGTGATCGGGTCGATCTTCGCCGGCTGGGCCACGCCGACGGAGAGCGGCGCCGTCGGGGTATTCGGCTCGATGTTCATCGCGGCCTTGAACGGGCGCCTCACCATGAAGATGATGAACGAGGCCATCTTCTCGTGTTGCCGGGCCAACGCCCTCGTGTTCATGATCTTCCTGGGCGCGACCGGCTTCTCCTACGTGTTCCGGGTGCTGGGCGGGGACGACCTGATGATCGGGATGCTGACGAAGCTCGGGATCGACACGGGGTGGGAGATGCTCGCGTTCGTGATGGTCCTGATCTTCCTGCTCGGCTTTCCCTTCGAGTGGATCGAGATCTGCCTCATCGTCCTGCCGGTGTTCGGACCGATCATCGCGAAATACGACTTTTCCGCCCACCTGGGAAGCAACCATTACCTGATGGCGTGGTTCGGCACCCTCGTCGCGGTCAACCTCCAGACCGCGTTCATGACGCCACCCTTCGGCGCCACGCTGTTCTACATGAAGGGAACGGCGCCACCCGGCGTGACCATGACCGACGTCTACCGCGGCATGTACCCGTTCGTGGCGCTGCAGGTCCTGGGGCTGCTTCTCTGCATCTACTTCCCCAGCATCGTGCTGTGGCTGCCCAAGCTGGCGGGGTTCCTCGACTGACCACTTGGGGGCCTCGAAATGGCCCCCCGACCCCCCCACAACGTTCGGAGCGCCCCGGGGAACCCGGGGCGCTCCTCGAATGCCCGCCCTTACTTCTGGTAGCTGCTCTTCAGCTCCTGGGCGTCGCCCCAGATCTTGTAGGTCTTCCGCCAGGCCAGGTAGTGGTCGGCGACCTTCTTGAACAGAGGGTCCTTGGCGCTCTCACTCTCCAGCACCTCGAGCCAGCCCTTCTCGAACTGCCGAAGGTCGTCGTCGGACCAGCGCCGGTTGGTGACCTTGTGCTTGTCCTTCATCTCCAGCATGACCGGCGGATTCTTGGCCTCGGTCTCCACGTAGGTGTGGACGACCGCGTCGTTGAGGGCGACCTGGATGATCCGCTTGTGCTGCTCGGAGAGCTTGTCCCACTCCGCCTTGTTCATGAGCAGCTCGCTCACCGAGACCTGCTGGTGCCAGCCGGGATAGTAGTTGTTCTTGGCGATCTGGTGGAAGCCGAGCGCGAGGTCCATGGTCGGCATCGAGAACTCGGTGGCATCGATGACGCCCCGCTCGAGCGCGGGGTAGATGTCGGCGGCGGCCATGAGCTGCGTGTTCACGCCCAGCTTCTGCATGACCTGAGCACCGAGGCCGAAGAACCGCATCTTGATGCCCTTCAGCTCGGCCACGTTCTTGACTTCCTTCTTGAACCAGCCGGACGTCTCGGGCCCGATGGCGAAGCAGTCGAGCGCGAAGAGGTTGTGCTTGGCGTAGATCTCGTTCCGCAGATCGTTGCCGCCCCCGAACCACTTCCAGGCGAGGAACTCGCCGATCTGGGGACCGAAGGGCACGGTGGTGAAGAAGGCCAGGGCGGGGTACTTGCCGGTGTGATAACCGGGCGTGGTCCAGCACGACTCGACCGAGCCCTTGGAGACGGCGTCGAAGCACTCGAGCGCGGGGACGAGCGCACCGGGCTCGAAGAATTTCAGCTCGAGCGTGCCTCCCGACATGACCTTGACGTTGTCGGCGAAGCGCGTCGCGGACGTGCCGAGGTGAGGCAGCTTGCTGCCGAAGGCGCTCGCCATCTTCCACGTCACCTTCTTCTGCGCCTCGGCGGGCGTGGTCAGGGCGGATGCCAGGTACGCGGCGCCCGCGAGCACGACGACCAGGACGATGAGACCCTTGATCAACCTTGATCGCATAGCGATCCCTCCTCAGTGTGGGTTGAGGTCCCTCGACACCCGCCCGGCATGAGGCGTCTCTCCGTTGAAGGCTCGAAATGTCGAAAGGTGGCGCGAGTTTAGCCAGGGTGTCCTGGTCTGTCAAGGTCTTTGGCGCCGGCTTACTCCCGGCACGTCGAGCGCCCGGTCGAGGGCGGCGCCGCAGCCGATGCGCCCTTATCGGCGGCCGGCTAGCCCTTCACCGAGCCGGTGAGTCCGGTGACGTAGTACTCGACGAAGAACGAGTAGACGAGGGCCACCGGCACCGACCCCAGCAGGGCGCCCGCCATGAGCTGGCCCCAGAAGTAGATATCGCCGCGGATCAGCTCGGAGACGACGCCCACCGGCACCGTCTTCCGCTCCGGCGAGGACAGGAAGATGAGCGCGTAGATGAACTCGTTCCACGACAGCGTGAAGGCGAAGATCCCCGCCGAGAGGATCCCCGGCACCGCGATGGGGAAGATGATGCGGGTCATCGCTCCGAACCGGGTCGCCCCATCGATGCGCGCGCACTCCTCGAGCTCCTTGGGGATGGTCTTGAAGTAGCCCATGAGGAGCCAAGTGCAGAAGGGGATGAGGAAGGTCGGGTAGGTGAGGATGAGCGCCCAGGGCGTGTTGCCGAGCTGAAAGTTCCGGATGATGTCGGCGAGGGGGATGAAGAGGAGGGTGGGCGGCACCAGGTAGGTCACGAAAATGGAGGTACCGAGCATGCCTGCCATGGGGAACCGGAGCCGGGCCAGCGCGTAGCCCGCGAGGAGCCCGCAGAACAGGGAGATGAGGGTCGAGATGACGGCGATGAAGAAGGTATTCCAGAGCCAGATGGGGAAGGTGGTCTTCGCCATCAGATCGCGGAAGTGCTCGACGGTGGGATGGAGCGTCCAGAAGGGCGCGTTGTTGACGGCCCGCCAGGAGCGGTAGAG
>JBKPDT010000252.1:0-15154 GCA_046728035.1 Candidatus Methylomirabilota bacterium | reverse complement strand
CCCATCGGGCCAGGCGCTCACGGCCTTGGGCGCGGCGGGATTGCTCCGCTCGCTCGCCGTCTCGCCGGGATGCTGGATATTGACGAACATGCTCGTCCCATCGGGCGTGGTCACCACGCCGGTGATCTCGCAGGCGCTGGGGCCGGTCAGGAAGCGCCGCACCTCGCGTGTCACGGGATCGGCGGCGAGCATCTGATTGTTGCCCAGGCGCGCGTAGTCTCCCTTCCCCAGCACGCTGGTCGAGACGTCGGTCTGGATCCAGAGGACCCCCCGCTGGTCGAACCAGAGCCCGTCGGGCGATCCGAAGACGTCGCCCTTGATATTGCCCTGCTTGTCGGCGTCCGCAAGCGTCGGATCGCCGCAGAGCACGAAGACGTTCCACTCGAAGCGGCTCGCCCCCGCGTCGCCTCCCCGCTCCCGCCACCGGACGATATGGCCGAAGACGTTTTCCGACCGCGGGTTGGCGGGGTCGGGTCCCGGCACGCTTCCCTTGCCCCGGTTGGCGTTGTTGGTCAGGGCGCAGTAGACCTCGCCCGTCTTCGGGTGCACGGCCACCCACTCCGGGCGGTCCATGCGGGTGGCGCCCGCGCGATCGGCGGCGCCGCGCGCATTGATCAGGATCTCGGCCTGCGACGGGAACCCCGCGGCGGCGTCCAGACCGTTCTTGCCGTGCGTCAGCTCGAGCCACTCGCCACCGCCATCGGCATCGAAGCGCGCGACCCAGAGCGTCCCCTGCTCGAGGAGCCGCAGGCTGGCCGCGCGGCCGGCGGTCGGGTCCCAGGGGTCCCGGCTCACGAACTTGTAGATGTACTCGAACCGCTCGTCGTCCCCCATGTAGAGGACCACGCGCCGGTCGCGCCCGAGGGCCAGGGTGGCGCCCTCGTGCTTGAAGCGCCCGAGCGCGGTGCGCTTCACGGGCGGCCGCCGCGGATCGTAGGGGTCCACCTCCACCACCCAGCCGAAGCGGTTCGACTCGTTGGGGTGCAGGGCGACGTCGAACCGAGCGTCGTGCTCGTGCCAGCGGTACCCGAACCCGCGCTCGTTGATCCCATAGCGCTTCTGGAGCGCGGGGACCGAGCCCGACCGGTTGACGAAGTAGGCGTTGAAGTTCTCCTCGCAGGTGAGATACGTCCCCCACGGCGTCACGCCGTGCGCGCAGTTGTTGATGGTGCCGAGCACGGCGCGCCCCGTGGGATCGGCCGCCGTCTGCAGCCAGGCATGGCCCGCCGCGGGCCCGCCGACCCCCATGGGCGTGACGCCAGTGATCCGGAAGGCGTGGGCGGACGGTCGCACGACGCTCCACCGCGCATCGTCCCGGCGCACCTCGATCACCGATACGCCATGCGCGGCCTGGCTCTTCCGCACCTTGTCCTCCGTCCACGGCTCCATCCCGCCGGGATGGAGGAGACCGTCGTCGGTGTACTCATGGTTGACGGCGAGCAGCCCATGGGAGGAGCTGGAGCCGTCCGCGGGCAGGGGGAAGAAGTGCAGGGCGTCATGGTGCATGCCCGCCTGCGCGAGCTGGTCCTCGAGGGAGTTGCTCGCGTCCCCCTTGAAGGCGGGGCCCGTGGAAATCGGATCGCCCCATGCGTACAGGACCTCGGCGGTGTACCCCGGCGGGACGACCACCGTGTCGGCGGTCGACACCGGGACGCTCGTGAAGCCGAGGAGCCGCTCCTGCGCCGCCGGCGACGCGCCCATGCGGACCGCCGGTCCGAGCAGCGCGGCGCCCGCCGCGACGAGGCCCCCCGTCAGGATGCGCCGGCGAGAGAGACGGGCGGCAAGGATGTCCGCGAAGGCTGGATTGCGCGATTCGTTCGAGACGGGGTCCTCAGGGTCAAATCCCATGGGCGGCCTCCTCCTCCGTGTTCCGGACGTCGGACAGGCTCTCGTGGTGGGCGATCGGATCCCCGGCGAGGAAGGCGATCGGCGTGCTCGCGAGCGCGTCGGGCTCCACGGGGAAGACGTTCTCGCCCGCGGGGTCGGTGAGCACGCCCCCTGCTCCGTGCAGCACGGGCGCCGCCCCCGCGATGTCCCAGAGCGAGGCGCGATGGTCGTGGACGAACGCGAGCGCCCCCGTGGCGACATAGCAGAGGGCGAGCGCGGTCGAGCCCGGGCGCCGCAGCCGGTAGCGCCCGAGCCAGCGGGAGACATAGGCCGGCACGCCATTTGGGTAGGGCGCGCGGATGGAGAAGAGCGACCGCGGCCCCAGCGCGGCGGGCTCGATCCGGAGCGGCCGGCCATTGAGCCAGGCGCCTTCGCCCGCCGAGCCCGAGAAGAGCTGCCGCGCGAGCGGGTCGTAGACGGCGCCCACCAGCGGCCGTCCGTCGCGGAGCACGCCGATGGACACCGAGAAGCCGGGCATGCCGCGGCCGAAGTTGTTGGTGCCGTCCACCGGGTCCACGATCCAGGCGTACCGGCGGTCCGGGACCGCGGCCCGGCGCCGCTCCTCACCCCAGATCGCCTCTCCGGGGAAGGCCCGCTCGATTTCCCCGGCGATGAGATCCTCGACCGCGAGATCGGCGTCGGTGACCATGGAGTCGTCGTCCTTCCAGCCGACCCGGACCCGCTCGAAGAACGCCATGAGCATTTGGCCCGCGCGGAGTGTCAGGGCCACCGCCGCTTCGAGGCGCGGCTCCGACGCGGTCCCGTCCGCCGGTCCCATGTCAGATGAGCCGCGCGTGATCGCGCGCAGCGCCTCCCGGGGGCCCCGATCCGCGTTCTCGGTCACGCGACACGACACCCACCCCGCCAGACCCCTCTCACCACCGGCAGGTCCTCGACCACGCGGACGCGGAGAAGGTCCGCGCGCTTGCTCGCCACGATCTCGCCCCGGTCGGGCAGGGCCACGCGCTCCGCCGGCGTCGCCGTCACCGTGGCGACCGCGGCGGGGAGGGTCAATCCCTGCTGGCGCAGGAGGAAGGCGGCGTGGAGCAGGCTCGCCGGCACGTAGTCGGAGGACAGGATGTCCAGCAACCCGGCCGCGGCCAGGTCGGCTGCCGACACATTGCCCGAATGCGAGCCTCCGAGCACGAGGTTGGGCGCTCCCGCCACCACCGAGAGGCCGTACGTGCGAGCGGCCGCCGCCGCCTCGATGGTCGTGGGGAACTCGGCGATCACCACGCCGGCCTGCATGGCCTCCTCGACGTGCCGCGCGGTGGCGTCGTCGTGGCTGGCCAGGGGCAACCCGTGCTTCTCGCAGAGCCGCACGATGGCGGCGCGATGGGCCTCGCCGTAGCGCGCCTGGTCCTCGCCGCGCTTGGCGATCAGCGCCGTGATCTCCGCGTCGCTGAGCCCGTACTTGCCCTGGTTGTACTCGCGGTACTTGTCTATTCGGACAAATTGACGTTGTCCGGGCGTGTGGTCCATCAGGGACACGAGCCGGACGAGCGGGCTCTCCACGAAGGGCTCGAAGTCCTCCACCACGTGCTGGGTGCTCACCTCGCAGCGCATGTGGAAGAAGTGCTCGGCGCGGAGGAGCCCGGCATCCTGGGCGTGGCGGAGGGCCTCGGCGAAGGGCCTCGGGTCGCGGGGCCGCTCGAAGGTGTCCACCACGTACCCGACCGCGAGCCCGTCCAGGACGGTGGTGATGCCGGCAGCGGCGAGCTGGGCGTCATGGGCCATCACCGAGGCGAGCAGCGGCCACGCGACCTTCGGGCGGGGCACCGCGTGCTTCTCCAGCATGTCGGTGTGGAGCTCGACGAGGCCGGGCAGGAGGAAGTCGCCCTCGAGGTCGAGCGCGCTGCGGAGCCGGGAGGGCCCGGTCGAAACCTCCGCGATGGCGCCGCCGACCACACACAGCGAGCCCGTGATGACCTGATCCCGGGTGACGATCTGCGCATTGGTCAGGACCCATTCGCTGCTCATGCCGCCATTTCCTCGAGGCTGACGATGCGCGTCGCGATCTCCGCGCGCACCGCGGGGTCGTGCACGATGCCCAGGATGGCCGCGCCCCCCGCGCGCGCCTCCCGGATCACTCCCACCACCGCCGCCCGGCTCTCCGCGTCGAGCGAGGCGGTGGGCTCGTCGAGGAGCAGGACCGGGTAGTGCGCCACGAAGACGCGCGCCACGTTCACCCGCTGCTGCTCGCCACCCGAGAACGTTACCGGCGACAGCCCCCACAGCCGCTCGGGGATGCGCAGCCGCTCGAGCAGGGCACGCGCCCGGCCGCGCGCCTCCTCCCGCTCCATGCCCCTCTCGCGCAGCGGCTCCGCCACCACGTCCTCCGTGGGCACGCGGGGGACCACCCGGAGGAACTGGCTCACGTAGCCGACGGTGTGGCGGCGGACGTCGAGGACCCGGCGCGGAGGAGCGGAGACGATGTCCACCATTTCGGCGCCGTGCCGGACGAGGATCTCGCCCGCCTGCGGCTTGTAGTTCCCGTAGACCGACCGGAGCAGCGTGCTCTTTCCCGATCCCGATGGGTCGGCGAGCACGGCGCACTCCCCCGCGTCCACGGTGAGGCTCACCCCACGCAGGACGGACAGCCGCGCGCCTCCCTGGACGTGGAGGACGAAGGTCTTCTCCACCCGACGGATCGTCAGCGGCGTCATGGGTGAAGGACGGAGGAGACGAGCAGCTGGGTGTACTCGTGCTGCGGGTCGTCCAGCACCTGGTCGGTTAGCCCCGACTCCACGACCTCGCCCCCGCGCATCACGACGAGGCGATGGGCGAGGAGGCGGACCACCGCGAGATCGTGGGTGACGACGATGGCGGACAGCCCCAGCTCGGCCACCAGCCCGCGCAAGAGGTCGAGCAGCCGGGCCTGCACCGAGACGTCGAGCCCGCCGGTGGGCTCGTCCATGAGCACCAGCCGCGGCTTCGTCACCAGGTTGCGGGCGATCTGCAGGCGCTGCTGCATTCCGCCGGAAAAGGTGGCAGGGAGGTCGTCGACCCGGTCCGCCTGAATCTCCACGGTGGTCAGCCAGTCCTGCGCCGCCTGCCGGATCCGCCCGTAGTGGCGCGCGCCCACCGCCATGAGGCGCTCGCCGACATTGGCGCCCGCCGTCACCGACATGCGAAGGCCGTCCCGGGGGTTCTGGTGGACGATGCCCCAGTCGGTGCGGAGCAGGCGTCGCCGGGCCGGCTCGGGCATCCGCAGCACGTCCACCAGCCGGCCGTCCCGCATGAGGAACTCCGCGGTGCCGGCGCTGGCCTCCACCGAGCCCGCGAGGCAGCTCAGCACCGTGGTCTTGCCGGATCCCGACTCGCCGACCATCCCGAGCACCTCGCCGGGCCAGAGGTCGAAGCCCACGTCGAGGCACCCCACCTGCGCGCCGTAGCGCTTCCCGAGCCCGCGCACGCTCAGCAGCGGCCGCTCGACGGTCATCGCGCGCTCCGCCGCTCTCCGCAGTGGTCGGTATCGGAGCAGATGAAGAGCCGGCCGCCCTTGTCGTCCACGATGATCTCGTCCAGAAAGACGCCGGCGGCGCCGCAGAGCGCGCAGGGCTGCTCCCAGGTCTCGACCTCGAACGGATGGTCCTCGAAGTCCAGGCTCTTGACCGCCGTGTGCGGCGGCACCGCGTAGATGCGCTTCTCGCGTCCCGCCCCGAAGAGCAGCAGGGCGGGGTTGCGGTCCAGCTTGGGGTTGTCGAACTTGGGGATGGGCGAGGGCCGCATGAGGTAGCGGCCGTCCACCCGCACCGGATAGTCGTAGGT
The DNA here is from genome assembly GCA_046728035.1 of Candidatus Methylomirabilota bacterium. Classification (GTDB taxonomy): domain Bacteria; phylum Methylomirabilota; class Methylomirabilia; order Rokubacteriales; family CSP1-6; genus DASRWT01. The sequence continues at coordinate 9,496 of JBKPDT010000252.1, read as the reverse complement.
CTGGGCCACCTTGCCGTGACGGGTGATGTCCTCGTAGAGCCGGACGTGCATGACGCCGTAGTCCTCGAGGGCGTGCATCTTCCGCGTCTCCGCCTCGCGGGGCTCGAGCCAGCGCAGCGGCTCGGGGATGGGCACCTGGAAGACGAGCACCTGCCCGGCCCGCAGCGGCGTCTCGGGGATGCGATGGCGTGTCTGGATCAGGGTGGCCTCGACGGTGCGCGTCGTCGTCCGGACCCCGGTGGTGCGCTCGAAGAACTTCCGGATGCTCACGGCATTGGTGGTGTCGTCGGCGCCCTGGTCGATCACCTTGAGGACATCGTCGGGCCCGATAAGGCTGGCGGTGATCTGCACGCCGCCCGTACCCCAGCCGTAGGACAAGGGCATCTCGCGGCTGCCGAAGGGGACCTGGTAGCCGGGAATGGCCACCGCCTTGAGGATCGACCTCCGTATCATCCGTTTGGTCTGCTCGTCGAGGAAGGCGAAGTTGTAGCCGCTCATGCTTCCGGCCTCGCGCCGGCCTGGGCTCGAAGCGTGCGCAAGAGCACCAGCTCCGACTGGAAGTCGACGTAGTGGGGCAGCTTGAGATGCTGGACGAAGCCCGAGGCCTCGACGTTGTCCCCGTGATAGAGGACGAACTCCTGATCCTGAGACGGCGAGGCCGTCTCCTCGCCTAGCTCGGCGGCGCGGAGCGCGCGATCCACGAGGGCCATCGCCATCGCCTTGCGCTCGGCATGACCGAAGGCCAGCCCATAGCCGCGGGTGAACTGCGGCGGCGCGGACAGCGAACCCTTGAACTGGTTCACCATCTGACACTCGGTGACCGTGACCTCGGCGATCTCGATCGCGAAGCCGAGCTCCTCGGGCACGAGCTCGACCGTGACCTCGCCCAGCCGGATCTCGCCCGCGAAGGGGTGATTACGTCCATAGCCGCGCTGGGTGGCATATCCGAGCGCGAGGAGGAAGCCCTCGTCGCCGCGCGCGAGACTCTGGAGCCTGACGTCGCGCTCCGCCGGGAATATCAGGGGCTCGCGGGTGAGGTCGCCCACCCGGCGGTCCTCCGCGTCGGGCGCCTCGGGTTCGATGAGCCCCTCGCGGTCGAGGAGATCGACCACGCGCGGGAGCGGCTCGCGCGCGCTCACGCGAAGCGGGTCGGCCGGCGGTGCCACGGTGCCGGGGTCGTCAAGACGCTCGCCACCGACGAGCTCGAAGTCGAGCAGCCGGTGGGTATAGTCGAACGTGGGGCCCAGGATCTGCCCGCCGGGAAGGTCCTTGAAGGTCGCCGAGATCCGACGGCGCACGGTCATGGCGCCGGTATCCAGGGGCCGCGTCACCCCGAACCGGGGCAACGTCGTCCGGTAGGCGCGGATGAGGAACACCGCTTCGATCAGGTCACCCGCCGCCTGTTTGATGGCGAGGGCCGCGAGCTGCCGGTCGTAGAGCGAGCCCTCGCTCATGACTCGGTCCACCGCATGGCTCAGCTGCTGCTGAATCTGCTCCAGCGACAGCTCGGGCACCGCCGGATCGCCTCGCCGATCCTCGGCGAGGAGCCGGTGGGCCGCCTCGATGGCCTGCTCCCCGCCCTTGACGGCGACGTACATGTCAGCCCTCCACCTGGGTGGTGCGCGGCAAGGCCACGACGCGCGAATCCGCGGTGAGCAGGAGATCGACCCCTCGAGGCAAGAGCGCATGGTTTTCCACCCACATCCGCCAGATCCAGTCCGACATCCCTTGAACCTCGAGCCGGCGCTCGCCATCTATGCCGGGGCCGCTCAGGCGGCGGCCGATGCCGGCGCGAAATCCCGAGACCTGGACGATCACCGTGGTAGATCGGTCGGGGTACTCGTCGCTCCCGAGATCGAAATCGTCCAGCGAGGGCAGGTCCCCGGCATCCGCGATCAGCGCAAAGGCCGCGGACCGCGGCAGGGCGGCCAGAGGGGCGCCGCAGTGGAAGCGCAGGTAAGCGACCACCTCGTCCGTGCGGGCGCGCTGATCCAGCCAGATCGGCGTCTCGTAGTCGAGGAGGGTCAAGGCGATGGCCGCCGTCGCCGGCACCAGCGGAGCCGGCGGCTCCGGCGGCGGCGGCAGGAAGACGATGCGGCCGGGATGCGCCACGGCGTCCAGCACCCCGCGAAAGATCCGCTGCGCGTCGAGCACCGGGTCGGCCAGGCCGGGGCGGACGCTCATTCCTCCCCTCGCACCATGGTGAAGAAGTCCACGCGCGTAGGCGCGGAGCGCGCCGCCGATGCGAGCCGCCGGGCTTCGCGGAAGGCCTCCAGCGGCTCGATCAGACGCGCCTCGAGCTCGGGGCGGCGGGCCCCGTCCTGGAGGAGGGCGTCGAACACCGCCGCCAGCTCCGAGTGACGCAGGTCACGCCCGCCCACGTAGGCATGGCCCGCGGTGCCGTCGCCGAGGCGGACCGAGCATCGGGTGACCGGCAGCTCGCCCAGATTGAACCGGGTGCCGGTGCCGCCCGCCCGGCCCCGGACCATCACCAGCCCCACCTCCGGCTTCCTGAGGAAGGCGTAGTCCGGCCGCGGATCCAGGCGCTCCCATGCCGACTCGAGACTGCGGGGCGCGGCAGTGGCCAGGATCGACATCCAGCGCCGGCGCCGCTCGACGTCCATCGGCCGCCCGCTACTTCTGAGCCGCCAGCTTCCGGGCAGTCTCGTTGAGCTCGCGGATCACCTGATACTTGCCGTCGTCCGCGGCGACGAACCCGCCCAGCCAGGCACCGATCTCCTTGAAGACGTCGGCGTTGCGCTCCCGCATGGTGACCAGCGACTCCTGGATCGCCGCGCGGAGGCTGGCCGGGAGGTCCTTGCGCACCACGACGGGGTCGTTGGGGATGAGCTTGGACACCCAGATCACGCGCAGGCTCCCCCGCGGCACCTTGTTCTCCCGGGTGAGCTGCTGGAGGTCCGGGATATTGGTGGAGGCCACCTCGACCTTCTTGTTGGCGACGGCGAGGATGGAGGCCTCGTGCGAGCCCGAGAAGGTCACCTTCGAGAAGAGCTTCTTGGGATCCACGCCCATCTCCATCATGAAGAAGGTGGAGGGCACGAGGTAGCCCGAGGTCGAGTTGGGATCGTTGAAGGCAAAGGTCTTTCCCGCGAGGTCCTCGGGGCCGAACACGTCCGAGTCCGAGTGCACGATGAGGCAGGAGCGGTAGCCGAGCGAGCCATTGGCGAGCCGAAGCTGGGCCACCGGCTCTACGTTGGCGTAGTTGTTGTTGGAGGCCTCCACGTAGGACTTGGGTCCGAGGTGGCCGATGTCCGCCTTCCGGAACTTGAGCGCCTCGATGCTGCCGCGGTAGTCGGTGGCGGTGGCGGACTTGACCTTGACGCCCAGATCCTTTTCCAGCTGGGCGAGGATGGGGCCCCAACGTCGCGTGATCTCCGCGGCGTTCTCGGTGGACAGGAGCGCGAAGGTCAGCTCCTTCGGCCAGGAGGGATCGGCGGCGGGGACGGGACCGGCGAGGACGAGCAGGCCGAGCGCGGCGAGAGCGAGGGACCGGAAGACACGCATGGGGGCCTCCTTATATGGTCGCCCGGCGAATCCGGGACGACACGACGTCGACGCACATGACCATGGCCACGATGAGCAGGATGACCGTGGCCGCCTCGCGATCGTTGAACGAGCGAATGGTGTCCCAGAGGTAGAAGCCGATCCCGCCGCCGCCCACCATCCCGATGACGGAGGCCGATCGGATATCGGACTCGAAGCGCAGGAGCACGTAGGAGAGGAAGTTGGGCATGACCTGCGGGATGACGCCGAAGGCGATCACGTGAAGGCGGGAGGCGCCCGTCGCCGCCACGCCCTCCGCCTGGCCCGGGTCCATCGCCTCGATCGTCTCGCTGAGGAGCTTGCCGAGCACCCCGCCGGTGTGGATCCCCAGCGCGAGCATCCCCGCGAAGGGGCCCAACCCGACTGCGGTGACGAACATGAGGGCGAAGACGAACTCGTTCACCGCGCGCAGAAGGTCCATGATCCGCCGCGCCGCCAGGTAGACGACGGGATGGGGCGCGAGGTTGCGAGCCCCCAGGAGCCCCAGCGGCACCGAGATCACCACCGCCATCACCGTGCCCCACAGCGCGATGCACACCGTCACCACGCACTGCCAGGCGTACTCGCCGAGATGAGCGAAGGACGGGTTGAGATACCCACGGAGGAAGACGCCGATGTTGCCGGCATCCCGGAGCAGCTCCAGGGGGCGAAGCTCGATGACACGCGCGGCGAGGGCCAGTACCACCACCAGCGAAAGGACGGCGAAGAGGCTGCGTCCGGTGGTCGACCGGCGCGGCGGCGCTTCGGGCGCGAGGGCCGTTCCCGCCGCCGCATAGGCTCCGCTCATACCGCGGCGAGCTCCGGGGCCGGCCGCGGGAGATCCGCGGTGGCCGTGGATTCCGGGATGGTCCCGCCGAAGATGACGCCGAGCGCGGCTCCGTCGAGCGCGGCGGGGGCGCCGTCGAAGACGAGTACGCCCTGTCGGAAGCCGAGGATCCGGTCGGCATAGCGCCGTGCATAGTCCACGTGATGGAGGGTGGTGATCACGGTGACCCCCGCCTCGGAGGCTACCCGTCGCAGCGTGTCCATCACCAGGGCGCCATTGGCGACGTCCAGGCTTGCCACCGGCTCGTCGCCCAGGATGACGCGCGGCTCCTGCGCGAGGATCTTGGCGATGGCCACCCGCTGCTGCTCCCCGCCCGAGAGGGTGTCCGCGCGCTGCCAGGCTCGCGCGAGAAGGCCCACGTGCGCGAGCGCACGCCGGGCCACCGCGCGGTCGGCGGCCGGGAACCATCGGGCCAGGGTCGCCCAGCGGCGCCAGCCGGCGACATGGGGCAGGCGCCCGATGAGGACGTTGTCCATCACTTGCAGCCGCCGAACCAGGTTGAATTGCTGGAAGATCATCCCGATCCGCGCCCGGTGCGCGCGCAGATCCCGGCCGGAAAGCCCCGCCAGGTCCTCTTCGCCGAAGCAGATCCGGCCCTCGGAGGCGACGGTGGCGCCCGACAGGCAGCGGAGGAGCGTGGTCTTCCCCGCCCCGGAGCGGCCGATCACCGCGACGAACTCGCCGGGGTGTATCGTCGCCGATACGCGGTCGAGCGCCCGGGTCGCTCCGAAGGTCTTGCTCGCCTCGTCCAGCTTGACGACCGGCGAGATCGGGGTCGGCGTCACGGGCCTCACCCTACCCCCGCGCGGTTTCACGACGACTGCGGCGCGATGAAGCTTTCGTGACGCCCGACACGACACCGGCGCAGGCCCGTTCACCGCGCCCCCGCCGGCTCCGCGGACCGCGGCGTCGCGTCGCCCGTGGCGCGCGCCGTCACCAGCAGGGCCTCGGCGAGGGCGCGTCCATTGGTCACGCGGGGCACCTTGTGCTGGTCGCCGAGCTTTCCCGCCTCGCGCATCCACCGGTGGAAGGTGCCCGCGGGCAGCGCGACCACCCGCGGCGCCACCATGCCCACGTCGTGCCAGCGCTTGGTGCGGTAGTCGGTGTTCAGGGCGGCGAGCGTCTCGTCCAGGACCCGCACGAACTCCTCGGGCTCGCGGGGCGAGAGCCGGAACTCGACCAGCCAGTCGTGACTGCCGCGAGGCTCCTCCGCCGACGGATAGCGGGGGGCGACGGTGAACTCCACCACCTCGGCCTCCGCCCGCCGGCAGGCGGCGGTCAGCGCGCGCTCGACCTCCTCGACGATGACGTTCTCGCCGAACGCGTTGACGTGGTGCCGGGTCCGCCCGATGATGCGCAGCCGCAGGGGGTCGCGCGCGGTGAAGCGCACGGTGTCGCCTAGCAAATATGACCAGAGCCCCCCCGACGTGGTCAGCGCCACCGCGTAGGGCCGACCCAGCTCGACGTCGGCCACCGTGTGCCGGCGCGGCCGTGCCGCGTCCAGATCCTCGACGGGCACGAACTCGTAGAAGCTCCCATGGTCCAGCGTGAGGGTGAGACCGCCGCGCGCTTCCGTCTGGATGGCGACCCAGCCCTCCGAGGCCGGATAGACCTCGAGGCGCTCGAGAGGCCGCCCCAGCCACTCCGCGAAGACGCCCGCGTAGGGCCCGAACGAGACGCCGCCGTGAATGAAGATCCGAAGGTTCGGCCAGCAGTGGAACATGTCCCGAATGGGGCGGCCCGCCCGTTCGCGGGCGCGCGCGACGCGCTCGAAGAGGACGAGCATCCAGGACGGCATGCCGGCGAGGAGCCGCATGTCTTGCCCGGCGGCCTGGCACGCGATGGTCTCGATCCGGGCTTCCCAGTCGGGGATGGCCGCGGCGGGCCCGGACGCGTAGCGTGCGCGGATCACCGGCGGCAGCCGGCGCACCGCCAGTCCCGAGAGGTCTCCCACGAGACCGGCGTCGCCCACCGGATGGAGCCGCGTGCTGCCCCCGAGGAAGAGCATGGGCCCGCCAAACAGGGACTCCCCCCCGACGCGCTCGGCCGCGAGCAGGAGCGCGTCCCAGCCCCCTTTCCGGTGGGCCGTCATCGCCTCCCTCGTCACCGGGATGAGCTTGTCCCCCGCCGTGGTGCCCGAGGTCTTGACCCAGTGGCGGACCGCTCCGGGCCAGGTCACGTCGCGCACGCCCCACAACGCGCGCTCCCAGAAGGGCTGGAAGCCGCGGTAGTCGCGGAGCGGCACGCCCTCCTGATACTCGGCGACCGTGCGGATGCCGGCGAAGCCGTGCGCGAGCCCGAACTCCGTGTCGCGCGCGGCGGTGATGAGGCGGAGCAGGCTCTCTTCCTGTACGCCGGCCGGTCGGCGCCAGGCCTGCTCGAGGGACCGCCGTCGCCGCGCCGCCCACCAATCGAGCACGGTGCCCCCCGCGCGCGCCATCATCGGGCCGCCCCCGCCGCCAGGACCGGCATCGCCCGGCGCTCCCGCGATGCGCGGAGCCACCAGCTCACCGCTGCCGCGAACCGGTCGGGCCACTCCAGCATGGGCGCGTGGCCGCATGAGGAGAGCCAGAGAAGCTCCGCGTGGGGAATGAGCCGGCGGAAGCGCTCCGCCACCTCGGGCGGCGTGATGCGATCCTCGCGCCCCCAGACGAGCAAGGTGGGCGAATGGACGTCCCCGAGGCGCTCCTCGATGTTGTCCCGTCGGGCGGCGCGGGCGAAGCGCAGGACGCGGAGGGCCGAGGCGGGCGTGGTGACGATCCTCCGCACCGACTCCACCCACTCGGGCGTCACGAGCTCGGGATCGAAGAAGATCTCCTCCATCTTCTCGCGCACGAAGGCCGCGGTCGGATGGTGGGGCACCCCGCGGGAGAAGCCCCGCTCGAACAACCCCGAGGAACCGGTGAGCACCAGGCCGGACACCCGATCGGGCGCGGCGAGGGCAACCCGCAGCGCGACGTGGCCGCCCAGTGAGTTGCCGCCCAGGACCACGCGCGGCATCTCCAGCGCGTCGAGGAAACCGCGCACATGGTCGACCAACGTCTCGATCGACGCCTCGGGCAGCCAGGGCTCGAAGATCGGCAGCGCGAGCGCCATCGGCCGGCAGGTCCCGCTCAGGCGGTCGAGCGTCACCTCCCAGTGATCCATGCGTCCCATCAGCCCGTGGAGCAAGATGACGGGTTCACCCTCACCGCGCTCCAGCCAACGGAAGGTGCAATTGCGGGCGTCGCTCACAGTGCCCTCCTTTGCGCGCTCAGGCGCAGGAACTTGATGAGGCAGCGGGACTGGTAGTGGACGTGACGCGGCAGCTTGTCGGCGGTCCAGGACCACGCCCGATGGGCACGGGTGCGCCCCGCCGCCAGCGCGCGCCGGAGAGCGGGGGCGTCGCGCCCCTCGAAGCGCGTCATTGCGCTCCCCACGTACCAGACGTGGTGCGCGTCGCTCCCTCCGCAGACCGGCAGCATCCACTCCGCGTTCCGGAGGGCAGCCCAGGCGTCGTAGAGCCAGGAGAAGACGCCGGCATCATTGACGACCTCGATGGCGTCGAGGGGGAGGTCCGGCACCAGCTCGCCGATCGATCGGTGCCCGCGGGCGCGCCCGCGGACCGGGTGGAAGGGATGCGCGGCCACCGCCAGCCCGCCCTGGCTCCGGATCAGCTCGATGGTGCGAAGCGCGGGCAGCCCCGGCGGCACGCGCTCCTCGAGGAAGAGGCCGAGAAGATGACCGTTCAGCGTGCTGATCTCCTCGCCCACGATCACGTCCACCCCGAGGAGGGGCTGCCGGCGCGCGTACTCCCGCGCGGCGACGGCGCCGCGGATCTCGTCGTGATCCGTGATGGCGATGAGATCGACCCGGCCGGATGTCGCCGCCACCACCGCCTCCGGCCGCTGTGCCCCGTCACTCCAGGTCGTGTGGATGTGAAGGTCGGCCCTGCCCTGTCGCTCCCCATGGATGGCGCTCATCGAGACCATGGTTTCACGTGGGGTGTGAACGCCGTACCGGTCCGCCAGTGAAGATTGCGTGACGCCCGTCGCCGGCCCGTCACCTGGGCGTCATCACCCCGCGACGCGGGCGCGACTAGGCTCGACGCCCATGGAAGGCGGGCGCATGGCCTGGGTCTGCACCGAGCTGGTCACGCTCTGGCTGGGCCTGCCGCTCCTCCTCTGGCTGGAGGCTCTGCCACCGTCCCTCCGCATCGGCGTCCTCGCGACCGCCGCCGTCTACGGGCTGTGGATCGTCCGTCGCGAACGGGTGCCCTGGAATCGGCTCGGCTTCCGGGGCCCGCGCTTCCTCGTGGCGTCGCTGCGGTCGGGTCTACCCTGGGTGGCGGCGGCCTGGCCCCTGCTCGTCGCCCTGATGGCGGTGATGCCGGATGGGGGCCGCGGGGAGACGGGCCCGGCGGGCTGGCCCCTGCTCGAGGCGTTTGCGCAGTACGCCCTCGTCTCGGTGACCAGCCAAGAATTCCTCTACTCGTCCTTCTTCTTCTGGCGCTACCGTCCCCTCTTCTCGCCGGGCTTCCTCGCCGGCTTCAACAGCGTGGTCTTCGCGGTGGCGCACCTCGTGTACGGCTCGTGGCTTTCCGTCGGGCTCGCCTTTGCCGGGCGCCTGGTGCTGGCGGGCGTCTACCGCCGATACGAGAGCTTCTGGGGCGTCTGGATCCTTCACCTCCTGCTCGGCGTGGCCGTGTTCGTGGCGGGTCTCGGCGGATATTTCCAGCGCCCATTTCGGCCGTGACGCGGGCCATGGTAGCGTCGGTCGCGTGACGGGACGGCGCGCGCTCTTCCTGGACTGGGGCGGGACGCCGACGCGGCTGCGCGATCACCGCACCGTGGTGGACCTGGAGGGCAACCCCGTCCTCATGCCCGGCGTCGCGACGGTGGTCGCCCGCGTGCGGCCCCATTATGCCGCGTGCTTCATCGTGTCCAACCAGGGCCGGATCGCGCGGGGAGAGATCACCGAGACGGAGGTGCGGCGCCGCTTCGCGTGGGCGAACCGCTGCCTCGGCGAGCCCTTCACCGACTGGCGCCTCTGCCCGCACGAGGACGCCGACGGCTGCGCGTGCCGCAAGCCACGCCCCGGAATGTTCATCGACCTGGCCGACGCCCA
>JBKPDT010000251.1:0-12459 GCA_046728035.1 Candidatus Methylomirabilota bacterium | reverse complement strand
AGGATCTCGTCAGCATAGGCGACCCGGCGGCCACCGTAGCCGCCGTCGGGCGACTCGGCCCGCGCGGAGTATTCCTTGAAGCGCGCCACCTTGATGTGCCGGTCCGGCTTGTGCTCGACGAACCGGTACGGCCCCGTGCCGATGAACTCCTTGATCTGTCCCTCCCCGGCGGCGGCGATCACTTCCTTGGGATAGATGGCGGCGGCGTTGTTAGGCCCGCCGAGGCCGTAGAGGAGCGACCCCGACGGCTCCTTGAGGTGGATGACGACGGTATGCGGGTCCTTGGCCTCGACGGCCTCGACCGTCTTCCAGAGGGCCTTGCCGGAGGTGGCCATCTTGCCCCAGCGCTGGAGCGACGGCACCACGTCGGCGGAGGTCATCTCCTTGCCGTTGTGGAACTTGACCCCTTTGCGCAGCGTGATGGTGTAGCGGCGCCCGCCGTCGGAGACGGTATGGCTCTCGGCGAGCATGGGAACCGGGGCCAGGTTCTTGTCGTAGGTGTAGAGGGTCTCGTAGAAATGCCAGGTGATCTGCTGGACGATGACCGCGGTGGTCCAGTGGATGTCCAGCGACGGCGGCTCACCGATCATGGCCGCCTTGATGACGCCGCCCATGCGCGGCGCCTCCTGGGCAGCGGCCCCCCGGCCGAGCGCGAGGGCGGTGGCGAGCACGAGAACGAGGGCGAGAACGGCGGTGGTGGCGCGTTTCATCGGCTGCTCCTTTCAGGACACGCGGGTGCGGCGGCCTTGCCAGAACGGCTCGCGCAGCACGCGCTTGAGGATCTTGCCGGAGCCCGTGCGTGGGATCTCCGCCGCGAAGGACACCGAGCGCGGCGTCTTGTAGCCGGCGAGGTGCTCGCGAGCGAAGGCGATGACCTCCTCGGGCGTGAGCGCGCGTCCGGGGCGCGCGACCACGACCGCGTGTACGCTCTCCCCCCATTCCTCGCTGGGGATGCCGAAGACCGCCACGTCGGCGACGTCGGGATGCCGCTCGAGGGCAGCCTCGACCTCGGCGGGATAGACGTTCATCCCGCCCGAGATGATCATGTCGCTCTTGCGGTCGCAGATGTAATAGTAGCGGTCGGCGTCGCGATAGGCGATGTCCCCCACCGAGGCGAACTCGCCCCGCCGCGCCGCCGCCGTCGCTCCCTCCGCCTTGTAGTAGCCGGTGAAGGTGCTCGTGCTGCGCACGAAGACCTCGCCGGGAACGTCGGGCTCGGTGATCTCGTCGCCCGTCTCGCCGTAGAGGCGGATCTCCACGCTCGGCAGGGCGCGGCCGCAGGAGCCGGGTCGCTTCCGGTGGTCGCCGGGGGCGAGGACGGTGTCCACCCCGAGCTCGGTGGAGCCGTACACCTCCCACAGCGAGTCCTCGCCGAAGTCCCGCATGTAGGCTTCCTTGAGAGCCATGGACCAGGGGGCGGCGTTGGCGACCATACGCTTCATGCACGTCACGTCGTAGCGGCGCTTCACCTCGTCCGGGAGCGCGCAGACCAGGCGGATGGGCGTGGGCGCCGAGAACGTCATGGTCACGCGGTACTTCGCGACCAGGCGCAGCCAGTCCTCGGGGTCGAAGCGACGCTGGAGGACGGCGGTGTTGCCCAGCCGCTGCCCGATCCCGAGATAGCCCAGCGGCCCCGAGTGATAAAGGGGGCCCGTCGTGATGTAGACGTCGTCGGGGCGGTTGCCGCACACCTCCAGGAGCGGCCGCACCTGATCGGGATGGGTGGGCAGCCGGATGGCGCCCTTCGGTCGGCCGGTCGTGCCCGAGGTATAGAGCATGCTGCCCGGCGTTCCCGCCGGGACGTCGACCTCCGGCTCCCGGTCGGGAGCGCGCCAGAGGAGGGCCTCCCCCGAGAGCATCCCCGGCCCCGCCGGCCCGCCGAAGACGATGATGTGGCGCACGTGGGGGATGGCGCCGCGGATCCGCGCGAAGAGGGCCGCCTGCTCGGCGTCGGTGTACACGACCACCGCGTCCGAGTTGTGGACGACGTAGGCCGCCTCCTCCGCGGTGAAGCGGTAGCTCAGCGGCACCGTGACCGCGCCGATCTTGGGCAGGGCGTGGATGGCGCGCAGCACCCCCGGCGAGTTCGGCCCGCACCAGACCACCTTCTCGCCCGGCTTCACGCCGAGGCCGAGGAGGACATGCGCGAGACGATTCGCCTGCCGGTTCAGCTCGGCGAAGGTCCAGGTGGTGACGGGAGCGCCGAGGCGGTCTTCCACCACCGCCGGCTTGTCGCGGAGGGCCACCGCGTGGTCGGCGAGGAAGGAGCGGACGACCGGCATCAGCGGTGGTCCTCGGCGCGATCCTCGGGGACGTAGCCGAGCGCCTCGCGGGCGTGCCGGAGATCGCGGTAGCCCCAGCGGTTGTCTGACGTGGCGAAGAAGATGCCGTGCCGCAGATCGCGGGGGGCGGTGACCGCGCGCTCGAGGATCTGCACGACGTCACGCTGGCTCAGCCACACGGAGAAATCTCTGGGGGTGGACGGGCGGTCCTCGGCCTTGACGCGGCCGATGCGAATGGACAGCACGGAGAGGTCGTGCTCGTCGGCGTACTGGCGGCCGAGGGCCTCCCCGTACACCTTGCTCACCCCGTAAAGGGCGGCGGGCCGGACCGGCGTCTCGTGGGTGAGCATCGGCCAGCTCGTGAGGCCGGCGTACTTCCCGGCCACCAGCGAGGCGTAGGGCTCCTCGCGCTCGTAGCCGGTGACGGTGGCGCCGCTCGAGGCGAAGATCACGCGCGCGACGCCGGTGCGGCGCGCCGCCTCGAAGACGTTGTACGCCCCCACCAGATTGTGCCGATGGATGGACTCCCAGGGCTCCCCCCCGCCTGCCGCGGCGGCGAGGTGCACGACCACGTCGATGTCGCGGAACGCGGGCTCGATGGCGGCGAGGTCGGCGATGTCGGCGCGGTGGCAGGCCACGCCGGAGAGGTCGCGTCGATTGAGCGCGCGCAGCGGGTAGCGCCCCTCGAGGCGCTTGCGGAGGGCCCCGCCGATGAGCCCGCTCATCCCGGTGACGAGGATGCGCGGCGCCGTCATGCGCGCGCTCAGCAGGCCACCCGGACGCGCTCGACGAAGTCACGCTTGAGCGTGAGGCCGAGTCCGGGGCCGGTGGGCACCAGGACGTGGCCGTCCTCGAGGGCGATGTCCTCCTCGACGAGCTCGTTGAGGAGCGGATTGTGGCCCCGCGAGTACTCCAGGATGGTCGCGCACGGCGTCGAGACGCAGAGGTGCAGCCCCGTCGCGAAGAGGATGGCCGAGCCCCAGAGATGCGGCGCCACCGTGAGGCCCTGGCTCGCCGCGAGTCCGGCGATGGTCCGCACCTCGGTGAGACCGCCGGCGATGGCGGGATCGGGCTGGAGCACGTCCACCGCGCGGGCCTCGAGCATCTCACGGAAGGCGAACCGCGTCTGCTCGCTCTCGCCCGCCGCGATGGGGATGTCGGTGGATCGCCGCACCTCGGCCTGCCCGGCGAGATCGTCGGGCGACACCGGCTCTTCGAACCAGTGCAGATCGTACGCTTCGACCTTCCGCGCGAAGCGCTGGGCCTCGCGCACGCTCCAGGTGCCGTGGGCATCCACCATGATGCCGACGCCGGGACCGAGCGTCTCGCGCGCCTCTGCGACGCGGGCGGCGGAGTCGTCCACGCTCGCGTCCTGGAGCCCCACGCGCATCTTGACCGCGCGGTGCCCGCGCTCCACGTACTGGAACATCTGCTTGCCGATGCTCCCCACGGGGGCCCAGCCGCCGGAGGCGTAGGCGGGCACGCGGTCGCGGTACTGCCCGCCCATGAGTCGCCACACGGGCACCTCGAGCGAGCGGCCGAGGATGTCCCAAAGCGCGATGTCCACGCCGGACACCGCGGAGAGCGTGATGCCCCGGCGGCCGATGGTGGGAAACGTGCGCCCCTCCCGGATCGCGTAATGCGCGCGCGAGCCGTTGTAGAGGAGGTCCCAGGCGCCGGTGATGTCGCGCGGGTCGCGTCCCACCAGGAGCGGGGCGAACTCCTCCTGGATCAGCGTCACGATGGCGGCGTAGTTGCCGAGATTGCCGACGGCGGCCTTGGCCTCGCCGAGCCCGGTGATCCCAACGTCGGTGTCGATCTCCACCAGGCACATGTTGAACGAATCGTTCCGTCCGAAGTCGCTGACATGGGCGGCGGCCGCGGGAATGGGGGCGCGGAGCCAGGAGGCGCGGACAGCGGTGATTCGCATGGGCGGTCGGCTGCGACGAGCCTAGCCGGGGCCCCCGTGCAAGTCAAGGCGCCGCGGGCAGCATTCCCGATCGCTTCGGGCGGGACGCTGGGCTTCCACCCTCGGGACCAACCCGACGCGTCGCCGTCGGCGGCCAAGTACATGAATTCCCCGCGAACACGGAACAGGAGATCACCTGGCACCGATTGCGCATCGCGACGGTGGGTCCCACCGGCCACAGGACCGACTAGGGGAGGTGATTCTCGAAGTTCGGAAAGCTCCCACCGCGCCCATGGGCGCACCCCGTCGCCCTCACAGCAATGGAGGATCGAGCCATGATGCATGGCCTCAGAGCCATCGGTAACCTGGTCCCGACCATCAGCTTGGTCGTCTGTACGTGGGCTCTTCCCCTCGCCCCGCCCGCCTTGGCCAACGAGGTCGTCCAGTGGAACGACACGGCGATGAAAGCCATCGCGGCCAACGGCCAGAGCGCCGTCGTGTCTACGCGCACCCTGGCCATGACGCAGGCCGCGGTGCACGATGCGCTGAATGCGATCAATCGCCGGTATGACGCGTATTACTTCGAGGGTCCCGGCGACCCCGCCGCGTCGCCCGATGCCGCGACCGCGGCCGCCGCCCATACGGTGCTCGTCGGCGTGGTCAACCTCTACGGCACGCCGGCCCAGAAGGGGGCGACGCTCGCGCTGCTCGACCAGGCCTACGCCGCGTCGATCGCTCGCGTCACCGACGGGTCCGCCCGGAACAAGGGCGTGGCGGTCGGGCGCGCGGCCGGGGCGGCAATCCTCACGCTTCGCAAGGACGACGGGGCCACGCGGGACGCGCCCTACACGCCGGCCATGGGGCCCGGCAAGTGGCGGCCGCATCCCAATCCCACGCCCCCCAACCCGCCCATCGCCAACCCGGACCTGGCTCCCGGCTATTTGGCCTCGTCGGTTCCGGGCTGGGCGAACGTCACACCGTTCACGCTACTTTCCGCTTCGCAATTCTGGCTTCCCGGTCCCCCGGCACTGACGAGCGAGACCTACGCGCGCGACTACAACGAGGTGAAGAACGTCGGCGGCAAGGTCAGCACGGTGCGCACCGACGACCAGACGCAGATCGCGCGCTTCTGGTTCGAGGGGCCGGGCGCGTGGAACCGGATCGCGCGTACGGTGGTCACCGCGCGCGGTCTCGATGCCCGGGACAGCGCCCGGACCCTCGCCTTGATGAACATGGCGATGGCGGACGGGTACATCGCGGGCTGGAAGATCCGCTACGTGTACGATCTGTGGCGCCCAATCACCGCCATTCGCGAGGGCGACAACGACGGCAACGACGCCACCGTCGGCGACCCGACCTGGGAGAGTCATCAGAACACCCCGAACGTCTCGGACTATCCGTCCACGCAGAGCACCTTCAGCGGGGCAGCCGCCGTGGCCCTCGCCAGTGCTCTGGGTGGCGACCAGGCCAGCTTCACGGTGGCGAGTGGCAAGCCATTCGAAGGGATCACCCGATCGTTCACCAGCTTCTCCCAGGCGGCGCGCGAGAGCGCCGACTCCCGGGTCTATGCCGGCATCCACTTCCGTAGCGCCTGTGAGGATGGGCTCGCCCTGGGCCGGAAGATCGGACAGCGAGCAGCGGCGCTCTATCTCCAGCCGGCCAAGAAGTGAGGCCGGGTACGCCTCATGTCTAACCTCGCAACGATGCGCGACGGCCGGTCGCTCGAGTGGCCATCGCCTGGCCGCCTCGGCGAGCTGGCGGCGCCGCTGGACGCTTCGGCGCTCCACTGGATCCTGCGCGTGGGGGTGGCGGCCTGCTTCATCGGCCACGGGGCCTTCGGCATCATCACCAAGGCTGCGTGGCTGCCGTACTTCGCGATCTTCGGAATCCCGGAAGCGTGGGCGTGGAAACTCATGCCGATGGTCGGGATCGTCGACGTCACCGTGGGCGTTCTCACCCTGTTCCAGCCGATCCGTGCGGTCATCCTCTACATGACGTTCTGGGGATTGCAGACGGCCTGCCTTCGCCCCCTCGCCGGACAAGGTGTGTGGGAGCTCTTCGAGCGCGCCGGCAACTACGGCGTCCCTCTGGCCTTCCTCATCCTGCTCGGTGGGGGTCGGTCGCTGGCTGATTGGTTCTCGACGAGGCCGATGCCCGCACTCACCGAAGCGCGGGCATCGGCGATCGGCTGGGTTCTCCGGGCGACGACCGCGCTGCTCCTGATCGGACACGCCGGCTTCGACTTCGCCATGCACAAGGACTGGAGCGGCTATGCCGCGGCGATCGGGATCAGCCCGGCTACGATCGCGGGCCACCCGCTCCGACCGTTTGCGGGATGGTTCGAGTGTGCCCTCGGGCTACTCGTCTTCGCCCGGCCGGGACGCGGCCTGCTGATCTTCGTCTTCGTCTGGAAGCTCGGCACCGAGGCCCTCCGGCCGCTGGCCGGGGAGCCGATCTGGGAGTTCATCGAGCGGGGTGGCAGCTACGCAGCCCCTCTGGCCCTTGCGTGGCTTCAGGGCGTCGGGGGACTACGCATCGTGCCGGGAGGTCGTGACCAGCGCGACCAGACCGGCTACCGTCATCAAGGCCCCCAGCGCCGCCACCGCGACGACCACGGGAAGGGCGGCGCCACGGAGGGCGAGAGCGAGCGCCTCTCCTGCGATCGTGAGAAGGGTCGCGCCGACGGCGCCCAGCGCGACGATCCCCAGCCAGTAGCGGGCCTGGGAGCGAATGACCCGGGAGCCGCAGGCGGCGCCGCGCGTGCGGCTGGCGAAGTGCGTGCCCGCGAGCAGGAGAACGAGCCCGGCGCCGATCGCGGTCCCCGTGACGGGATCGGGGTCAGGCCGGGCGATCACGAGGGCGAGGGTGTACTCGATGAGCGCGAGCGCCCCGCCGGCCGTGGCCAGAGGGGCCGAGGCCGCGAGCGCTCCGGCGCCGCCCACGACGAGGGCTAGCGCGGCGAGCGCGGCGAGAAAGGGCGAGGGCAGCACGATCAGCGGGAGCCCCGCGAGCATCGCCATGAGCGTCGCCGCCGCGAGCCGCAGCGTCACGCGCGGGCCCCCCGAAATCGCGGACGGCGCCCGCCGGCCAGGGCTGCCTCGAGGGGCTCGACGCCGTCCCAGTCGACGATGGTAAGGCCGCCGCGCCGTAGCTCGTCGAGGTAGGCGCGGCGCTCCAGCGCCCACAGCCGCGCCGCCAGGTCGGTCACGGGGCCGCCCGCCACGAGGGCACGCGCCGCCGCGATCGGGGACACCGCGACGAGAACGAGGTCAAAGCCGCGCGCGGCGAGATCCGTCGCCGCTTTGAGGAATCGCGCGTCGAGGAGCGGGCTCAGGGCCACCACCAGGGCCTGGGGAGGCAGGACGCGCGGTGGGATGACCTCGAGGTCCCGGGCCACGTACGTGAAGACGACGGATGAGCGCGCCAGCGTGTCGAGCAGGCGCTCCCAGTGGGCACGTCCGGCGCCCGGCCTCACCTGCCGCAGGATCCCGCCGTACTCGATGAGGCCGACGCGGTCCTTCCGCGCGAGATAGGCGGCGGCGAGAGATGCCGCGCCGCGGACCGCACTATCGACCGCGGAGGCCCCCGCGGGGCCGATGTCGGCCAGCGTGTCCAGCAGGAGGACGACGTCGGCGTTTCGTTCCCGATGGTGCTGGGTCACGTGCAGGGCGCCGAGCCGGAGCGTGGCGCGCCAGTTCACGTGGCGGATCTGATCACCTGAGACGAACGGGCGGATGTCGCCGGGCTCGATGCCTTCGCCCTGGGCCGGCGAGACGTGGTTTCCCACGTAGGTCTGCGTCCGCACCGGGCGAGGCGGGCGCCGGAGCGGGGTGACGCGCGGATAGACGGCCACCTCGGACGCCGGCTCTCGCTGGCAGATCTCGGCGGCGGCCAGGCCGAGCGGCTCCCACCGCCGGAGATGCAGGTCGGTGAGCCGGATCCGCTGGCGACCGGCGCATCCCAGCTCGAACGTCCAGCGGACCTCCTCGCCGGCGCCGAGAGTGAAGAAGGCGTGATTGCGCCCGCCCTCGAGCCAGACATGCGGCGGCAGGGGCTGCAGCAGCTCCACGAGCGCGAGAGGCCCGCTCGCGCGGAGCGTCACCGTCACGGTCATCCGCTCGCCCTCCACCAGACGGTCGGTGGATACGTGGCGACCGAGCTGCCACATCCCCGCCGGCGACATCACGCGCCGGCCGACGGCGAGGGCGACGACCACGGGCACTGCGGCGACGATGAGCTCGGCGCGCCCGCTGAGGACCCCGAGAAAGAGCGCCCAGCCGACGAGGGTCACGAACGACAGGTTCAGGGCCGTCGGACGCCAGCTCATGAGGGCTCAGTCACCGGAGCCGGTACCTGGTGAAGCAGGCTCTCCACCACCTGCGCCGGCGTGATCCTGGACACCCACAGCTCCGGTCTCAGCACCAGCCGATGGGCGAGCGCGGCCCCCGCCGTCGCCTTGACGTCGTCGGGCAGGACGAACTCGCGGCCGCGCAGGGCGGCCTCCGCGCGAGCGAGCTTGAGGAGAGCGAGGGCTCCTCGGGGCGAGGCTCCAAGGGTCACGCGGGGATCGGTGCGCGTCGCCTGGGTGAGGGCGACGATGTACCGCTCGAGCGCGTCGCTGACGAAGACGTCCTCGAGCGCCTCCTGCATGGCCAGCAGCTCGGCTCGAGTGACCATGGTGGGAACCGTCGCCACGTCCGTGCGTCGCTCCCGGCGGCGCCTGAGGATCTCGCGTTCGGTATCCGGTGAGGGATAGCCGACGCCGACCCGCATCAGGAACCGGTCGAGCTGGGCCTCGGGAAGCGGATAGGTCCCCTCGAGCTCGATGGGGTTCTGCGTCGCGATCACCAGAAAGGGCGGAGACAGTGGAAAGGACTGTCCCTCCACCGTCACCTGCGCCTCCTGCATGGCCTCGAGGAGCGCCGCCTGGGTCTTCGGCGTGGCCCGGTTGATCTCGTCGGCGAGGAGGAGGTTCGTGAAGACCGGTCCGGCGCGGAATTCGAACCGGCCATGGGACTGGTCGTAGAGGAAGCTGCCGGTGATGTCGCTGGGAAGGAGATCCGGCGTGAACTGGATTCGACGGAAGCCGAGGTCGAGGGCCTGGGCGAGGAGACGCGCGATGAGGGTCTTGGCGAGGCCGGGATAGTCCTCGATGAGGACGTGGCCATTGGCCAGCACGCCGGCGAATATGCGCTCGAGCACGTCGTGCTTGCCCACGACGACTCGCCCGAGAGTCAGCACCACCTCGCGTGCCCGCTCGGCGACCGCCGCGATCTTCACCGCTCGTGCTCTATCGTGGCGATGAGGGCGCGGAGACCGGCCAGACTGGGCCCGCGGCCGCGGCGGGTGGGCGGCGGCACGAGGGGCCGTGGGGAGAGCGCGGCCAGCCGGGGCCAGAGGACCCTTTCGAAGTGGCGTCGGCTGCGCAGGGCGGCGCGAACGCCGGCCTCGATCTCGCGCAGTCGGTGCGGCGCGCCGTCGTCGGTGACGGGCGGGATGCGCGCGGCGTCGAGGGGGGACGCCTCGTGATGCGCGAGCCGGAGCACGAGGATCGCCCGAATCTCGAGCAGCGTGATGCCGAGGACCAGCGCCGCGGCGAGGCGGGGGACGATGCCGCGCCAGGGCGGCTCCAGGTAGAGATAGACCGGGACGGCGGCGAGCAGCACCACGCCCGCCAGGGCGACGCAGCGGACGGCGATCATCGCGACGTCGCGGTCATCGCGCATGCGGCGGGTCCGTCTCGAGCGCGATCCTGACCGCGTCCAGGCAGGCGTAGGCGGCCTCGCGCGCCTCCGGGCCCAGCGGTCGCTCACTGAAGCGCGCGAGCTCGAAAAGCGCGGTGAGGCGCTCGATGGCTTGCCCCGGCACCGACACCTGGGCGAGGGCGGCTCGCATGAATTCCGAAGGCGTCTGCCACGCCGCGCGCGGCACGCGCGCGTCGGCCAGCGCCAGCTCGAACCGGCGATAAGCGCGGATGATCGCGGCGCGCGCGTCCGGGTCGGCACGGAGATCGTCGAGGCCCGCGGCGACGGCCTCGTCGAGCGGCCGTGCGGCCTCGGTCCGGAGGGGCGCGCTCCACCATCGCAGGACACGGTCGGCCAGGACGACCAAGGCCATCAGCGCGAACGTGGCGAGGGCCAGCCCCAGCGCGAGCCCGGCGACCGCGTAGTCGAAGAAGGGAACCGAGGTCGGCGGCTTGCGGGCATGCGCCAGCAGCTCCAGGAGTCCCGCGATCGCGGCGAGGGGCGCCTCCAGGGGATGGGCCGTGCCGGGGGGCCACGTCCAGGTGAGATATATGAGCCCGATCAGCAGCAGCAAAAGGGGCAACGAGGCGAGCAGCGCGGAACGCCGGGCCGGAGGGCCGGGTTCCCGGCCGGGCGCGAGGTCGTCCTCGGTGGCGCGCCGACGGCGTTGAAGCGACAGAAACAGGAGGATGGACGCCGCGAAGAGCCCGACCACGACCATACCGATCGGGTCGGCGAGCCGGACCGTCAAACTCGCGCCGGCCTGGGCGCTCGGCATGGGTGGCGGACCGATGGTGGCGCCGAGAGCGAGCAGGAGGCCGAGCCCGGCGAGCGCACCCGCGCGGAGCCGGCTCACGGACGCTCACTCATTGTCGCCTCCGCCCGCTCCAGCCAGAACTGCATGCCCATCTCGCGATACATCGTCGTCGCGGTGGTGAGGTGCTCGCGGGCCTTATCGAGCTTGCCGGCACGCCGATAGCGCTTGCCGAGGCCGAGGTGGCAGTGAGCGGCGAGCGGGCGCATGCCGAGCTCGCCGGCGAGTGCCAGCGCCTCGCGGTAGTAGCCTTCAGCGTCCCCGGCGTCGCCTGTCGACGCGACGTCACCCGCGAGGCAGAGGGCGTGGGCCTCGCTTCGCCGAGCCCCCAGCCGGCGGGTGAGCGCCAGGGCCTCTCGGGCGTGGCTGGCTGCCTCGTCGATCCGCCCGGCCGAGAGATAGGTCATCCCCGCGCACAGGAGAATGAGCGCCGGCCGGTTGTGATTCTGGCGCCGGCGGAACTCCTCGACGGCGGCCGCGACCAGCGGGAGCGCCTCGTCAGCTCGGCCGGCGAGGGCATAGGCGGCGCCGAGGGTTGACGCTACGTCCTGTATCGCGACGACGAACTGCCACGATCGGCAGAGGTCGAGGCACCGCTCGAGGACCCGGGTCGCGCGTGGGAGGTCCCCGCGACAGAGGTGGGCGAGGCCGAAATGGAACAACCCCCAGTACAGCGTGTAGGGATGATCGGCCGCTTCAGCAATCTGCACGACGCCCTCGGCGTGTCCGATGGCCTCGTCGAACCGGCCGAGCTCGGAGAGCACGTCGGCGAGGTAGGCCCCCGAGAGCGCCGACTGGATGGCGGGCGCCCCGAAGCGCTCGTAGCGCAGGTCGCCCTCGAGCGCGACGTTCCGCTCGAGTAAGGTGGCCGCGTCGCTGAACTCGCCTTTGGCGACGTGCGTCATGCCCAGGAAGGACGTTGCAACCACCTCGATCGAGCGATCGCCGAGGGTTCGCGCGATGGCCAGGGCCTCCTTGCCGAATCTGACGGACTCGTCATAATCGCCAGTGGCCAGGCACTGGATCACCATGAAGGTGGCGATCCGCCCGAGCCGGTGCTGGTCGCCGAGCCCCCGGGCGAGCACCTCCGCCTCGTGAAGGTGCTCCCCCATGCGCGTCCGCTCGCCGAGCGGGAGGAGCGCGTTCCGGAGGTCGATGTGGATGTCGATGGCCAGCTCGGTCGTCTGTCGGATGTCGGGGAGACGGCGGACGGCTCCGAGCGCCTGCTCCAGGTGGGCAATGGCCTCGCGGTTGGCCGCCCGCGTCATGGCCCGGAGCCCTGCCTGACGGAGATAGGCGACCGCCTTCTCCCACAGCTCCCCGCGCAAGGCGTGGTGGGCCAGGCGCTCGGCCTGCTCGACGACGCCGTCGGTGAAGAGCCGCTCGATGGCCCCGGTGATGCGGGCGTGCAGGGCGCGCTGCCGTTCGTGGAGCAGCCCCCCGTACGCGACTTCATGAGTGAGCGCGTGCTTGAACGTGTACTCGAGGTCCGGAAAGAGCCTGACCTCGTAGAGGAACTCCGCAGCCTGGAGATGGGTGAGCTCGGCGCGCACCTCGTGCTCCGGAGCGTCGGCGATGGCCAGGAGCAGCGGCATGGGTACGTCCTTGCCGATGACGGCGGCGGCCTGGAGCAGTCGCTTGGCTTCGGGCGCCAGGCGGTCGATGCGCGCGGCCAGGATGGCCTGCACAGTGGCCGGGATTTTTAGATTC